>NZ_CAJYVU010000028.1 GCF_913778135.1 uncultured Sphingomonas sp. | reverse complement strand
GCCTATCGGCCCGCGGGCGCGCTGGAGAAGGGCGGGCATCGCGCATCCGCCACGGGTGATTACGAGGCGTGGAGTCCCGACGCGTGAACCGCGCGGCCGCGATCGGCGGCCTGGTGGTGCTCGCGGCCGGTGCCGGCGCGGCATGGTACGGGTACGATCACCTGTCCGGCCGTAACGCCATGCCTGCACAGGCGCGGGTGACACGCGCGGTACCCGCGGCGCCACGCTCCGCCTCCAACGCTGTTGCAGGCGACAATTCGGAGGTGGTCGAGACCGATACTGGTGCGCCGGTCGATGCCGGGACCACGCCGATGGCGCAGCGCGTCGCGGTGATCGGCCTGCTCAACAAGCGCAACGGCGTCAGCCGCGACCTGACATTGAAGCCCGGGCAGGCGGTGCGCGTGGGCGACGTAATCGTGCGCCTGTCGGCGTGCGAGCAGACCGCGCCGTGGGAGCAGCAGGCGCTGACCGGCGCGTTCGTCCAGTTGGACGTGCAGAACATCGACCGTCACTGGCAGCGTGTCTTCTCAGGCTGGCTGTACAAGGAGCGGCCGCAGCTGAACGTCGTGCTGCACCCGGTCTATGACGTCTGGACCAAGAGCTGCGCGATGAGCTTCCCCGGCACGACGCCGACCGCGGCGTCATCGCCCGCACTACCGACCAAGCGGTCGAGCGCGCCGAAGTCGCCGTCCCCGGCCTCGGCGGAAGCGGATGACTCGCCCGAGCCGCCGAGTGCGGCTGCCAGCAACGCCATATAGTCGACGCGGCTGATCTCCACCGCGCCCAAGGTGGCGAGGTGTTGCGTCATGAACTGGCAGTCGAGCAACGTGTAGCCGCCGGCGCGCAACCGCGCGACAAGCGCGGCGATCGCGACCTTTGATGCGTTGGCAGCGCGACTGACCATGCTTTCGCCGAAAAAAGCGCGCCCGATTGCGAGACCGTAGAGGCCTCCGACCAGTTCATCGCCCGACCAGCATTCGACCGAATGCGCGTGACCCATCTCGTGCAGTCGGGTGAAGGCGTGTTCGATCGAGCGGTTGATCCACGTCTCTGGGCGATCGTCGGCGCTCTCGGCGCACAGGCGCAGCACCTGTCCGAACGCGCGGTCGGCGGTGACGCGGAAGCGGTCGGCGACCACGACCTTGCGCAGCGAGCGCGACAGGTGAAAGCCGTCCAGCGGCAGGATCGCGCGACGGCGCGGTTCCACCCAATAGACGCTGCGCGCATCGCGACTGTCCGCCATCGGAAAGACGCCGACTGAATAGGCGCCGAGCACGATGGCAGGGTCGAGCGGTTCGAACATCAAACGAGCCGTTTCTCGATCCTCTTCCACAAATCGGCGACCGCTACGGCGGCGGGACTGCGCGGCGCGACATGACCGACCGGTCGACGTTGGGTTGCGGCACTCTCCACCACGCTCGCCATCGGAATGACCGGCCAGTCGGGATGGCGAGCAAGCGCCTCCATATGCAGCGCGCGGCGGCGGTCGACCATGACGTGGACCGGCATGGTGCGCGTGCGTCCGCCCAGATGACGGTCGACCTCGCTCCACGCGCGTTCGGACAAGGCAGACGGGACGACGGGGACGACGATCAGGTCGGCGGCGCGCGCGACCTGATCCGCGGTTTCGGTCAACCCGGGCGGGCAGTCGAGTACGACGCGGTCGTGGTCGCCCAACTCGCCGAGCAGACGTGCGAGCCGCCGCTTCTTGGCCAAGGCGCGGAACAGGTGGTTCAGGTTGCGCAGCGACGCGTCGGCGGGCAGCAGGTCAAGCCGCTCGGTCGTGGTGACCCGGATCAGTCGCGACGGTGGGATATGGCGCGAGAAGACCGCGTGCGCGCGCTCGCCGCCGCCGTCCTCACCCAGCATCCAGCTTGATGCGGCCTGCGGATCGAGGTCCCACAACAAGGTGCGCCGCGACGACAGCGTCGCGGCGCACCATGCGAGATTGACGGCGAGCGTCGATTTGCCGACGCCGCCTTTCAGGGAATAGATCGCGATCGTCGCCATCGATGCGCCAGGCTAGGCCCGGCGCGGCCCGGTGACAAGCGAACGTTGCGAACGCTCAGGCGTGGCAGGACAGCGCCGACTTGCCCGGCTGCGTCAGCGTGATCTCGGTCGTGTCGCCGGTCATCGACCAGCCACCGTCCGCGGTCAGCGGCTTGCCGGCCTCGGCGGCCTTCAGCATGACGGGCGAGCCGTCCTTCTTGGTGCGCACGACCGCCTGCTTGTCGCCCTGGAAGAAGGTGACATAGACCAAGCTGCTGTCCTTGCAGCGCATCGTCTTGTCGGCCTTGATCGCGGGCGGCAGTTCGACGGGCGCTGCCTTGGCGAGGTTCGCGGCCATCGGATCAGGGTTGGAATCGACCACTTCGGGCGAGGACGATGAATTACAGCCGGCAAGAGCGAACAGCGAAGCGGCAACGGCGGGGAGGAGAAGGCGGTTTACCATAGCGCGGCGGCGCTTCGCTCATGCGGCATAATAGGTCAAGGTCCGTGCCGCGCTGCGACATAATTATTCAAACTTTGCCGTGGTACCGCAGGGTAGCCCAGGAAGAGTTGGGGCGCTTCGCGTCACCCAAGCCATGCTTGCTTGCGGCGGCCGCGGCACACCACCTATGTGGTTGCGATGGATACGACCCCGAATACCCTGGCCCTGATCGGCAACACGCCCCTCGTTCGCCTGGCTGGCCCGAGTGCAGCGACCGGCTGCGACATCTTCGGCAAGTGCGAGTTCACCAATCCAGGCGCAAGTGTCAAAGACCGTGCCGCGCTGTCGATCGTCGAGGACGCCGAGGCGCGTGGGATGCTGGCGCCCGGCGGCACGATCGTGGAGGGGACGGCGGGCAATACCGGGATCGGGCTGGCACTGGTCGCCAACGCGAAGGGCTACCGCACGATCATCGTCATGCCCGACACGCAGTCGAAGGAGAAGATGGACACACTCCGCGCGCTCGGCGCCGAACTGGTGACCGTGCCGGCCGCGCCTTATTCGTCGCCGTGCCATTTCGTGCACACCTCGCGCCGGATAGCGGAGGAAACGCCGGGTGCGATCTGGGCCAACCAGTTCGACAATATCGCCAATCGCCGCGCGCACATCACCGGCACGGCGGAGGAGATTTGGGCGCAGATGGAGGGTCGCGTCGACGGCTTTACCTGCGCGGCTGGCACCGGCGGCACGATCGCGGGCGTGGGGCTGGGTTTGAAGGCCAAGGACGAGCGCGTCTGCATCGCGCTCAGCGACCCGCACGGCGCGGCCCTGTACGAATATTATGCGCACGGCGAACTGCGGTCGGAGGGATCGTCCGTCGCCGAAGGGATCGGGCAGGGACGGATCACCGCCAATCTCGAGGGCGCGCCGATCGACACGCAGTTCCGCATCTCCGACCAGGAGGGGCTCGACTGGGTTGATCGGCTGCTGCGCGAGGAGGGGCTATGCCTGGGGCTGTCGTCGGGGATCAACGTCGCCGGTGCGGTGCGGCTGGCGCGGCACCTGGGTCCCGGCAAGCGCGTCGCGACGATCCTGTGCGACACCGGATTCCGGTATCTGTCGACGCTCTACGATCCGGCGTGGCTCGAAGCCAAGGGGCTCCACCGCGCCGCATGACGCGGTTCGACACGCGCGCGGTAATCCGTTATCACCGCGCGATCGAATGAAGCAGCAACCGAACTCCCGTTATCTGGCCGATCAGGCGCGGCAGCGCGTGCGCGTCGGTATGATCGGCCTGGCCGCGGTCGTGCTGCTGATCGGTCTGGCCAGCGCGATCTTCTCGACCGTCTCGCGCGAACGGCCGGTGACGCCTGCTGCCAATGCCGGAGCGGGCGTGATCGCGCGAGCGGGGGCACCCGCCGCGGTGCCGACGGCTGGCAACGAACCCCTGGCCGAGCTTGGTGTCACGCCCAGCATCGCTAACAGCGCAGCGGCGGCCGACCCGCGCTGAAGCTGAAGCGTTGGCTCGCGACCCGCACTCTTGCTTATACTGCTGCAACTGGATTCGGGTACGCTCTCTGACCTAATTACCGAGTAAGTAACGTGCGTTAGAGAAGCATTGTTGGAACAAATCATAAACGAAAGTGGGCATGCGACGTACGCGCCACGTTATTCCAAAGTCTTACGTGATTTCCCCGAAATTCCCCGGAAATCCCTTCCGCTCCCAATCAGACTGCGCTACATCAATTTCCAACATTGGGGGCAGCACCAACGTTGTAGACAGACAGGCTTGAGCGTCAGGCGGCGATGGTCGCTCGGCGGGCAGCGCGGTCTTGTACCCCGAGTGCGAGGTAAGCGTGGCCGAACGGGTGGACTATCAGGGAAAGGGGCTCGGTCTTGTCGATGACAAGGGCCGTGTCGCGATTCCCAATAGCCTGCGCGCCGCCCTCGCGAAGAACAGTCCGCGCGACGATGGCAAGGACGGCGGCACCGTCATCATTGCCGCACACCCGCAATATCGCTGCCTGATCGCCTACGATCCCGGCTTCGTGCCGATCCACAAGGCCAAGCTGGAAGCACGCGAGGCGGCGGGCGAGTTGAAGGACGGTCGCACCGACTGGAACATCCTCGATCGCGCTGGCGCTGCCGAGCCGCTGCCGTTCGACGGGTCAGGCCGCTTCATCATGCCCGCGTTCGAGCGCCGTTACGCCCGGATCGGTGGCGCCGCGGTGTTCCTGGGTTCGTTCAACTGGGTCACGATCTGGTCGCCCGCGCTGCTGCTGGAGAACGACGACGTCGACCCGTTCATCCGCGAGTTCGTCGAGTTCACCTGCGAAGAAAAGGGCATCGCCCTGTGACCGATGACGTGACTAACCACGTGACGGGCGACGTGAACCGCCAATCCCCGCATATCCCCGTTCTGCTCGACGAGGTGATCGCCGCACTCGCCCCCGCCCCGGGTGAGCGTCACGTCGATGCGACCTTCGGTGCGGGCGGCTACACGCGCGCGCTGCTCGCCGCCGGAGCCGAAGTGATCGCGTTCGACCGCGACCCCGACGCGATTCGGGCGGGTCGCGTGCTCGAGGCGGCCGAGTCGCGGCTGACGCTGATCGCCGGCGACTTCTCGACAATGGAGCAGGCGTTGGCCGAGCGCGGCAAGCTACCGGTTGACGGTGTGACGATGGATATGGGCGTCTCCTCGATGCAGCTCGATCAGGCGGCGCGGGGCTTCTCGTTTCAGACCGATGGTCCGCTCGATATGCGGATGAGCCAGGACGGGCCAAGTGCGGCCGATTTCCTCAACACGGCCGACGAGGAAGAAATTGCCAACGTGCTCTACCGCTACGGCGACGAGCCGAAGTCGCGGCGGGTCGCACGCGCGGTCGTGGCGTCGCGTCCGCTTACGACGACGGCGCAGTTCGCGAGCGTCGTCCGCCGCGCGCTGGGTCACCGTCCGCACGAGAAGAAGGACCCGGCGACCCGTGCGTTCCAGGCAGTGCGCATCCACGTCAACCGCGAGCTGGACGAGCTGGCCGACGGTCTCGCTGCTGCCGAGCGCGTGCTGGCACCGGGCGGTCGTTTGGCGGTGGTCAGCTTCCACAGCCTGGAGGATCGCATGGTAAAGCGGTTCCTCCGCGAGCGTGGCGGGGCTGCGCCCGCGGGATCGCGTCACTTGCCGATGGCGGCGGTGCCGCTGCCCGCGGCGTTCGACAATCTGTCCCGCGCTGTTCGCGCGGGCGAGGCGGAGCTGGCGGCGAACCCGCGCGCTCGTTCCGCCACTCTTCGTGCCGCGCGACGTACCGCGGCATCTGTTCAGCGTGTTGGAGACGTGTCGTGGTAGCATTGTACCGCTTGAAAGGGCTCGGGTGGCTGTCGAGCTGCGCGCTGGTCGCAATCGGCTTCTACCTTGTCTCGTCGCAGGTCGCGGCCGAGCGAAAGCGATTGCAGCAGGTCGACGTCAAGATCGCGAGCGCAGAGCGCGACATCCGCGCGCTGGAAACCGAGTTCGACGTACGCGCCAACCTGGTCCAATTGGAACGCTGGAACGGCAACACGCTGGCGCTGACCGTGCCGACCACGCAGCAATTCGTTCGTGACGAGACCACGCTCGCCAGCCTGTCGCCGCGCGACATGACGCCGTTGCAGCCGGGTCAGTCGGGCGGGGTGCAGACCGCGTCGCTGATCGTGCCGTCCTCGCCGCTGACCGTCGCTCCGCCCGCATCGACCGGCAACGCAGCGCCGACCATCGTCAAGGCGGTGATCAACAAGCCCGTCAGCGCACCCCGCTACGATGCGGTGCACATTGCCCATGTCGTGCCCGCAACCCCGGCGGCGCGTCCGGCACCGGCAGTCGCGGCCGCGCGCGTGCTGATCCGACAGGCGATCGCACACGCCGATGAGCGGCCGCGCGTCGATCGCAATGTCCGGTCGGTCGCGATGGTCGACAATTCGCTGCTGAGTGCCGGAACGCTCGGCGACCTCGCCAGCGGTGCGCGCGCGGAGCGGAGCCGCTTGCGGTGACCACGCTGGTCGCCCGCCCGATCCGCCAGACCAGAAACGTCGACCAACGCCACGCACTGGTCGCGACGCAGCATATGCGCCTGATGGTGCTGATGTTGCTGTTCGCCGCCGGCGTGCTGGCGGTGATCGCGCGGCTGTTCCTGCTGGGCGTCCTGTCGACGGGCGGCGAGGATGTCGCCAACAAGCTGACCGCGCCGCGCGGCGACATCGTCGACCGCAACGGACAGCCGCTCGCGCGGACGATCGACGCCTGGACGATTGCGGTACACCCGCGCAAGCTGATCGGCGACCCGACCGAGATCGCGCAGCGGCTGGCGGACCTGATGCCCGACCGCGGCAATCAGGCGTGGTTCTACGCGCAGCTGACCAAGCGGTCGAGCTTCGCCTACCTGAACCGTCGCGCCAGCCCCGCGCTGGTCGAGGCGGTGAACGCGATCGGCGAGCCCGGCATCGTGTTCGAGCGCGAGACGCAGCGGCTCTATCCGCAGAGCTCGCTTGCGGCGCACGTGCTCGGCTTCATCAGCAACGGCACCGGCATGAGCGGGATCGAGCGTGCGCTGAACGAGCGGCTGACCAACCCTGCGACCGAGGCGAAGCCGGTCCAGCTGTCGATCGACAGCCGCGCACAGGCGGCGATGGAGAGCGAGCTTGGCCGTGCGATGACGACCTTCTCCGCGCGCGGCGGCGGCGGGATCGTGCTCGACGTCGCGACCGGCGAGGTGATCGCGATGGTGTCGCTGCCGACCTTTAACCCCAATCGCGTCGGCCGCGCGGGCACCGACGAGCTGCGCAACATCACGACGCAGAGCGTCTTCGAGCTCGGCTCGACCTTCAAGCCAATCACGATGGCGACCGCGATTGAGAACGGCGTCGTGACCTCGATGGAGCGGCGGTTCGATGCCACGCACCCGCTGCAGGTCGGCCGCTTCACGATCCACGACGAGCGCGGCGATCCGAAGCGCTGGCTCAACATGGCCGAGACGCTGATCTATTCCTCCAACGTTGCCACCGCGCGCGTCGCCGACGAGGTCGGGCCGGCGCGGATGCAGGCGATGTTCAAGAAGCTGGGCTTCGACACGCCGCCCGACATCGAACTGCGCGAGAAAGGCCGCCCGCTGCTGCCGAGCTACTGGGCGCGCACGACGACGATGACCACCGCCTACGGCCACGGCATCGCGGTAACTCCGCTGCATCTCGCCAGCGCTTACGCTGCGCTCGTCAATGGAGGCACGTGGCGCCCGGCGACGCTGCTGAAGGTCGCACCCGGCCACCAGGTCGCGGGACGGCGCGTCATCAGCGAGGCGACGAGCGCGCGGATGCGCCAGATGCTGCGGCTGGTCGTGATGCGCGGCACCGGGCGCAAGGGCGATGCGCCGGGCTACCGCGTCGGCGGCAAGACCGGCACCGCCGAGGCCGCGGTCGCCGGCGGGTACGACCGGTCGCGCAACGTCGCGACCTTCGCCGCCGCCTTCCCGATGGACGCGCCGCGCTACGTCGTCGTCGCAATGCTCGACTCGCCGCTCGGCACCAAGGAGACGTACGGCTGGAAGACCGCGGCGTGGAACGCGGCGCCGGTGGTCGGTCGCACGATCGCGCGAATCGGCGCGATGCTGGGCGTAACGCCTGACGATCACCGCGACGTTGACGTGTCTGACATTCTGCCGACATTGTGGCAGGACCCCTCACGCGCGCCGACGAGCGGCGGGCAGTGACCGCGCGAGGCGCGGGCAGGAGCCGAGGGTTGCACGGGTTTGAACGATAAAGGGGTCGGTTGGATGAGATTGTCGGCCCTGACCGACCAGGCCGGCGAGGCGGGCGACGCGACCGTCACCGGCTTTGCAATCGACCATCGCAAGGTCGCGCCGGGCACGATTTTCGGTGCGTTCAAGGGCGCACGCGTGAACGGCGAGGATTTCATCCCCGCCGCGATCGAGGCGGGCGCCGTGGCGATCGTCGCGCGACCCGAGGTGCGGGTCGAGGGCGCGGTCCACATCGCCGATCATTCGCCACGCGAGTGTTTCGCGAAGCTCGCCGCGCGCTTCTTCGCGCCGTTCCCACACGCCACGGTCGCGGTGACGGGTACGAACGGCAAGACCTCTACCGTCGAGATGACGCGGCAATTGTGGCGCATGGCGGGGCATCATGCCGCCTCGGTCGGGACGCTGGGCGTCACCACCGCCGACGAGCGCGTCGTGACCGGGCTGACCACGCCCGACGTCGTCACCTTCCTGTCGAACGCCGCCGGACTGGCGCGCGAAGGCGTGACGCATCTGGCGTTCGAGGCGTCGAGCCATGGATTGAGCCAGTATCGCACCGAGGGGCTGCGGGTGGCAGCCGCCGCGTTCACCAATTTGAGCCGCGACCACCTCGACTATCACGGCGACATGGCGGCGTACTTCACCGCCAAGCTGCGGCTTTTCTCCGAAGTGCTGGCAGACAACGGCGTGGCAGTGGTGTGGGCGGACGATCCGCAGTCGGAGCGCGTGATCGATCTGGCGCGCGAGCGCGGCAATCGCGTGATGACGGTGGGCGAGCACGGCGACGATTTGCGCCTCGTTTCGCGCGCGCCGACGCTGCTGGGGCAGGGGCTGGTCATCGCGACCGCGGACGGCGTTGAGCACCACGTCGACCTGCCGCTGATCGGCGGATATCAGGCGGCGAATGCGCTGGTCGCGGCGGCGTTGGTCATAGCGACGGGTGGCGAGCCGGCCGCGACGCTCAAGGGACTCGCGCGGCTGCAGCCGGTGCGCGGGCGGCTCGAGCGCGCGGCGATCGCCAAGTCGGGTGCGCCGATCTACGTCGATTACGCGCACACCCCGGACGCACTCGAGGCAGCGATCGCGGCTTTGCGCCCGCATGTCGCCGGCCGGCTGATCCTCGTCTTCGGTGCGGGCGGGGACCGGGACCAGGGCAAGCGCGTGCCGATGGGCAGGGTGGCTGCTAACGAGGCCGACGTGGTAATCGTGACCGACGACAATCCGCGCGGCGAGGATGCCGCCGCGATCCGGCGCGACGTGCTGGAGGGTGCGGTGGGCGCGACCGAGATCGGCGACCGCCGCGCCGCGATCGCGCGCGCGGTCGAGATCGCACGCGTCGACGATATCGTGCTGATTGCCGGCAAGGGCCACGAGCAGGGCCAGATCGTCGGCGACATGGTGCTGCCGTTCGACGACGTGGCGGTCGCGCGCGAGGTCGCGGCATGAGCCTGTGGACCGCCGCCGAAATCGCTACCGCCACGAAGGGCCGCGCGAACGCCGACTTCGCGGTCGCCAATTCCGTGAACGGGGGCGTCGCGTTCGATTCGCGTGAGGTCGGCCCCGGCGACCTGTTCGTCGCTCTCACCGGGGAGACGACCGACGGTCACCGCTTCCTCGATCAGGCGTTTGCGCAAGGGGCGGCAGGCGCGCTCGTGTCGCGTGAGACGCCGCAGCCCGCGGTTCAGGTGGCCGACACGTTCGCCGCGCTCGAGGACCTCGGCCGTGCCGCGCGCGCGCGGGTCACGGGCAAGGTGATCGGCGTCACCGGATCGGTCGGCAAGACCTCGACCAAGGAGGCGCTGTTCGCCGCGCTCGATCGTTCGCCGGCAACGAAGGCGCATTGCTCGGTCAAGAGCTATAACAACCACACCGGTGTACCGCTGAGCCTCGCGCGCATGCCGAGTGACAGTGACTATGCGGTGCTGGAGATGGGGATGAACCATCCGGGCGAACTCGCGCATTTGACGACGCTGGTGCGCCCTCACGTCGCGCTGGTCACCGCGATCGCTCCCGCGCACACCGAGTTCTTCCCGCACGAGGCCGCGATTGCCGACGCGAAGGGCGAGATTTTCCAGGGGCTGGAGCCGGGCGGGGTCGCGATCGTCCCCTACGACAGTCCACATCGGGATCGCCTGATCGCCGCGGCTCGGCCTTACGCCGAGCGGATCGTGACCTTTGGGCTCGATCGCGCGGCGGATGTTCACGCGCTGGAGATGGCGCGTTCGAGCAACGGCGGCACCTTCGTCACCGCGCGCGTCGGCGAGCACGAACTGGGCCTGACCGTGTCGCAGGCGGGCGCGCACTGGGTGTCGAACGCGCTGGCGGTGCTCGCCGCGGTCGATGCGGTCGGCGGCGATCTGGCGCTAGCCGGGCTCGCACTGGCGGAGCTGGGCGGGCTCGCCGGGCGCGGTGCGCGGACCCGGATCGCGGTGGGCGGAGGCCACGCCTTGCTGATCGACGAGAGCTACAACGCCAACCCCGCCTCGGTCGCCGCGACGCTGGCGGTGCTGGCCGACCAGCCGGGCCGACACGTCGCGGTACTGGGTGAAATGCGCGAGCTGGGGGCCAAGAGCGCCGATTATCATGCCGGCCTGGCGCCCGCGGTGATCGCCGCGCGCGTCGAGGCGGCCGTGCTGGTCGGCGAAGCGATGCGCCCGCTCGCGCAAGCGCTTGAGGGAACGGTTGATTTCGTTCATGTGCCCGACGCCGCTGCCGCGCTGGAACATGTGTCGCGTGTGATCGCGCCGGGCGATGCGGTACTCGTCAAGGGGTCGAACGGGGTGGGACTGGCGCGCGTCGTCGCTGGTCTCTCGAACGGGGTTAATTGAGTGCTCTACTGGATCGCGCAGCACCTCGGCTTTCCGGGTCTGCTCAACCTCATCCGCTACCAGTCGTTCCGTACCGGCGCGGCGGTCGCGACCGCGCTGCTGATCGGGCTGATCATCGGGCCGAAGTTCATCGGCTGGTTGCGCGTGCGGCAGGGCAAGGGACAGCCGATCCGCGCCGACGGTCCGCAGACGCACCTTGCCAAGCGCGGAACGCCGACGATGGGCGGGCTGATGATCCTGACCAGCGTGTCGCTGGCGATGCTGTTGTGGATGGATCTGCGCAATCCGTTCGTCTGGGCGTGCGCGTTCGTGACGCTGGGGTTCGGCGCGATCGGATTCCTCGACGACTATGACAAGGTGCGAAAGGCGAGCACCGCCGGCGTACCCGGACGTGTCCGGCTGCTGCTCGAATTCCTGATCGCGGGGGTCGCGGCGTGGATCATCATGCAGGAGAACGGCTCGGGGCTCTTCCTGCCATTCACCAACCGCTATTACATCGACCTGGGATATTTTTACCCGATCTTCGCCGCATTCGTGATCGTGTCGTTCGGCAATGCGGTGAACCTGACCGACGGTCTCGACGGCCTTGCGACGATGCCCGTCATCATCGCCTCGGTTGCGTTCATGGTGATCGTCTATCTGGCGGGCAACGTGAAGTTTGCCGATTATCTCGGCATCCCGCACGTGCCGCGCGCGGGTGAGCTCGCGATCTTCTGCGGCGCTGTCGTGGGCGCCGGCCTCGCGTTCCTGTGGTACAATGCGCCGCCCGCCGCGGTGTTCATGGGCGACACCGGCAGCCTGGCGCTCGGCGGTGCACTCGGCACGATGGCAGTGGTCGCGCACCATGAGATCGTGCTTGGCATCATCGGCGGGCTGTTCGTGGTCGAGGCGTTGTCGGTTATCATCCAGGTGTTCGTCTACAAGCGGACGGGCAAGCGGGTGTTCCGCATGGCGCCGATCCACCACCATTTCGAGCAGCTCGGCTGGAGCGAGCCGACCGTCGTGATCCGTTTCTGGATCATCAGCCTGGTGCTGGCGCTCGCCGGCCTGTCGACGCTGAAACTGCGGTGATTACGTCGCGCGCCTGGGCGGGGAAACGGTACGCCGTGCTCGGGCTCGCGCGCTCGGGCGCGGCGACCGTGCGCGCGCTGGTCGCGGCCGGCGCTGAGGTGGTGGCGTGGGACAGCGACGAGAGCAAGCGTGAAGGTCTAGCGGGCGTAGAGATCGCCGATCTCGATACGCTCGACCTCGCAAGCTTCGATGCGCTGGTCGTCTCGCCTGGCGTGCCGCTCAACACGCACCTGCTTGCTGCCAAGGCACGTGCGGCGGGAGTTCCTATCGTCGGTGACATCGAGTTGTTCGCGCAAGGCCGCGCCGAGCTGCCGCCGCACAAGGTCGTCGGGATCACCGGCACCAACGGCAAGTCGACCACCACCGCGCTCGTCCGCCACATCTGCGAGGTCGCAGGACTGCCGGTGCTGATGGGCGGCAACATCGGGTTGCCGATCCTCGGGCAGGAGCCGCTGCCCGAAGGTGGCGTCTACGTGCTGGAGCTGTCCAGCTACCAGATCGACCTGACCGAGACGCTCGACTGCGATGTCGCGGTGCTGCTCAACGTCACGCCCGATCATCTCGACCGCTACGACGGGTTCGAGGCCTATGCGGCGTCGAAGGCGCGGTTGTTCGCGATGCAGTCGCCAGGCCATGTCGCGGTCGTCGGCACCGGCGATGCCACGTCGGCGCGGATCGCCGATGAACTCGGCGCACGCGCGATCCGCCTCGACGTCGACGCGAGCGTCGATCAGTCGGGCTGGCCCGCTTTGCAGGGCCCGCACAATGCGCAGAACGCCGCCGCCGCGGTCGCAGTCGCGCGTGCGCTCGGCATCGCGGATGACGTGATCGAGCAGGCCCTCGCCAGCTTCACCGGCCTGCCGCATCGCATGGAGCGGGTCGCGACCTTGAACGGTGTCACCTGGTACGATGACAGCAAGGCAACCAATCCAGAGAGCACCGCGCCCGCACTCGCGGCCTTCCCGCGCGTCCACTGGATCGTCGGCGGGCGCGCGAAGGGTGACGACCTCGACGCGTGCATGGCGCATCTGAGCCACGTGGCGCGCGCCTATACGATTGGCGAGGCGGGCCCTCGCTTCGCCGCCCTGCTGCGCCCGCACGTGCCCGTTGCCGAGGTCGAGACGCTGGAACGCGCCGTGAAGCTCGCCGCGCGGGAGGCGGAGCGCGGCGATGTCGTGCTGCTGTCGCCCGCCGCCGCCTCGTTCGATCAGTTCCGCGACTACGAGCATCGCGGTCGCACCTTCCGCGAAGCGGTCGAGGCGCTCGCATGACGGGGGCGGCATGATGCGCGGATCGGGTTTGTACGGCGTAGGGGCACGGCCATGAACGACATGCAGGCGATCCGCCGTGGGCGGTTGCAGGGGCGCGGCGGGCGCGGCGATCCGTCGCCGCTCGGCACGTGGTTCTGGGACATCGACCGCGTGCTGCTGTTGCTGGCCTTGTTTCTGATCGCGATCGGGCTGATCGCGGTCGCCGCCGGATCGCCTGCCACTGCGGTGCGCTATTCGGGTGAGCACGTGAAGTTTACGCCGCTGCATTATTTCTGGCGTCAGGTGATCTGGGTTGCAGTCGCGCTGCCGGTGCTGTTCGGCGTGTCGATGTTGCCGGTCACGCTGGCGCGACGCATGTCGCTGGTCGGCGCCGGGATCTGCGTCGCGCTGCTCGCCGTCACGCCGTTCGTCGGCATGACCGTCAACGGTGCGCGGCGCTGGATCGGCTTCGGCTTCGCGCAGTTCCAGCCGTCGGAGTTCCTGAAACCCTTCTTCGTCGTGACGGTCGCCTATCTGTTGTCGTTGAAGGCGCGCGACGAGGAGTTGCCCGCGACGGTCATCACCGCCGGGCTGACCGGGCTGGTCGCGCTGCTGCTGATGATGCAGCCCGATTTCGGGCAGACAATCATCTTCTGCTCGATCTGGCTCGCGCTGATCGTCATCGCGGGAACGCCGACGCGCACGATTATCGGGCTGTTGGCGATGGTGCCGGTGGGCCTCGTCGCCGCCTACACCTTCTACGGTACGGCGCGCGCGCGCATCGACGCGTTCCTGTTCCCCGGCATCGAGGGCGAGGGCGCGTCCGACCATTTCCAGACCAATGCCGCGCACAATACGCTGACCGCTGGCGGCTGGTTCGGCACCGGTCCGGGCGGCGGCACCGCCAAGTTCGGCCTGCCCGAGGCGCACACCGACTACATCTTCTCCGTCATCGGTGAGGAGTTCGGCCTGATCGCGTGCATGATCGTCGCGCTTGTGTTTCTCGCGATCGTGGTGCGCGTGTTCGTCAAGCTGCTGGACGAGCAGGACAGTTTCAAGCTGCTCGCCGCCTCGGGTCTGGCGGTACAGTTCGGCGCGCAGGCGCTGGTCTCGATGGCGGTCAACACCGGGCTGGCGCCGTCGAAGGGCATGACGCTGCCGTTCATCAGCTATGGCGGGTCGTCGATGGTCGCTTTGTCGATCGGGATGGGCTTGCTCCTGGCGTTCACCCGGCGCAACCCATTCCTGATGCGTAGTCCTTATATCAACCGCTGGAACGCCGCGTGACGCGCGCGCGCTCGTTCGTCCTCGCCGCCGGAGGGACCGGCGGCCACATGGTGCCGGCCGCCGCGCTCGCGGCCGAGCTGATGCGCCGCGGCCACCGCGTCGCGCTGGTCAGCGACGCGCGCGGCGTGCGCTTTCCCGGTCTGTTCGACGGGGTCGAAACGCACGTCATTCCGGCGGGGCGCTTCGCCGGCGGGCCGGTTGGCTGGGCAAAGGCGGCGCGGCAGATGGTGGAGGGCCGCCGCACCGCGCGCGAGCTGTATCGTTCGCTTAAGCCCGCCGCGGTGGTGGGCTTCGGCGGCTACCCCGCATTCCCGGCGCTGTCCGCCGCGTTCGCGGGTCGCATCCCGACCGCGGTGCACGAGCAGAACGCCGTGCTCGGCCGCGTCAATCGCCTCGTCGCGCGCCGCGTCGATGCGATCGCGACGAGTTATCCGGCGACCGAGCGGCTGAAGCCGGCTTATGCGAACAAGGTGCACCTTGTCGGCAATCCGGTGCGCGAGGCGGTGCTCAGTTTGCGCAGCCGGCCGTATCCGCTGCTGGAGGAGGACGGCATCTTCCGCGTGCTGGTCACCGGCGGTAGCCAGGGCGCGAGCGTGCTGAGCCAGGTCGTACCCGACGGTCTCGCGATGCTGCCGGTCGCGTTCCGTCGCCGCTTGCAGGTGACGCACCAGGCGCGAATCGAGGACATCGACGCTGCGCGCGAGAAATACGCTTCGCTCGACATCGCCGCCGATCTCGCGACCTATCTGCCCGACATGCCCGAGCAGCTTGCCTGGGCGCACCTAGTCATCGCGCGCGCGGGTGCCTCAACGATCGCCGAGTTGACCGCCGCGGGCCGTCCTGCAATCCTCGTCCCGCTGCCGGGTGCGACCGACGACCATCAGACCGCCAACGCGCGCGCGATCACCGAGGCGGGCGGCGCGCGCACGATCCCGCAGCCGCGCTTCACCCCGACCGAACTCGCCAAGCAGATGCAGAAGCTAGGGCTCGATCCTGCCGCGCTGGAGAATGCGGCCGGTCGCGCCCGTGCCTGCGGGATGCCGGATGCGGTCAGCGACATGGCCGATCTGGTCGAAAGCCTCGACGCGCCGCGCGCGCCGGTCCACGTCGGGCGGGTGCAGCACAAGGAGGCTTTTGCGTGAAGGGCGTCGCGACCGACATCGGCACGATCCACTTCGTCGGCATCGGCGGCATCGGCATGTCGGGCATCGCCGAGGTCATGCACAACCTCGGCTATTCAGTGCAGGGCAGCGACGTGGCGGAAGGTTATGTCGTCGAGGGACTGCGCGCGCGCGGGATTCAGGTCACGATCGGCCACGCGGCCGAGAACGTCGCCGATGCCGCCGTGGTCGTCACCTCCACCGCAGTGAAGCGTGGCAACCCGGAGGTGGAGGCGGCGCTCGACCGCCGCGTGCCCGTCGTGCGGCGCGCCGAGATGCTGGCCGAGCTGATGCGGCTGAAATCCACCGTCGCAGTGGCGGGCACGCACGGCAAGACGACGACCACCTCGATGGTCGCGGCGCTGCTCGACGCGGGCGGCGTCGATCCGACCGTCATCAACGGCGGGATCATCAACAGCTACGGCTCGAATGCGCGGCTGGGCGCATCGGACTGGATGGTGGTCGAGGCGGACGAGAGCGACGGTAGCTTTCTGCGGCTCGACGGCACGATCGCGGTCGTGACCAACATCGATCCCGAGCACCTCGACCATTACGGCAGTTTCGAGCGCGCCAAGGACGCCTATGTCGAGTTCGTCGAGAACGTGCCCTTCTACGGCGCGGCGCTGCTATGCCTCGACCACCCCGAGGTGCAGGCGCTGATCCCGCGCGTGCGTGACCGCCGCATCGTTACCTATGGCTTCGCAGCCTCTGCCGACGTGCGCGGCGTCAACGTGTCGCCCTATCCCGGCGGAAATCGCTTTGAGGCGCTGATCCGATCGCGCGACGGCACGACGCGTTCGATCGAGGGGATCGACCTGCCGATGCCCGGACGCCACAACGTGCAGAACGCGCTCGCCGCGATCGGCGTCGCGCTCGAGCTCGGGATCGATGACACGACGATCCAGCGCGGGTTTGAGAAGTTCGGAGGGGTCAAGCGACGCTTCACCAAGGTCGGCGAGGTGCCAACCGGCGAGGGCATCGCGACGATCATCGACGATTACGGCCACCACCCGGTCGAGATCCGCGCGGTGCTCGCCGCCGCGCGCGAGTCGGCACAGGGACGCGTAATCGCCGTGGTCCAGCCGCACCGCTATTCCCGGCTGGGCAATTTGATGGAGGATTTCCAGGGCGCGTTCAACGACGCCGATGCAGTGTACGTCACGCCCGTCTACGCCGCGGGCGAGGCGCCGGTCGAGGGCGTCGACGCCGACGCGCTGGTCGCCGGCTTGCGCCGGCGCGGGCACCGCGACGTGCAGACGGTCGCCGACGCCGACGCGCTCGCCGACGCGCTGGCGCGCGAAGTGCGCGGCGGCGATCAGGTAATCTGCCTCGGCGCGGGCGACATCACGAAGTGGGCCGCCGGGCTCGCCCTCGCGATCGAAGCGCGCCGGTGAGCGTGGTCGCCACCTCCTTGTCCGACACGATGCCGAGCGTGCGCGGTCGTTTGACGCCGCAAGCACCGCTGGCGCCGCTCGTCTGGTTCAAGGCGGGCGGGGCGGCGGAGTGGCTGTTCGAGCCCGCCGACGCCGAAGATTTGGCGGCGTTCCTGCGCGATCTCGACCCCGCGGTGCCGGTAATGGCGCTGGGACTCGGCAGCAATTTGATCGTGCGTGACGGCGGCGTGCCGGGCGTGGTGATCCGGCTGGGCAAGCCGTTCGCGCGGGTCGAGGCGGTGGACGCGACGACGCTACGTTGCGGCGGTGGCGCGAGCGGTATCCTCGTTTCCTCGACTGCGCGTGACGCGGGTCTGGCGGGGATCGAGTTTTTGCGCTCGATCCCCGGCACGGTCGGCGGGTTCGTGCGGATGAACGGCGGCGCCTACGGCCGCGAGGTGAATGACGTGCTGGTCCATGCGGAGGTCGTGCTGCGCTCGGGCGAGCGGCAGACGCTGTCGCTCGGCGATCTGAGGTACACCTACCGACACTCCGCGCTGCCGGACGGCGCGGTGGTGATCGCCGCGACGTTCCGCGGCACGCCCGGCGAGCCCGCGGCGATCCAGACCGAGATGGACCGCATCGCCGCCGCGCGCGAGGCGTCGCAGCCGCTCAGGTCGAAGACCGGTGGCTCGACCTTCAAGAACCCGGACGGGCAAAAGGCGTGGGCGCTGGTCGATCAGGCCGGCTGCCGGGGCAGGCGCCGCGGGGATGCGCAGGTAAGTGACAAGCACACCAACTTCCTGCTCAACGTCGGGCAGGCGACCAGCGCCGACATCGAGGCGCTGGGCGAGGAGGTGCGTGCGGCGGTGAAGGCGAACAGCGGCGTGACGCTCGAGTGGGAGATACAGCGGGTGGGCGTGCAGGCATGAGCGAAGCGTTGCACATCGCGGTGCTGATGGGCGGCTGGTCGGCCGAGCGTGACGTGTCGCTGTCGTCAGGCGCAGGTGTGGCGGAGGCGCTCGAGTCGCTCGGACATCGCGTGACGCGGATCGACATGGGACGCGACGTCGCCAAGCGACTGGCCGAGGCGGATGCGGACCTCGTCTTCAACGCACTACACGGGACCCCCGGCGAAGACGGCAGCGTTCAGGGGCTGATGGACCTGATGGGCGTGGCCTACACGCATAGCGGGATGGCCACTTCGGTCATCGCGATCGACAAGGTGCTGACCAAGCAGGCGCTGGTGCCGCACGGCATACCGATGCCCGGCGGCCGCATCGTCAAGTCATCGGAGGTGTTTGAGGCCGATCCGCTCGCGCGGCCTTATGTGCTCAAGCCCGTCAACGAAGGCTCGTCGGTGGGCGTCGCGATCGTGACGGATCAAGGCAATTACGGGAACCCGATCGCGCGCGATGCGAAGGGTCCGTGGGCCGAGTTCGACGAACTGCTCGCCGAGCCATATGTGCGCGGGCGCGAGCTGACGACGGCAGTGCTGGGCGGTGCCGACGGCCCGCGTGCGCTGGGTGTCACTGAACTCAGGCCAAAGTCGGGCTGGTACGACTACGACGCCAAATACACCGATGGCATGACCGAGCATCTGTTTCCCGCGCCGATCCCAGACGAGATCACGAGCGCGTGCATGGCGCTGGCGGTCGACGCTCATCGCCTGCTCGGATGCCGCGGCGCGAGCCGGTCGGACTTCCGCTGGGATGACGATCGCGGCGTCGACGGGCTGTTCCTTCTCGAGGTCAACACCCAGCCGGGCATGACGCCCTTGAGCCTCGTCCCCGAACAGGCGCGGCACACGGGCATGAGCTACCCCGAACTCGTCCAGGCGATCGTCGACGAGGCGTTGCGCGATGCGCGTGAGCGTTCGGGCGAGCGCGCGCCATGAGCCGCACGATCCGCCGTGAGCCGGCAGGAGGGCCGCGCCGCACCGTCAACCGCCGCAAGCCTGCGCCGAAGAAGACGTTCGGTCAGCGGATGGTGGCGAAGCTGCCGTTCAACGAGGCATTCCTGCGGCGCGCGGTCACCTGGACGCTGCTGGGCGCAGGCGGTGCGGCGGCAATCGCGGTCGCGAGCTGGATCGGCATCCCTTCGGCAATCGGCATCGGCGTCGCGGAAACGGCCGCGCAGGCTGGGCTCCGGGTCGAGCAGGTCGACATCACGGGGCTGAAGCGGATGGACCGTGAAACGGTCTACGCCGTCGCGCTCGAACAGCCTTCACGCGCGATGCTGCGACTTGATTTGGAGGCGGTGCGGCAGCGGCTGCTCGCCTACGGCTGGATCGAGGACGCCTACGTATCGCGGCGGCTGCCCGACCGGTTGCTGATCCACGTGACCGAGCGTGAACCGGCGGCGGTGTGGCAGGACAATGGCCAGTTGACGCTGATCGATGCGACCGGACGGCTGCTCGCCCCGGTCGACCGTGCGAACATGCCCAATCTGCCGCTCGTGATCGGCCCCGGCGCCGACCGGCAAGAGCCGGCATATCAGGCGCTGCTGGCAGCGGCACCGGCACTGCGACGTCGTGTGAAAGCGGCTGCGTGGGTCGGCAATCGCCGCTGGGACCTGACCTTCACGACCGGCGAGACGCTGGCGTTGCCGCAGGAGGGTGCGCAGGCGGCACTGGTCAGGTTCGCGGACATGGAACGCGCCAGCCCGCTGCTCGGCAAGGGGTGGCTCCGGTTCGACATGCGCGATCCGGCCAAGCTCGTCGCGCGCAAACCGGGGCAGGATGCGCAAGCGGCGCGGGCAGACGACGCGCCCGAGACGTCCGAGGCGCGGGCGGTGCATCCGCTTGCTGCCGGAAACGTCTGAGGCGGGAACAGGGGGCAGGGCAGATGGCGAAACCGGCACCGGAAGGATTGATCACCGCGCTCGACATCGGGTCGTCGAAGGTGTCGGCGATGATCGCGCAGAAGGGCGATGGCGGCGAACTGATCGTGCTCGGCACCGGCCAGCGCGAGAGCCGTGGCGTCAAGCGCGGCTACATCGCCGACATGGGCGCGACCGAGGTGGCGGTGCGCGAGGCGGTTGAGCAGGCCGAGCGCGTCGCGGGAGTCGCGATCGAGAATGTGTGGGCGGGCTTCTCCGCCGGCGGCCTGGTCAGCGATGAGGCGTTCATCGAGGCGGAACTGGGCGGCACGCGCATCGAGCAGGCCGACATCGACGCATTGTTGCAGGAAGGCCGTCAGGCGATCGATCCGCAGGGTCGCATGGTGCTGCACGCGCAACCGGCGCTCTACACGCTCGACGGGCTGAACGGCGTCAAGAAGCCGCTCGGACTTCATGCCGACCGGCTGGGCGTGCACATCCACGTCATCGCCGCCGACGGTTCGCCGGTGCGCAACCTCGACCTGTGCGTCCGTTCGGCGCACCTGGAGGTCAAGTCGATCATCGCCGCCCCGGTGGCGACCGGGCTCGCCTGCCTGACGCAGGAGGAGCGCGATCTCGGCGTTGCGCTGGTCGAGATCGGTGCGGGCATCACCAACGTGTCGTTGTTCGCGGGCGAGATGCTGGTCGGGTTGAAGTCGATCGCGATCGGCGGCGCCGACATCACCGACGACATTGCCTCCGCCTTCGGCACGACGCGGTTGCAGGCCGAGCGGATCAAATGCTTCCACGGTTCCGCCAATGCGTCGCCGCGCGACAATCACGAGATGGTGACGATCCGTGAACGCAGCGAGGCGGAGGACAATGATTCGCTTCAGATTACCAAGGCGGCGCTGATCGCGGTCATCCGTCAGCGGCTGGAGGTGCTGATGAACGAGGTTCAGGCCGCGTTGAAGGAATTGCGCTTCGAGGGCCCGGTCGGGCGGCAGGTCGTCATCACCGGCGGCGGTGCGGAGTTGAAGGGGATCGCCGACTACGCGCAGCAACTCCTCGGCCGCTCGGTGCGCGTCGGGCGTCCGCGCGGGTTGACCAACCTGCCCGAGGCGCATTCAGGTCCGGGTTTCGCGACGCTCGCGGGCCTCGCCTATTTTGCCGCGGCCGATCCGATCGACCTGCGCGGTGTCGCGCCCAGGCAGCAGACCGTTCACCGCAGCAAGGGCTGGCGCGGGTTGCGCCGGCTGATCCAGGCCGCAAGAGCGAATTATTAGTACCATTTGTCGATTCGGGTGGGTTTTCGCTGGTGCGTTGACCATCCATGTGAAAAATAAGCCAACGCCCCGTTCACAATCAGAAAAGCGGGGGCTTGTGACCGGAGTAAACAGGCGATGAGCATCGAATTCATTGCGCCCGACGTCGACGATCTGACGCCGCGCATCACCGTTGTCGGCGTCGGCGGCGCGGGCGGCAACGCGATCGCGAACATGATGCGCGCGGACGTGCAGGGCGTGAACTTCCTCGTCGCCAACACCGACGCGCAGGCGCTGCGTTCGTCGGAGGCGGAGCAGAAGATCCAGCTCGGCACCAAGATCACCGGCGGTCTGGGTGCGGGCGCGCGGCCCGAGATCGGTCGCGCGGCGGCGGAGGAGTCGATCGACGACCTCTCGCGTCTGCTCGAGGGCAGCCACATGTGTTTCATCGCGGCGGGCATGGGCGGCGGCACCGGCACCGGTGCGGCTCCCGTAATCGCCAAGGCGGCGCGCGACATGGGCATCCTGACCGTTGGTGTCGTCACCAAGCCGTTCAGTTTCGAGGGCAATCGCCGCGGCAAGTCAGCGGATGCCGGCATCGAGGAGCTGCAGAAGTTCGTCGACACGCTGATCGTTATTCCCAACCAGAATCTGTTCCTGGTCGCCAACGCCAACACGACGTTCAAGCAGGCGTTCGAGATGGCGGACGAGGTGCTGCAACAGGGCGTCCGCGGCATCACCGACCTGATGGTCATGCCCGGCCTCATCAACCTCGACTTCGCCGACGTCCGCTCGGTGATGCAGGAGATGGGCAAGGCGATGATGGGCACGGGCGAGGCCGACGGCGACGACCGCGCGATCATTGCCGCGCAAAAGGCGATCGCCAACCCGCTGCTCGACGGCGTGTCGATGCAGGGGGCTAAGGGCGTCATCGTCTCGATCACCGGCGGCGAGGACATGCGCCTGCTAGAGGTCGACGAGGCGGCCAACCACATTCGCGAGCTTGTCGATCCCGACGCCAACATCATCTGGGGTTCGGCGTTCAATCCCGATCTCGAAGGCAAGATTCGCGTCTCGGTCGTCGCGACCGGCATCGAGAGCGCGGGTGCGCCCGACAAGCCCGGCAGCACCGCCGCCGCGCCGACGCAGAGCGAGCCTGCGCGTCCGTTCAGCTTCTCCGCGCCGCGTCGTGCCGAGCCGGCGGCACCTGCGCCCGCGCCGGCTGTTCCGCAGCAGAGCTACGCGGCAGCACCGGCGCCGAGCCATAGCGCGCCGCAGCAGGGGTATCAGCCAGCACCCGCTCCGGCGGCACCTACGCCGGCCGCCCCGGCTGCACCGCGTAGTTACGAGCAGCAGCCGCCTGCCGCCGCTCCGACGCCGGAGCGCGATGCGCTGGCGCAAGGTGTCATGCCGCAGAACCAGGTCGATACCGCGTCGAACGCGAGCGACGACGAGTTGCTGCTCGGTTCCGAGGCGATCCTGCCCGAGCAGGGCAACGTGCCGCAGCCGGTCGCGCCGCAGGACGGCGGCGACCAGAGCGCGCCGCGTCGTCGCTTCCTGGCCCCCGATGGTGCTGAAGAAGCGCCGCCGCAGCCGCGGGTGAAGCTTGGCGGCACGCTGTTCGAACGGATGCAGAACGCGACGCGCGGGGCGCCGCGAACGGGGGGCGACGCGCCGAGCGACACGCCGGGTTCCGATCTGCCGCGTTTCCTGCACCGCCAGAACAACCAGTGACATTCCTCGGCTGCCGCGTGCCTCGTGTCGCGGCAGCCGGTTTGGTCCATCGTTTTTTTCGATATTCGTCGCCGTGGCGCCTCGTTTCGCCGCACGGCTTGATGCGCGTCATTGCCGCGCAAGGTTCCAGCGGCTCTAGCATTTCACGACATGCGTTTACCGATGCTTTATTCCGCGTCGCTGCTGCTCGCCGGCGTCGCGCTCCCGCTTCCGCTCGCCGCGCAGGCCGTGGTGCAGCCGCTGCCGGGTACCACCGACGCCGACAAACTGGCCGATCTTGTCCGGCAGATCGGGCGCAACCCGCGTGACGTGAACGCGCTGGTCGATGCGGGTGACCTGTCGGCCAAGCTCGGCGACACCACCGCCGCCGCCTCGCTCTACAAGCGCGCGTCGCAGGTCGATCCCAACAACGCGCGTGTCCAGGCCGGCATTGCGCGCATCCTCGTCAACGGGGAGCATCCGGGCGAGGCCTTGCGCTATTTCGCGCAGGCGGAACGCGCCGGTCTGTCGCCGACCACCTTCGCAGACGACCGCGGGCTGGCCTATGACCTGATCGGCGAGCAGGAGCGCGCACAGCGCGACTATCGTCAGGCGCTGGCACGGCCGGGTCAGGACAATGAGGACGAGGTGCGGCGCCGCTACGCGTTGTCGCTGGGCATCTCGGGCCGCAAGGACGAGGCGCTGGAGCAGATCGACGCGCTGCTGCGCAAGAGCGACCGCGGTGCATGGCGCGCGCGCGCATTTATTCTAGCGATGAACGGCGACGCGAGCGGCGCCAACAGGATCGCGACGACGATGATGCCGGCGGGGATGGCGGGTGGGCTCGCCGCCTTCTTTACCCGGCTGCCGACGCTTTCCCCCGCCGATCGCGCCTTCGCAGTCCATTTCGGCGAGGTGACCCCCACGCCCGAGCGGATCGCCGATGCGCGGCTGGTACCGCCGTTGCCAGCACTTGCGCCCGACGCTTACGCGCGCGGCTCGGGTGTTCAGGTCGCAAGTCGGATGGCTGTTCCGCAGCGTACGAGCGTTGACCGCCGACGCGGTCGCGACTCGCGCGCGTCGACGACGAGCGCGGCGCGAATGCCCTCGCCGGGCGAGCAGGTCGCCGCGACGAGCCGCACGGTCCAGCCGCTGCCCGTCACCCAATCCGCGCCCGCCGGCCAGCCCTCGTCGCCTGCGCCGGTCGCCTCGGCCCCGACGCAGGTCGCGCAGGTGCTCCCCGCTACCCGTCCCGGCTATGTGGCGGGTCCGGTCGGTAGCACTTCTACGCCGGTGGCAAGCCTCGTTGGAGCGGCCGAGACGCGCACCATCGTGCCCGCGGCAAGTGCTCCGGTTGCAGTCGCCAGCAGCGCGCCAGTCACGGCCGCGTCACAGGCGAATGCTGCGATCCGCGCGCAGGTGCCGGCATCTGCGCCGACGCAAGTCGCCGCAAACACGGTAGCCTCGCCGGCTCAGATCGGCAGCGCCGCATCGCCTGCGCCGACGCCGACGCCGACAGTTGCGGCCAGCGCGATGACAGGTGGCGAGCGCGCTGCGGCACCGGCGACCAACGTAGCGGCAGCGCCGGTCCAGCTCGCCAGCGCGACGACGACGGCACCCGTTCCGACGCAGTCGACGGTTCAGCCAGTGCCATCCACGCCTTCACGGCTCGAGAACGAGGACACGATCCTCGCGCGGATCGTCGCCAACATCTCGATCCCCGCGTCGGAACTCGGTGTCGCGCCGATGCCCGGTGCCGCGCGGCAGTCGGGTGCGACCACGACGATCGACGAGGCCGCCGTCGCCGCCGAGAACAATCCTGCGGCCGTCGAGCGCCGGCGTGAGCGCGTTGCGGCCACCGGCGCGGCTCCGCGCGGTCGCCGTGTTGCTTCGGCCGAAACCACCGACTTCGCAACCAAGTCCAACCCGCGCAAGGAAGTCGCGAGCACCAGTGCTGCGCCGGTTCGCTCGCGACGTGGCAAGGTGACGCAGGAGGTCGCGGAGACCGACGCGGCCGACGACACCGCTGCGACGACCCGCCGCGGAGCCCGCAAGAAGGAGGAGCCGAAGCTGACGCCGAAACAGGCGGCGGCAAAGGCGAAGGCGGATGCCAAGGCGCTCGCCGATGCCAAGGCGGAAGCGGCGGAAAAGAAGGCGGCACGCGCGCAGCCCGAGCGTTACTGGGTTCAGGTCGCGGGCGGCGCAACGCAGGGCGATCTGCAAAAGGCGTGGAAGAACGTTCGCGGCAAGTCCGCTGCTCTCGCCAGCCGCACCGGCTACACCACCCCGCTTCGTGCGACCAACCGCGTCGTGACCGGCCCGTTCAAGACGCAGGAGGAGGCGCAGGCGATGGTCAACAAGCTGTCGAAGGACGGCGTTTCGGCCTTCACCTTCACCAGCGAAGCAGGGCAGAAGATGACCAAACTGGGTGAGAAGTGAGCAGCGCGTTCGTGACGGCCGCGTGAGCGAACTCGCCCCTTGGGCCTCGCGGCCCGAACGCAGTCGCGGGCGGCTGCACGAGGAACCGGGTGCGGCCGAACGCGGTCCGCGCGACGCGTTTCAGCGCGACCGCGACCGCATCATCCACTCGATCAGCTTTCGTCGGCTGCGGCACAAGACGCAGGTGTTCATGGCGCCGGACGGCGACCATTTCCGCGTACGGCTTACGCACAGCATCGAGGTCGCGCAGATCGGCCGCACGATCGCGCGCGCGCTTGGGCTCAACGAGGATCTGACGGAGGCGCTGTGCCTCGCGCATGACATCGGTC
>NZ_CAJYVU010000027.1 GCF_913778135.1 uncultured Sphingomonas sp. | reverse complement strand
GCGGCTTCGCGGTCAGGCTCACGGTTGGCTCGCGCGGGTGCGGGCGAGAAGGATGGATGCGATGGCGACGACGCCCGAAACGATGACGGCCGAGAAGGAGCTGGTGCTCACCCCGCCCGATCCCGTGCCGCAGGTCGCGCCCGCGAAGGCGGCGGGGCTGGTGCCGGTCGACCAGGGCACGCGAACCGAGCTCGAAACGCGCGTCGATACCTTCGTCGAACAGCTGATCGCAGAAGACGTGAACAGCCCAGAGTTCGGGCGCCGCGTCGACGCGATCACCAGCATGGGGCAGAAGGAAATCCGCGACGCCGCCGGCCAGTCCAACCGCTTCCTCGATCGCCCTGTTCGCGCGATGGACAAGGACGACGGCGTCGGCAAGGACCTGGCGCAGCTGCGCCGCGTGGTCGAGGACCTCGATCCCGGCAAGAAAGGCAATCTGACCGCGCCGCAGAAGCTGTTCGGGATCATCCCGTTCGGCAACAAGATGCGCAATTACTTCGACAGCTACAAATCCAGCCAAACACACATCAGCTCGATCCTGAAGAGCCTGTCGTCGGGCAAGGACGAGCTGCTGATGGACAATGCCTCGATCGATACCGAACGCGCGAACCTGTGGACCGCGATGGGGCGGCTGGAGCAGATGATCCACCTGTCGCAGACGATGGACGCGCGGCTGGAGGACAAGGCCAACGAACTCGACACGACCGACCCGGCGAAGGCGAAGGCGATCCGCGAGACGGCGCTGTTCTACGCCCGCCAGCGCACGCAAGATTTGCTGACGCAGATGGCAGTGACGGTGCAGGGTTACCTGGCACTCGACCTGGTCAAGAAGAACAATGTCGAGCTGATCAAGGGCGTCGACCGCGCGTCAACGACGACGGTCGCGGCGCTGCGCACCGCGGTGACGGTGGCGCAGGCGCTGACCAACCAGAAGCTGGTGCTGGAACAGATCACGCAGCTGAACACGACGACTGCCAACATCATCGATTCGACCGGCAAGCTGCTGCGCTCCAACACCGCGCGCATCCATGAGCAGGCAGCAGCGTCGACGATTCCGCTAGAGACGCTGCAGCGCGCGTTCCAGAACATCTATGACACGATGGACGCGATCGACGACTTCAAGTTGAAGGCGCTCGACAGCATGAAGACGACGGTCACGACGCTGGGCAGCGAGGTCGAGAAGTCGAAGGGCTATATCGCGCGTGCAGAGGGTGCGGCGCAGAACCGCGTTTCCGGGCCGGCCGATCAGTTCCAGCTGGAGGCGCTGTGAGCGGACCGACCCCGCCGGCCACCTCGACCGACGAGGCGATCGCCGACGCGCGCCGTGCGGTTGATCGGATGCGTAGCGGCGGCGGCGTGGTGCAGACGCAGCGCCGGCCGACACGCGGCGGTCGCGGGGGCGTGAAGCAGCGCGCGACGCTGATCGCGCTCGCCAACGCCGCAATCCTGATCGCGGCGGCGCTGTTCGGCGGGATCGTGATGCCGCTGGGCATGTTCGGCGCGCTGGCGGTCATGATGCTGATGCTGGCGGTGACGCTGGCGATCGCGTTTGCGCCCGCCACGCCGGTGCCGACGCCTGAGCGGATCGCACGCAGCGAGATCAAGGCGCTGCCCGCCGCGACGGCGCGCTGGCTCGACGCGCAACGCCCCGCTCTACCCGCGCCCGCGGTGCCGGTGATCGACCGCATCGGCGCACAGCTCGACACACTCGGCGCGCAGATCGGCGCGCTGGACGACGATGCGCCTGCTGCTGCCGAGGTACGTCGGCTGGTCGGCGAACAGCTGCCCGAGTTCGTGCGCGATTACCAGAAGGTGCCCGCCGGGCTTCGCTCGACGCCGCGCAACGGCAAGACGCCCGATCAGCAGCTCGCCGACGGTCTGGGCGTGATCGAGCGCGAGTTGGGCGAGATGAGCGAGCAACTGGCGCAGGGCGACCTGGACGCGCTGGCGACGCGCGGCCGCTTCCTGGAGATCAAATACCAGGGCGAATAATGGGGTGAGGCGTGACGCGCGACGGTTGATCAGTCCCAGCGGACGGCAGACTCATCCACGTCTGACCGACCTCGGTCGTGCGGAAGCGATCGAGCGGGATGTGCGCGCGTTCCAGTGCGCGGTGCAGCTCGATGCGGGGCTGGTCGATGCCCTCCGAGGTCAACTCGAACGTGCCCCAGTGAACGCCCAGCGCGTAGGCCGCCCCAAGCTGCTCGAACGCGGTGACCGCCTGCGTTGGGCCGATGTGGTTGCCTGTCTCCGCGCCGGTGAAATGGTAGGCGCCGATTGGCAGCAGCGCGAACCGCACCGGACCGTAGCGGCGCGCCTCGACCGCCCAGCGCATGTCGCCGGGCCCGGTGTCGCCCGCGAAATACAGGTTGCCGCCCGGCAGCGTGACGACGAACCCGCTCCATAGCGCGCGGTCGTGGTCGCCGACACCGTGCCCGCTCCAGTGATGTGCGCGCGTGACGATCACGTCGATGCCGGGGCGTAAGCCAACGCGCCCGCCCCAGTCGCGCGCCTGAGCCTTGATGTCGTAGCGCGCGAGCAGCGCGTCGTTGCGCAGCCCCGTCACGATCAGCGGATGGTCGCGGTCGAACAGCGTCTTGAGTGTGCCGGTGTCGAGGTGGTCGTAATGGTCGTGGCTGAGCAGCACGAGGTCGATCCGCGGCAGGTCGGCAAGCCGGACGCCGGGCTCGCGCACGCGCCGGGGTCCGGCGAACTGCACGGGCGAGGATCGCTCCGCCCAGACCGGGTCGGTCAGGATATTCAACCCTCGCGTCTGCACCAGCACGGTCGAGTGGCCGATCCACGTCACCGCCATGGCCTCTCCCTCGACGCGCGCGGGCGGGCGCGTCGGCGTGACCGGCACGATCGGCCAGCTGTGCGCGCGCGAGAACAGGCTCTCCACCAGCCCGACCGGCCCCTTCTTCGCGTCGCCGCCGCTGCCTTGCTCGCCGTCGGGATTGAAGAAACGGCGTCCGTCGAAATGATCGCTGCGCGGCAGCTCTCCGGGCGTGATCGCGGGCACCGAGCAGCCGGCGAGCAGGAGAAGGGCTGAAAGGCGTCGGATCATCGTGGTCGCGCAGCTCTAAACACAAACCTTCGCTGCTGCGTCACCGTCGCCGGCGTGTCAAACCCGGCTCACCCGGCCGCCATTCCCCACAGCAGATAACCGTTCAGCCCTAGGATCACCGCCGCAATTGCCCAGGCGAGCGCCGACAGCCAGCGCGGCGCGGTGAAGCTGCCCATGTAACCGCGGTTGGCGGTGAAGGCGACGAGCGGGATCACCGCGAAGGGTAGCTGAAGCGAGAGGATCACCTGGCTGAGCACCAGCAGCTCGCCCGCTCCCTTGTCGCCCGACGCGCCGACGACGAGCACCGCGGGCAGGATCGCGAGCGCGCGCGTGACGAGCCGGCGGAGCCAGACCGGCAGCCGCAGATCGAGGAACCCCTCCATCACGATCTGCCCGGCGAGCGTGCCGGTGACGGTCGAGTTCTGCCCGCTGGCAAGAAGCGCGATCGCGAACACCGCGCTGGCGCCGCCGACGCCCAGCATCGGGGCGAGCAGTTCGTGCGCCTGCTCGATCTCAGCCACCTCGGTGCGCCCGGCGGTGTGGAAGGCGGCGGCGGCGAGGATCAGGATCGCGGCGTTGATGAAAAAGGCGAGCCCGAGCGCGACCGTTGAATCGATCGTGGCGAGTTTCAGCGCGCGGTGCCGCCCCGCCTCCGCCTCGCCGTACGCGCGGGTCTGCACGATCGAAGAGTGAAGGTAGAGGTTGTGCGGCATCACGGTCGCACCGAGGATACCGATCGCGATGTAAAGCGCGGCGGGGTTGGTCACGACCTCCGCCTGCGGGATCAGCCCGCCCGCCGCCGCGACCCAGTCGGGCCGCGCCCAGATCAGCTCCAGCCCGAAACACACCGCGATCACGACCAGCAATGCGGCGATGAACGCCTCCAACTGGCGGAAGCCGCGGCGCTGGAGCGCGAGGATCACGAACACGTCGAGCCCGGTCAGCACCACGCCCCAGACGAGCGGCAGGCCGAACAGCAGCTTCAAGGCGATCGCGGTGCCCAGCACCTCGGCGAGGTCGCAGGCGATGATCGCGATCTCGGCGAGCAGCCACAGCGCGATGCTGACCGGCTTCGACGTGCGCGCGCGGCATGCCTGCGCCAGGTCGTGTCCCGCACCGATGCCGAGCCGCGCGGCGAGCGCCTGCAGCACGATCGCCATCAGGTTGGAGCACAGCACGACCGAGAGCAGCAGGTATCCGAAGGCGGAGCCGCCCGCGATGTCGGTCGCCCAATTGCCCGGGTCCATATAGCCGACCGCAACGAGCCAGCCCGGCCCGACGAAGGCGAGCATGGTACGCCAGAACCCCGCGTCCTCGGGCACCCGGATCGAGGCGTAGCTGTCGGCCAGCGATCGGGCGGGCGAGTGCGACGGTGACGACATCGTGTCTGCCATGCGGGAGAAGCGCGCCCGGTTCAACGCGTTATACGCCTCGCATCGACGTAAGCATTCGTTGCCGCGCGGCGACAAGCGCCGTTTCGGCCATTGCGTGTTCAGGCGCCCCGCCGCAAGAAGGTGCCATGACAACGCTTCGCGCCCCCGCAGCCATCCTGACCGCCCTCGCCGGCTCGCTCGCTCTCGCCGCGCCGGCATACGCCGCGCAGCCGATCAGCGGCCGCTATGTGACGGAGGACGGCGCGGCATTGGTCGAGGTCGGGCCGTGCGGGGGCAAGACCTGCGGGCGGATCGTGCGGGTGCTGAAACACACGCCGGGCGCGGCGGCGACCGACGTCAACAACAAGGACAAGGCGCTGCGCAGCCGCCCGATCGTCGGCATGCCGGTGTTGTCCGAGTTCGCCGACGCCGGCGACGATTGGCGCGGGCGCATCTACGACCCGCGCAACGGCAAGACGTACAAGTCGATCGTCAGCCGCAACTCCGACGGCACGCTGAAGGTGCAGGGCTGTATTGCGTTCCTGTGCCAGACGCAGACCTGGCGCCCGGCGCGCTGACGCGCGACTCTGACCGCTCCACCGGGGGATGCGCCCACGCTCGTGCGCTGGCGCATGGTGAAGCTGCAGGCACGCTGCTGCCGGTGCCTCCTCTCGCAGCAGTCACCTCACCGGCGCCGCGCCCGGCGAAAACGCGGACTTACGCAGGCGAGCCTTCCTTGGTCTAATTCAGACAGAGATCCTGTCCTCTTTTACCACAACTTCATCTCCGCGTGGCCATAATCGGGCCAAAGGGGATATTGAATGCGTAGTTTGCGCACCGTGCTGCGCCATACCAAGGGTGCTGCGCTGCCGATGCTGGCCGCAGGATTGCTGCCGGCGATCGCCGCGCTCGGCTCCGCGATCGACATGGGGCGCATGTACGTCGCCAAGTCGGCGCTGCAAGCGGGCGTTGATGCCGCGGCACTCGCCGGCGCGCGTTCCTACGCGGTCACCGGCGACGTGCCGAATTCGCGCGAGGCGCAGGTCGATGCCTATTTCTACGGCAACTTCCCGCGGGAAACGATGGGGTCGACCGGGCTGGTCCTGACGCCAACCTTCGCCACGGTGAACAAGCGCAACCAGACCAGCGTGACCGCGAGCGTCGACATTCCCATGACGTTCATGCGCGCGTTCGGCATCGAACAGCAGAAGATCTCCGCGGTCGCCACCGCCGAAATCCAGCCGCACCCGCTCGAAATCATGATGGTGCTGGATAATACCGGATCGCTCAAGACCAATCTGCCTGCAAGCAAGGGCGCCGCCGCGGTGACGCGCATCACCGCACTGAAGGACGCGTCGCGCAGCTTCCTCGACATCCTGTACCAGGGTGCGGACCAGCGCGACGATCTGGCGCTGGGGTTCGTGATGTACGACATCACCGCCAACGTCGG
>NZ_CAJYVU010000026.1 GCF_913778135.1 uncultured Sphingomonas sp. | reverse complement strand
CCCTATGGCGACGGTATCGTGAAGGTTCGCGGGCGGGGTTGATCCCCGCCGGCCAGGGGTCAGATCGCGAAGGGCGCGGCGCGCAGATCGACCTCATAGCGATATCGCTCGGGGTGATAGAGGAGCTGCGCGACCTCGATCAATTCGCCCTCGGCGGTGTAGTAGCGGCGCGTCGTCTTCAGCAGCGGCCGGTTGATCTCTACTTCGAGATGGCTCGCGGTGACCGCCGCCGCCGCCGCCGCTTCGATTACCTGCGAAGCGCGCGCGATCCGTACGCCCAGCTTTCGCTCGACGGTGCGGATCACCGGTTCCTGACGACTCAGATCCTCTGCCGTCAGCACCGCGTCGACCTCCTGCCGGAAATAGAAGCAGGCATGCGCCAACGGTCCGTCCTCGCCATGGCTGAGCAATTCGAGGCGCAGCACGTGCCCGCGCGGCGAAAGGCCGAAATCTGCGGCGATCTCGCTCGGCGCCGGGCATATGCCAAGCGAAAGGACCTTGGGCCGAAGTTGCGACGCGCTCGAGAGGAATTCATCGAGCGATCCGCTAAGATGAATCGCGTGGACGCCGCGCCGCCGCTCGGCGACAAACGATCCGACACCGCGTCGGCGCAGGATCAGCCCTTGCGACATCAGTGTGTCGAGCGCCTTTCGCACCGTAATGCGGCTGACACCGTAGTCACGGCAGATCTGCTCCTCGGTTGGAAGAGCCTGACCCTCGCCGAATTCGCCGGCGACGATACGGGCGGCCAGATCCTGTTCGAGCTGGTGATAGAGCGGAATGGGGCCGGCCGCGAGTTTCATGACGAGCCAACATATCCGGCAACGTCGCCAACCGTGCAAGGCATTCGGCCCGCGTCGCGGTTTGTATCACATCAACGATGCCTCCGCCCCTCGGTTTCGGCCCCGCCCGCGCCCTGTTAGCAATCAAACGAGGAGATCGCTCATGGCCCGCTACAAACTCGTCGCTCACTCCAACGCCGTCGCGGGGCGAGAGGCTGATTTCGAACGATGGTACGAGAGCCGGCACATGCCCGACATGCTCGCAGTGCCGGGTTTCATTTCAGCCGAGCGCTTCACCGCTGTTGGCGAAAGGCCCTATCAATTCCTGGCCATCTACGAGATCGAAAGCGACGATATCTTCCAAACGCTTGCCGAGATCGGCAAGCGCGCCGGTACCGACGCGATGCCGATCAACGACGCGATTGATACGTCACAGGTCAGCGTCGTGACCTGGCAGCCGGTCGCGGCTGGCTAAGATAAAAGGGAGCATTGTCGATGGGCGATTTCGTCGAGATGTCGGTCGATGGACCGATTGCCGTCATCCGGCTCAACCGGCCCGACACACTTAATGCGATCGCGACGCACGAGGACTGCGACGATCTGGTCCGCGCCATCGAGGCGCTGACCGACGATCGCTCAATCTCGGTTGGTATCGTCACGGGCAACGGCCGTGCCTTTTCGGCCGGCGGCAACCTGAAGGCGATGCAGCAGCGCAACGGGATCGGGCCGCTCGACCAGCCCGACTCGACCCGCCACAATTACCGGCGCGGTGTTCAGCGGATCACCGCGGCTTTCATGGCATGCGAGATACCGCTGATCGCCGCGGTCAACGGGCATGCAATCGGCCTAGGCTGCGACCTCGCCTGCCTGTGCGACATGCGGCTTGCCGCGGCGAGTGCGAAGTTTTCCGCCAGCTTCATCAAGGTCGGCATCGTCCCCGGTGACGGCGGCGCCTGGTCGCTCCAGCGCGTCGTCGGCTATGCGCGCGCGGCCGAGATGTTCTTTACCGGCGATCGCTATTCGGCCGAGGAGGCCGCGGAGTTTGGTCTGGTGGGCCGCGTTGTGCCGGACGAGGCGCTGATGGATGAGGCGTTCACCCTGGCTCGCCGGATCGCCGCCAATCCCGCCCGCGCATTGCGCCTGACCAAGCGGCTGCTGCGCGAGGCCCAGACCCAGCGCATGTCGGAAATCCTCGAACTCTCCGCCGCCTATCAGGCGCTCGCTCATGAAACTGCCGATCACCAGGAGGCGGTGAACGCCTTTCTCGACAAGCGCGATCCGGTCTTCACTGGCGGCTGACAAGGTCAGGTTTCAACGCGTCCAGGCCATTGTTCCCTTCGCTTTGCGACGGGCGAGCGCCTCACGCTCGATCACGATTGCTTCGGCCAGCGTTGCCTCGGTCCCGCGGTCGACGACCTGTTTGGCGATCCCAACGATCTCGGGGTCGTGGCCCGCCATCATCGTCGCAAGGTCGATCGCGCGGGACAACAGCGCGTCGGCGGCCACGACCTCGTTCGCCAGACCGACGCGAAGCGCCGTCGCCGCATCGATCGGGGCACAGGTCAGCATCATCTGACGGGCAAAGCGCGCACCGACCGCGCGTGGCAGGCGCGATCCCATGCCGCTTCCCGACAGGGCGCCGATCTTGGCATGGGTGTCGGCGAAGCGCGCGCTCTCCGCCGCGATGATGAAATCGCAGGAAAGCGCGATTTCCAGCCCACCGGTGTAAGCCGCGCCGTTGACCGCGGCGATCATCGGCTTGTGCCGGTTCGCGAATGCGACGATCACCTCAGTCACGCGGCTGCGCGGCGCATCGGGCGCGGAAAACGCCTTAAGGTCGAGCCCGGCGCAAAAGGCGGGCTGCGCCCCGGTGATGATTCCCGCTCGCCAGCGCGGATCGGCATCGAATTCAGCCAGCGCCGCAGCCAGCGCATCTGCCAGCACAAGGTCAATCGCATTTCGCTGCGCCGGGCGATCAAGCGTCAGCAGCATCACGCCGGGTGCGGGTTCTTCGATTCTCAGGGTCATCGTCGTCTCCTCGCCCGCAGGGTCCTTCGGCTCGCCGCCGCCCGCCAGCGGCTTCGTCACACATCGCAGGCGCGATGCGCCAAACCGAGCCGGCGGTGCTATATCCGGTCGAAGAATATAAGGAGAGCCAAGGATGTCGCTGGTGGTCCGTTATCCTAAGGTCGACTACAACGGCGTTCGCCCGCACTGGGCGCGCAACGTCGCGTTCGCGCAGTATCAGAACGCAACCTCGCTCATCCCGACGCCAATCGAACCGTGGCTGATCAAGATCCTTCAGGCCGCGATCGAAGATCTCCTTCCCGAAGACGCCGCGCTGCGCGATGATGTTCGCGGCTTCATTGGTCAGGAATCACAGCATTTCCGCCAGCATCGCTTGTTCAACAAGGTATTGATCGCTCAAGGCTACCCCAAGCTTGCCGAGTTCGAGCAGCAACTGACCGACGACCTGAACGGCTTTTTGCGCAACCGCTCGCTCAAGTTCCTGCTCGCTTATGCCGATGGGTTCGAATCGCTCGGCGCCGTTGCCGGTGGCGTCTGGTTCGAGCGGAGCGACGGGATGCTCGAAGGCGCGCATCCCAACGCCGTCGCGCTGTGGAAATGGCACATGGCCGAAGAGTTCGAGCATCGCGAAGTGTGCTTCAACCTCTACCACGCGATGTTCGGGCGCGGTCTGTGGAATGCGGTAAAGAACGGCTATTTTTACCGCCTCTACGGCACCATCTTCGCCATGCGGCACTTGAACGGCTATATGGACCGCATGTTCGCCTACATGCTGGACGTCGATCGCCAGACCATGAGCGAGGCGCAGAAGGCGAAGCTCGACGCCGACATCAAGGAGCTGAGGGACTTTCAAAAGCGGCATACCCTGCCGCAGCTGCTCAAGGTGTTCCTGCCGTGGTACAATCCCGCGCGCAAGCGGACGCCAAAGGGGATGTTCGAATATCTACGTCGCTTCGAACCGGGTGGCGACCTTGCCCGGCCGTCGCGCAGCGCTGCAAATGGCGCGATCGCGACAGCCTGAGGCGATGACCGATCGTCCCTTCGACGGCAAGGTGGCGCTTGTCACTGGCGCTGCCGCCGGTATCGGCCGCGCGGCCACACTCGCGTTTGCCGCGCGCGGCGCAGCAGTCGTCGTCAGCGACATCGACGACAGAGCCGGCGAAGCGCTCGTGACCGAAATCGAGACGGCAGGCGGCCGCGCCTGCTTCCAGCGCGCCGATGTGACGGCGGAAGCCGATACCGTGGCACTTGTCGCCCGTGCGCGGACCACCTTCGGTGGCCTCCACCTCGCCTTCAACAACGTCGGCTTCAGCTGGGGGCAAGGAGTCAGAGAGCTGTCAGTGAAGGATTGGGACCGCACGGTCGCGGTTTCGATGCGCGCACCCTGGCTCTGCATGAAGCACGAGCTGCCATTGATGCGAGAAAGCGGCGGCGGCGCGATCGTCAACACCGCATCGATGGCCGGGATCGCCTATGCGCCCGACGCCAACATCGCCTATTCGGCGGCGAAGGCGGGTGTGATCCAGATGACCCGCTACGCCGCCAATGCGGTCGCCGCCGATGGCATCCGCGTCAATTGCGTGTCCCCCGGCCTCACCCGCACTGCCGCGGTTGAGCGCTTTCTCGACGCCGAGCAGCAGCGCAAACTGGCCGCGCAGACCCAGCCGATCGGTCGGATCATCGAACCAGCAGAAATCGCCGACGCCGTGATGTGGCTATGCTCGTCCGGCGCCGCGATGGTGACGGGTGAGAACATCTGTGTCGCCGGCGGTCAGCAGGCGCGCTGAGCGAAATCAAACACCGCTTCCCAAAGGTAGAAACGAATGAACGCGATCAGCAAGATTCAGGACTTCAACGACCCCCACTATAATCCGTTCACCGCGATGAAGGACGCGGGCGAGGGATCGATCAGCGACTTCTATCCGGAATTGAAGCGACTGCGTGACCAAAGCCCGGTTTTCGATGGCGATCTGCGCCGGCATTTCGGGCTGCATGGCGACCTGACGATGGCGCACCTGCGGCATGTGGCGGTCCTCGGCTACAAGGAGGTCAAGGACGTCTTGCTCGCCCCGAAACTGTATTCGAACACGGTCTACGGACACAATATGGGTGTCTTCTTCGGTGATTCGATCACCATCATGGATAATCCGGACCACGCCAGGTACCGGCAGCTCTTCCAGAAGGCGTTTATGCCCAAGATGATTGCCAGCTGGGGCGAACATCTAATCCCCCGGATGATCAATGACCTGATCGATGGTTTTGAAGGAAGAGGCCGCGCCGAACTGATCAGCGAATTCACGCTCCATTTCCCGTTCCATTTTATTCATGAGTTGATGGGCCTACCGATCGAGGACCGGGCTGTTTTCCACAAGCTAGCCTTCGGTCAGATCGCAATTACCTTTGACACGGAACACGGCATGGACGCCGTCACCAAGCTGAAGGATTATCTGACGGCCGTCGTACACGACCGCCGCGACAATCCACGTGAGGGTGATTTCATGTCGACGATCGCCACCGCTGAGGTCGATGGGGAGCGGCTACCCGACAATGTCGTTATCTCGTTTTTCCGCCAGCTGATGAATGCCGGCGGTGACACGAGCTTCAATGGGTTCTCCAGCGTGCTGACGGCGCTCCTCACGCATCCGGACCAGTTCGAACAGGTCAAGGCCGACCGTACGCTGGTGCCCAAGGCAATCGAGGAAGGGCTACGCTGGAACTGCCCGGTCCCGGGTATTTCGCGCACGCCCGTCGAGACCGTCGAGCTTGGCGGCGTGACGATCAATCCGGGTGACCACATGATGGTCTTCCTTGCCTCGGCAAATCGCGACGAAAAGGCGTTCGATCGCCCCGATGCGTTCGACATCAGCCGCGCGACCCGCAACCATGCGGCGTTCGGATACGGTCCGCATATGTGCATCGGCCAGCACCTGGCCCGTCTTGAAATGGTCAACGCGCTCAACGCGCTGCTCGACCGCCTGCCCCGCCTTCGGCTCGATACGGATTTCGCGGCGCCCGAGGTGTGCGGCATGGCACTACGCGGACCGAAGGCGATCCACGTGCGCTTCGACTAGCTGCCGGGCGCGGCGGACGCCGGCCCGCCGCCTCCCTATTCGATGGTAAACCGAGGAGCGCGCTTTTCGATGAATGCGTTGCGCTTCTCGGCAGCGTCGGCGGTCGATTGCGCGATCTGGACCGCTCTAGCCTCCAGCTCGATCGCCGCCTCCAGGCTGCCCGCACTCTGGTTCAACCAGAGCGACTGCTTCGTCAGCGCGATGCCCAGCGGCACGTTGGCTGCGACGGCGCGCGCGATCAACAGCGCCTCGTCTATCAGCCGATCGTCATCCACCGTGCGCAGGACCAGGCCGATCCGCTCGGCCTCGTCGGCCGGCACCGGCCGTGCGGTCAGCAGCAGTTCCGCCGCGCGCTGGCTCCCGATCGCGCGCGACATCATGTAGGACAGGCCGAGTTCGGCCCCGGTCGCAGCATTGTGGATCGTGTTGACGAACTTCGCCGATCGCGCTGCGATGGTCATGTCCGACGCCAGCGCCAGCGTATAGCCGACGCCCGCCACCACGCCGTTCGCCGCGCAGATGATCGGCTGCGGCAGGCCTCTCATCGCGACCGGTATCCGTCCCAGCGCGCTCACGCTTTGGCGGTTGTTATAGATCCGGCCGCGATCCTCGCGGGCGTGCGGGTTGACCCCGGCCGCGCGCAAATCGTGCCCCGAACAGAAACCGCGCCCATTGCCCGTCAGGATCACCGCCCGGACCGAAGGATCGTCGCCGATCGCAGCGAATGCGTCGAGTAGTGCCTGGTACATCGGCCAGGTAAAGGCGTTGAGCGCCTCCGGTCGATTGAGAGTGATGCGCCGAACGCCTTCCTCGGGTGTGTCGATCAGGATCGTCTCGGTCGTCATGCGGCGGTTTCCCATTCCAGTTCGAGCTTCAGGATGCCGTTCACCATGCCCGTCGCCATCACCGGGCGGGTGCCCGCCCTAATCCGGAAGTTGGGGATACGGCGAAGCCACTCCTCGAGGAACACCTGGATTTCGCGGCGGGCAAGCACCGCGCCGGGACAGGTGTGCACACCGTTGCCGAACACGGCATGACGAATCGGGAAAGGGCGAGACAGATCAACGGTGATCGGGTCGCTCACCTTCCTTTCGTCCAGGCCGACGAGCATGTTCGGCGGCAGGATCATCTCGCCCGCCTTCAGCACCGCGCCGTCCATCTCCACGTCGCGCGTCAGGACCCGCGCCGTGTTGGCAACGCCGTGCCGGCGCAACAATTCCTCGGTCGCGTGCCGTAGGAATGCCGCATCGTCGAGCCTCGCCACGATCTGTCCGCGCACCTCGTCGTGCGTTGCGAGAAAGCGCGCGATGAAGCCGAGCATCGATGCGACCGTGTCGAGCCCGCCGAACATGACCAGCATCGAGAAGGATATCGCCTTGTCAAAGGCGATCTTCTCGCCGCCGATCTCCGCATTGACGATCGTGCTGAGCAGGTCGTTGCCCTTCTTTTCGCGCCGCGCCGCGACGATCGGCGCGAGGTAGGCACCCAGATCCTCGAACGAGGACATCCGCACCGCATTGTCGCTCGCCCGTACCGATCGCTCCGCCATTTCGCGCAGCGTGCCGCGATCGCTCTGCGGAATGTTTACCAATTCGAGGAAAACCGACACGGGGAAGATCGCTGCGAACTCGTCGACGAATTCGCATCGGCCCCGCGCGATCAGTGGCTCGATGAGTTCAATCGCGCGGGCGCGGACCGCCGCCTCCATCGCGTTCACGACCTTAGGAAGCAGCGCCTGCATCAGTGGACGGCGGTAGGGAGCATGTTCGGGCGGATCGAGTTCGAGCGGAATCTGCCTGGGCACGCTGTCGGGCAGGCGGGGCAATGTGATCCGTTGGTGCGAGAAGGTGGCGGTGTCTTTCTGGATCGCTTCGATATTCTCGGCCCGGGTGGCGACCCAGTGGCCGCCGTTGTGCGGCGTCCAGAACACGGCGGGCGCCGATTGCTGGAACGCCCGATACGCCAATTGCACATCCTCGTCTGAGCCCGGCAGGTCGTAGATATCGAAGTCGACGACACGCTCGGGCGGAACATGCGACGGTCGCGCCACCGGTCCGATGTTCGCCGTCATCGTATCCGCTCCTTTATCGTGCAGGCCCCGAGCATAACCGCGTAGCGACACCTTCAAAGCCACGATGCAACGACATCATAGCCGCGATGCCCGCCTCATCAGAGCATGCCGCGCTCCTCGGGGGTACGCGTGGTCGTATCGATGCCCTGTTCGCGCAGCACCTCAAGGACGGCACTCGTCGCCGATGCGACGGCTGGAAAGCCCGTGTAGGGAATGGCCTGGATCAAGGCTTCCTCGATCTCTCTCGCGGTAAGTCCGTTGGCCAGGCCGATGCGGACATGGTTCTTCAACTCGGCAACCTGTCGTTGCGCGATCAGGATGCCGATGACGACAAGGCTGCGTTGCTTGCGCGCCAGACCCTCCCGCGCCCAGACGTCGCCAAAGGCGTAGTCCACGGCGAGCTGACCAATCGCGGCCCCGAAATGATCGCCCGAAAGGCCGGCGCGCATCTCGGTCGCCCGCGCCTCCCCCATCATCTCGCCAAAGATCTTCAGCCCCCGCTCGGTTCGCTCGATCGTCATCTGCTGCTCCCTGCCACAAGCCGGCAGCGGGCCTTGCCCACCGCCATTGTCTCAACCATGACGGCCGGAGCCGCCAACAGCCAAGGAAAGTCGAAGCGATCGGCTGTTGACCGCGCCTGCGCGCTGCCACGCATTGGCTTGCGATCAGGAAGCAGCCGGCCATGCCCCGGAAAACGACACCCGCCTGCGCCGCGAACTGCGGACAGGTCGATGGCAGCCTGACATCGAGGCTGATGGCGGTACCGGCAGCGACGAACTGCGTGACGACCGGCACAGTGATGAAACATGGTCGTCTCTTCACACCCCCGCGCCCTCACCCCGATGCACTCACGCGCGATCATGTCATTGTCCTGGCTACGGTCGCGACTGTCGCCATCATCGGTCGTTTGACCAGCACGCTAGGCTCAAGATCGCCGATGCGATTTCGGTGCTCCCGCCATCAGGAGCTTGTGCCGGCGGTGACGTAAAGGGTCAGGCCGCGCGTGCAAGTCTCCGCCTGCCTGGCCTAGCCGGCAGGCATTCGCTCACCAGGCACACGGCGATGCCCGCCCGCCGCCCTCGTCATTCGAAACGGTAGTTCAACAGTTCGTCGCCGATGCGCCGGACGAAGCGCGCCGCGTCCGCACCGTTGATGACCCGGTGATCGTAGCTGAGCGATAGCGGCAGCATCTGACGCCAGTCGACGGCGCCCCCCTCCCCCGGCATCGGCCGCATCTGAAGACGCGTCATACCTAGAATGGCAACCTCGGGCGCGTTGACGATCGGCGTGAAGGCCGTCCCGCCAATATGCCCGAGCGACGAAATCGTCATGCTGCCGCCCGTCATTTCGGCCATGGAGAGGCCCTTTGCGCGCGCGCGCGCGGACAGGCCGGCGATCTCCTCGGCGATCACTGCCGACGCTTTCGTGTCGCAATCGCGCACGACTCCGACCAGCAGGCCGCCGGGCGTGTCGATCGCGACGCCGATATGGACGAAGTCCTTCCAGACGAGCGACTTGCCATCGGCCATTAGCGAAGTGTTGAACACCGGATAGGCGCGCAGCGCGGCAGCGACCGCCTTCACCACCGGCACGAGCAACGTCGCCTTTGCAGCGGGATTGACCGCGTTCCAAGCCTTCCGCGCGACCTCCAGGTTGGTTACGTCAACCTCGTCGTGATGGGTCACGTGCGGGATCGCGACCCAGTTGCGACCTAGAAAGCTCGCGGTGAGCTGCTGAATGCGACCGAGCTTGCGGACCTCCACGGGTCCGAACGCCGCAAAATCCTGTTCGGGCCACGGAGCCAGCGTATCGATATAGGCGGCCACCGGCACGCTCCCCTTTTTCAATGAACCTACCCCTGACCATGCATGGCGCTTCATGGGGCGTCGAGCGAGCGGTGCGGGCATCGGATACGTGATGGGAAGCCATTGGGCTTGATCGTGGCCACCGCCATTGCTTCTAGTCGGATGCGGACGCGGCCAGAGCGGATCGGCCACCGCGCGGAGATGGACATGGACCTGAAGCTCGGCGGAGAGCTCGACGATTTCCGGCAGATGGTGCGCGCGGCGGTGGCACAGGATCTGCCCGCCGACATGCGCGCGCGCCAACAGGCATTCGGCGGCTTGCAAAGCGAGAACGGGGACGCACTGAAATGGGCGGCGATCCTGCACAAGCGAGGCTGGTCGGTGCCGCACTGGCCAGTCGAACATGGTGGTCAGGACTGGACGCCGCTTCAAAAGTTCGTGTTTGAGGACGAGCTGGCCAGCGCCTGGGCGCCCGATGTCAACTGGGGCGCGACCCACATGGTCGGCCCGGTCATCTACACGTTTGGCACCGAGGAGCAGAAGTCGCGCTTCCTGCCCGACATCCGCGCAGGCCGCTACTATTGGGCCCAAGGGTTTTCGGAGCCGGGCAACGGGTCCGACCTCGCCAACCTGCGCACCGCCGCGGTTCTTCAGGGCGACCGCTACATCGTCAACGGGCAAAAGATCTGGACCAGCGGCGCGCATGACGCGGAATGGGGTTTCTTCCTTGTCCGTACCGATCCGTCGGTGAAGGCGCAGCGCGGTATCTCGTTCCTGCTGATCGATCTCAAGAGCCCCGGCATCACCATCCGCCAGATCCCCGAGATCAACGGCGAGGCCGATCTCTGCGAAACCTTCCTCGACAATGTCGAAGTGCCCGCCGAGAACCTCGTCGGCGAACCCGGCATGGGCTGGACCTATGCCAAGTTCCTGCTCGACCACGAGCGGACGACGAGTTCCTTCATCTATTGGAACAAGCGGGAGTTGCGCCGCGCGCGCGCGATCGCCGAAGCGGAGATGCTGGACGGCGTGCCGCTGGCGCAGTTGCCGCAATTCCAGTCGCGCCTCGCCCGGCTGGAAGCCGAGGTCGCCGCACTCGAATGGTCGGTGCTTCGCGTCCTTGCCGCGGAAGAGTTCGCCTATGACCTCACCGCGGTTGCCTCCACGCTCAAGGTCTCGGGATCGCGGCTTCAGCAGGCGATCACGGAGCTTCAAGTCGACCTGTACGGTGCGCTGGCAATGCGTCAGTTTCCGATCGAACTCGCCCATCAGACCCCGACACCGCTGTGGCCCGAGAACATCGCGGGGCGCACCGCGACGGCGCTTGGCAGCCGAGCAGCGACGATCTTCGGCGGAACGCTCCAGATCCAGCGCGGGATCATCGCCAAACTCGCCTTCGGGCTCTGAGGGGCAAACATGGATTTCAACCTTTCCGACATGCAGCGGATGCTGCTCGACAGTGCAGAGCGGCTGGTGAGTGACCGCTATTCGCTCGAGCATCGGCGTGCACTGCGCGATCATCATGACGGGTTCGATGCGGGTGCCTGGGCCAGTTTCGCCGAGCTTGGCTGGCTGGCGCTCGCCGTGCCGGAGGAAAAGGATGGGCTCGGCGGCAGTATTGAGGATGTCGCCGTGCTGATGATCGCGATCGGCGGCGGGTTAGTGGTCGATCCGCTGGTCAGCAACGCCGTTATCGCGCCTGCTATCCTTTCCGACGGTCATGATACCAACCTGCTGGCCGAAATCGCCGCGGGCGAGCGGCGCGTCGCGCTGGCGCATGACGAACCCGGCGAGCGCTATGGGCGCGGACCGCGCATCACGCGGCTGGTCCGCCGCGGCAACGGGTTCGCCCTGACCGGGCAGAAGATGCTGGTGCTCGATGCCGGATCGGCCGACACGCTGATCGTCACCGCCAGCATCGAGGGCGAAGACGGCACGGCGCTGGTCCGGGTCGACAAGAACGCGGACCGTGTCGCGAGCGAGGCTTATCCGCTGATCGACGGCACCGTCGCCGCCGATATCCGGTTGGACGAAGTGGACGTGACGGCGGACGCGATCCTCGTTCCGGCAGAACACGGGCAGGCGGTGCTCGACGCCGCGCACGACCGGGCCAAGATCGCCTTAATGGCGCAGGCGATCGGATCGATGGAGGCGACACTCTCGATCTGCGCCGCCTATCTCAAGGAACGGCAGCAGTTCGGCCAGGCGATCGGCAAGTTTCAGGCGCTTCAGCACATCATGGCGGACATGTTCGTTGCGGCGCATCAGGCACGTTCTGCGCTGTACCAATCCCTTGCCGTCGCGACCGCTGGCGCGCGCGAGCGCGCGCGCGCCGTCTCACTCGCCGCAATCACGATCGGCGAGGCGTCGCAGTTCGTCTCCCGCAGCGCCATCCAGCTGCATGGCGGCTATGGCGTGACCGACGAGTATGAGGTCAGCCATCATTATCGCCGGCTGCTCACGCTCGAAAAGAGCTACGGCGACATCGACTTTCATATCCGCCGGATCGCGTCGCTGGACGCGGGATGAACGCGGACTTCGGGATAGCGGCCGCACGTGCGCGGCTGTCCGATCCGACGCGACGGACCTGGCCGCTCGCCGCGTTCGGCGGTGAACGCCCGCCTGTTCCCAACTGGTACAGGGCCGCGATGGCAGCGCCGGTCGAGGAACGCCGTATCGAGGTAGAAGGCGCCGATATCGAGCTCCTCTGCTGGGGCGAGGTTGGCAAGCCGGGTATCTTGCTGGTCCATGGGTCGGGCGCGCATGCGCGCTGGTGGGGACCGGTCGCGCCGATGCTCGCGCGCGACTACCGCGTTGCATCGTTTTCATGGTCGGGCACCGGCGGATCGGCGCGGCGCCCCCGCTACGCTGTCGCCCAGACCGCGCGCGAGGCGTGGGCCGCGATGCATGCCGGCGACCTGTTTGCCGCCGATACGCCGCCGGTCATCGCCTGCCACAGCTTCGGCAGCAAGGCGGGTGCGCTGCTTGCCGCCGACCATGGCGACCGGCTGGCCGGCGCGGTCTTCATCGACGCGCTGCTGCTCGCCGACGAGTTGCATCCCGACCCCGGCCTTTATCGTGAACGCCGTTACGCAAGCCTCTCCGCCGCACTCGGCCGGTTCCGCTTCGCGCCCGATCAGGACGCCGGACACGCCTGCATCGCCGACGACATCGCCCGCGCCTCGCTTCGCGAGGAGGGAGGCGGGTGGACCTGGCGCTTCGACCCTGATTTCTACGCCCGGCTGGACTTTACGAGCGGCTGGGACGAAATCGCGCGGGCGAGCTGTGCCCTCGCCTTTCTGCGCGGCGAAGATTCGATCGTGCTCCTCGACGTCGATGTCGATGCACAGCGCCGGCAGGCGCCACACGGATCGATCTTCTTCGACATACCCGACGCCGGCCATCACGTGATGGTCGATCAGCCACACGCGCTTGTCGTCGCCCTGCGGGCGCTAATCGAGGGTTGGGCAGGCCAGCGCGCGGTGCGACCGGAACCATTGCATCATGGGAAGACCACATGACCCAGACGGCCGCCATCGACGCGCGCCTGTTCCGACAGGCGCTCGGCTCGTTCGTCACGGGCGTGACGATCGTCACGACCTGTGATCCCGACGGCCGTCCCGTCGGGCTCACCGCTAACAGCTTCAATTCGGTATCGCTCGATCCGCCGCTGGTGCTCTGGAGCCTCGCGCTCAACAGCCTCAACCTGCCCGCCTTTCGCGACGCGGGCTTTTGGGTGGTTCATATCCTCGCCGCGGGCCAGCGCGATCTCTCGCAGCGCTTCGCCTCGCGCGGAGCCGACAAGTTCGCCGGGCTCGACTATGCGACCGGGCCGGGTGGCGTCCCGCTGCTTGACGGATGCGCCGCGCGCTTCACCTGCCGTGCCGCGTTCGAGCATGAGGGCGGCGACCACGCGATCTTCGTGGGCGAGGTCGTCGACCTTTCGATCGACACCGCAGCACCGCTCGTCTTCCACGGTGGCCAGTACGGCCAGATGATGCCGGCCGGGCAACGGCCCGCCCGCCCCGAGGATGCCGAAGCCGGTGAGTTCGGGCGCTACTTCACCGGACACCTCCTCGGCCTAGCCTACAACGCTGCCTTTGCCGATATCCGGCATGAGTACCGGCAACGCGGAATGCGCGGCTCGGACTACACCGTTCTCGCCTCCTTGGGTCTTGGTGACGGGCTTACGAGAGACGGCTTGGTAGCACGCGCCGGCAATGGCGGCGTCATCTTGCCGGAAGACGCGATCGACCGGCTCGTCACGCGCGGCGAGGTCGTGGCTGAGGGGGATCGACTGCATCTGACCGAGCACGGCCGAGCGCAGCTGGCTCAATTGGTCGCGGTGGCGGAGACGACCCAGCGCGAGCTTGACGAACGGCTAACTCCGGCTGAGATGGCGCTATTGCACCAGTTGCTCGAGAAGCTCGCGGCGCCGTCCGCCACGACATGAAACAATAGGTGTCCGCCAGATGGCGAGACGCCCCGGCTCGTTCCATTAATCCTCTTCGGCGATCCTGACCTTCAGCCCGTCAAGCGCGTCGGTGAACGGAATCTGGCACGACAGACGCGACATGTCGTCGCGGTGTCCCGACGAGTCGAGCAGGTCGTTCTCGTCCTCTCCCATCGGCGGCAGAACGCCCGCGAACGACGGATCGACATGGACGTGACAGGTAGCACAGCTGCAACAGCCGCCACACAGCGCGAGCAGCTCGTCGAACCCGTTTTCGCGGATCACTTCCATCACGCTCAAGCCGGCATCGCCCTCGACCGTGCGCTCTTCACCCTCGCGGTTTACAACAATCAGACGCGGCATGTTCGGCTCCAGCTTAGGCCCGGTCGGGCGAGTGTCGAGCCATGCCAAAGCCAAAGCCGATCCGCATCCCCGCGGCGCAAGGATCGTGCTGGCGATGATGCGTTTGCGCACGCTCGCGAAGCGCTCCACAACGCGGCATGACCAATCGAAACCACGACAATCCGCCCGAGGGTGGTCCGAACGGTGACGCCACCCGGTTGGTTGCGCTCGAGGAACTCGACACCGACCTGTTCCGCAATCGATTCAGCGAATATGAGCGGAGCGACCATCTGTTCGGCGGACAGGTGATGGCGCAGTCACTGGCCGCTGCGACCGCGACGATCGAGGCGGGTGTCGCCCACTCGCTCCACGGCTATTTCCTGCGCGCGGGATCGGCCGGCCAGCGCATCATCTTCAACGTCGAGCGCACGCGCAACGGGCGCAGCTTTTCGACCCGGCGGGTCGTGGCAATGCAGAGCCGCGTTCCGATCTTCCACCTCGAATGTTCGTTCCACCGCGGCGAACCCGGGTTCGACCACCAGGAGGCGCCGCCGCTAGACGTGCCACCGCCGGATGACCTGCCGACGATGGCCGAAGCGGCGGACATGATGGCCGACCAATTGCCTGAAAATACGGTATCCATTCTCAAATATCTGCGACTGATCGAGGCGCGCCTCGTCGATCCAGAGCAACTGCTGCGTCAGGAGCGCCCCGCCCGCCGCCGTTTCTGGGTTCGCGTGCCCAGCGCCGCGAACAGCGCTGATCCAGCCGTCCACCAGCAGCTGCTCGCGTACCTTTCGGACTATTGGCTGGCCGGCACGACGCTCGTTCCGCATCCCGTCCGCATGACCGGGCCGGAGCTGTTCATGGCCAGCCTCGATCACGCGATGTGGTTCCACGCGCCGCACCGCGTCGACGACTGGCTACTCTACGACTGCGACAGTCCTCAGGCAGGCAACGGGCGCGGCCTTGCCCGCGGAGCACTCTACACCCGCGCCGGTGACCTGATCGCCAGCACCGCGCAGGAAGCGCTCATGCGGCTACGCTGAGCGGCGGATCAGCTCGGCGCCCTTTTCCGCGATCGCGATGACCGCGGCATTGGTGTTGCCCGACACGACCGCCGGCATGATCGAGGCGTCGACGACGCGGAGGCCGTCGACGCCAGTGACCCGAAGCGACGCGTCGACAACGCGCCCCATCGCGGCGGTGCAGCTGGGGTGATAGATCGAGCCGCCCGTCTCGCGCGCATAATCGAGAAGCTGCGCCGCGTCCGCGACCCCAACGCCGGGCAGCAGTTCGCCCGCAATGAAGGGCGCAATCGCCGGTTGCGCCATGATGTCGCGCAGGAGTTCGAGCGAGGCAACGATGTCGGCGCGGTCTTTCTGCGTCGACAAGAAGTTGACGAGGATCTCGGGTGCCGTTGCCGCATCGGGCGAGGTGATGCGCACGTGCCCGCGGCTGTCGGGCCGCAGAGGACAGACCGACGCGGTAAAGGCAGAGAAGGGATGTAGCCGATCACCCATCTTGTCGGTGCTGAAGGTGATGAAATGGACCTGCACGTCAGGCCTGCCATCGCCCGCACGAGCCGAACGGAAAAACCCTCCGGCATACCCCGCCGATACCGTCAACGGTCCCTTGCGACGCAGCGCATAGTCGAGCCCCGCCTTCGCCATGCGCAGTGGCGATCGCATGTCGTCGTTGAAGGTGTTGGCGCGCGATGAGCGAAAGACGGTGCGGACCTGAAGATGGTCCTGAAGGTTGGCGCCCACTTCCGGGTTGTGGTGGACGGGCGCGATGCCCAGCGCGGCGAGATGCGCGGCGTCGCCGACGCCCGACAGTTGCAGCAGCTGAGGCGATCCGATTGCGCCGGCCGACAGGATCACCTCGCGCGTCGCCCGCGCTTCTCGCTTCGCCCCGTCACCGATCCATTCGACACCGACCGCGCGCCGTCCATCAAACAGGATGCGCCGGACATGCGCGCCGGTCGCGATATCCAGATTGCGGCGATCGCGCGCAGGTCGCAGATAGGCGACCGCCGCGCTGCAACGGCGACCGCGACGAGACGTGGTCTGAAAATAGCCCGCCCCTTCCTGCGTCGCGCCGTTGAAGTCGGGATTGACCGGATGACCCGCCTCTGCCGCGGCCGCGATAAAGGCATCGCACAGCGGATGCGGTCCGGTCGCGTCGGAAACGGCAAGCGGCCCGCCTACCCCATGCCATTGATCGGCCCCGCGCTGTTGATCCTCCGCACGGCGAAAATACGGAAGCAGGTCGTCGTAGCCCCAGCCCGCATTGCCGACCGCAGCCCAATCGTCGAAATCCTCGCGCTGTCCGCGCACATAAACGAGGCCGTTGATCGACGACGACCCGCCGAGCACGCGACCGCGCGGCTGTGAGATCCGGCGATCGTGCATGTATGATTCGGGCTCGGTCTTGTATCGCCAATTGAGCACCGGATGGTCGAACAGCTTGCCGTAGCCGAGCGGCACGTGGATCCATGGATTGGTGTCGGGCGGCCCGGCCTCCAGCAACAGGACGCGGACCGTCGGGTCTTGGCTCAGCCGGGCGGCCACCACACAGCCGGCGCTGCCCGCGCCGATGACGATGTAGTCGTAGCTCAACGCAACCGCTCCACGACCAGATCGCCGATCGCAAGGGAGGCGGTAAGCCCCGGCGATTCGATTCCGAACAGGTTGACCAGCCCCTCCAGCCCGTGTGTGTCGGGACCATCGATCACGAAATCGCCGGCGGGTTGCCCCGGTCCCGTAACCTTCGGCCGGATGCCGGCATAGCCGGGCTGCAGGCGCTCGCCCTCGATCGCGGGCCAGATACGGCGTGCCGCGGCGAGGAACTTGCTGTGCCGGGCAGGATCGACGGTATAGTCGACATGGTCGATCCATTCGACATCGGGCCCGAAACGCACTTGCCCGGCGAGATCCAGCGTCAGATGCGTGCCGAGGCCACCGGGCTCGGGCACCGGATAGATGAGGCGCGAGAACGGTGTGCGGCCCGAATAGGTGAAATAGACACCACGGGCCAGAAACAGGGGCGGCACGTACCGCGGCTCAAGCCCCTCGATCGCCGCGGCCAGCCGCTGTGCGTCGAGGCCGGCGGCGTTGATCAGGATGGGCGCGGCGACGACGGGACCACTCTCGTCGTCGAGGTGGATGGCCCACAGCTTGTCCTCGCGGGTCACGCGCGTCACCCGGCTGGACGGCACGAGCATCGCCCCGTTTGCCTCGGCCTCGCCTAGCAACGCCAGCATCAGCGCATGGCTGTCGATGATGCCGGTCGATGGGGACAACAACGCCCCCGCACATCGGAGGGCCGGCTCCAGCGCGCGTACGCCCGCGGCATCGATCAGGCGAAGGTCCTCGACCCCGGCGTTGCGGGCATGCGTCTGAATTGCCTCGAGCGCGGGCAGTTGGCTGGCATCGTGCGCGAAAACGAGCTTTCCGGTCCGCCGATGCGCCACGCCCCGCTCGGCGCAAAAGACGTAGAGGCGTTCGCGGCCGGCGACGCACAGATCGGCTTTCATCGAGCCCAGCGGGTAGTAGATGCCGGCGTGGATTACTTCGCTGTTGCGGCTGCTGGTCCACGATCCGAAGTGCGATTCGCCCTCAACGATCAGCGGCGGTTTGCCCGCCAGCGACAGCGCACGTGCGATCGCCAGCCCGACGACCCCTGCCCCGACGACGATCGCGTCGTAGCGCTCAGTCATTTGCGCGGCTGGACGTGCCGCATCGTCAGCGTCAGCGTGGCGCAAAGCCGGCGCTCGCCGTCCGCCTCGACATGGATATCGGCCCGTGCGTGCGTGATCGTCCGGCCGGGTTCGATAACCCTCGCCTCCGCGATCAGCCGCTCACCGCGGGCGGGGCCAATGAAATGGATGGCCTGGCTGAGCGTCAGGTTCGCCGATCCCGGTTCGGCGCCGGTCGCGGCGGCATAGCTTGCGGCATATTCGCCAAGCGCGGTGGTGATCGCACCCTGAAACCAGCCCGGCTGATGTTCGTATGCGCGCCGATGCGGCAGCGCGAGCGTCACCGCGCCAGGTGCGATCGACAGCACCTCGAGTTCGAAGAGCTCGTGAGCGTAAGGGGCCGTCATCGCCTCCCGGACCCACGTCTCGGCCTCCTGCTGGTTCATCGGCCGAGGACCACGGTAGCTTGGCTCGATAGCACGCCGCCATTGCCGTGCGCGATCGCCAGCTCGGCGTCGGCCACCTGCCGCTCGCCACATTCGCCACGAAGCTGTCGCGTCGCTTCGATCAGGGTGAACAGACCGTACATGCCCGGATGGGTACAGGAGAGACCACCGCCGTTAGTGTTGACGGCAAGGTCGCCGCCCGGCGCGATCCGTCCCCCCTCGACGAAGCGCGCGCCTTCGCCCTTGGGACAGAAGCCTAGATCCTCCAGGAACAGGATCGTGTTGATCGTGAAGGCGTCGTAGACCATCACGACGTCGATATCGGCGGGCGCCACCCCCGCCGCGGCATATGCACGCCGCCCGCTTTCGGCAGCGGCCGTCACTGTCAGGTCGGCCATGCACATGATCTCCCGATGCGAGGTTTCGGCCGCCGCACCGAGGACGCGGACAGGCCTGGCCTTCAGGTCGCGTGCGCGGTCGGTGCGCGTCATCACGATCGCCGCTCCGCCGTCGGTGACAAGGCAGCAATCGTATTTTCCGAATGGATCGTTGATGAGCCGCGCCGCTAGATAGTCGTGCATCGACAGATCGTCGCGGACCGCCGCCTCGGGGTTGAGCTGCGCCCATTTCCGCGCCGCCAGCGCCACCTCGCCCAATTGCGCCTTGGTCGCGCCGAAATGATGCAGATAGCGCTGCGCCGCCAGCGCATAGGAGGTCAGCGGCGTCATCGGACGGTAGGGTGCCTCATAGGGGTTGGGCATCACCGTATTGACGAGCTTGCCCGCCGCCGATGCCTGGTTCGAGCCATAGGCGATCAGCGCGCAATCGATCGCGCCCGCGTCCAGCAGCCAAGCGGCATTCTCGACCATGGTCTGAAACGCCGACCCACCGGTGCGGTTGTTGTCGACAACCTTGGGATGGATGCCGAGATATTGCGCGAAGCTGAGGCCGCCGAGCGTATCGGTGCCGTGGCAGAAGAACAATCCGTCGACATCGAACAGTGCCAGCCCCGCTTCATCGAGTGCCCGGTGGACGGCGACGGCGGCGAGGTCCGACGCCGAGTAGCCCGGCGCGCGAACCGTGCCGAAGGTGCCTGTGCCGACGATCGCGGTCCGGCCACGTGGAAACGGGCTCATGCCGAAACCTCCGGTTCAAACACGACGAACGGCTCGCCGTCGTCACGCGTCGCGATGCGGGCGACGACGGCCATGCCGATGCGGACGTCGTTCGGGTCGATGCCCTCCACCCGGCTCATCATCCGCGGCCCTTCCGCCAGATCGATCAGCGCGACATTGTAGCTCGCCTCGGGCGCGCGCTTATGCACGGTCGTCGACGAGTATACGACGCCTCGCCCCGATGCTGCGATCCAGTGTACGGCGTCGGCGGCCGTACCAGGCACCACGGCTCGCGGCGGATAAAAGGCGACGCCGTCGGCATCGGCGGGCAACATGAAGCGACCGGCAGCGAGATGCGCGTGATAGTCGTGGTCGGGTTGCACCGGCATCAGGCGCCTCGATACGCCGGCGTGCGCTTTTCCTTGAACGCAGTGGTTCCCTCGCGGAAATCGTCGGTCCACGTCATCAGCGCCTGCACCGCCGCTTCGAATTCGAGTGCATCGTCGAGCGACTGGCCGGGGGCGTTCGAGAATTGGCGCTTGATCTGCGACAATGCGAGCGTCGGCGCGGTGGCGAAGCCTGCCGCCATCTCCTGCGCCCGCGCCAGCGTACCGCCGGGCGCCACCGCTTCCAGCGCGAAGCCGAGCGTCGCCGCTTCGCTGCCGCTGACGAAGCGACCCGAATAGGCGATCTCCTTGGCGCGCATCACGCCAACGTGCCGCTCGAGCAGCCAGCCCGCGGCCCCGTCCATCGCGAGGCCGATGTGCCGGAACGCGAACTGGAACCGCGCATTTTCCGCCGCGATCACGAAATCGCAGGCCAGCGCCAGCGCGAAGGCGACGCCGATGCACACCCCCTCGACCGCTGCGATCACCGGCTTTTGCGTATGCGCCACGCTTCGCACCATCCGGTGCAGCGTACGCGCCTTCACCATGTTGCCGCGCACGCCGCCGGTGCCCATTTCACCGACATCCGCGCCCGCCGCGAAATCACCGCCCGCACCGGTCAGGACGATGGCCCGAACATCATCGTCATCTTGGAGTCGCTGAAAGATGGTTTGAAAAGCCCCGCGCATCGCCATGGTGATCGCATTCTTGCGCTCGGGTCGGTTGATGGTGACGATGGCGACACCGCCCTCAATCTGCACATCGATCAACATCGCGATCCTTCGTTACATGCCTCTCGGACCTTCGTAGCATCACGGCCGCGGCGTACGAGAGGCGGCGCGGCATATCGCTGCTGCGATCCGCGACATCGGCATGGCGATATCGGTTCATCAATCCTGGCATTCGGCGGCCCTCACCGAAGTTTTCGCGGCGCGGCGACGATGTCCGAAGCTCGATAAGCGGTTTGGAAGGATAATCTCACTTACGGCACTGGCGTTGTCTAGGCCTCCGATGGCATCACCCACGCGTATCCCGCAGCTGCTTTCATCAACGCGATGACAGGGTGCATAACGTGCCTATCGCTACCTGAGTGGCGAGCGGCGACCCCCTCGAACTCAACGGCACTGCGCGTCGCCTTGACATGCTACGACATGGAGGCCGGAATTGACGTCCATCATCACGCATTTGGCGGTTACACGCGCCATTCGATCGCACCGACGATAAGAATGCCTTGTTCGTAGCGGCGCGTTGCGCCAGCTGATTAAGACGCGCCAGGAAAGCTTGGACGTCAACATTCCGAGAGAGGAGCGTCATGACCGCCCAGACCAAGTCCGATACACGGTACGACGTCGTGATCGTCGGCGCAGGCCACGGCGGTGCGCAGTGTGCAATCGCGTTGCGTCAGCGGGGTTTTGCCGGTTCGATCGCCATGATCGGACTCGAGCCCGAACCGCCTTATGAACGGCCGGCACTGTCGAAAGAATATCTGGCGGGCGAGAAAAGCTTCGAGCGGCTTTATATCCGCCCTGCCGTCTTCTGGCAGAACAAGTCGGTGGCAATGGAGCTTGGCTTCGCGGTCACCGCGGTCGATCCCTCGCGGGGGTTGCTGACGCTATCCGACGGGCGGAGCATCGGTTATTCGAAGCTTGTATGGGCAACCGGCGGGCAACCGCGTCGGCTGACATGCTCCGGAGCCAATTTGGAAGGGGTGCATACGGTAAGGTCGCGTGCCGACTGCGACCAACTGATGCGTGAAATCGACGAAGGCGCGCGTACCTTTGTCGTGATCGGCGGCGGCTATATCGGTCTGGAAGCCGCCGCAGTCCTGAGAAAGCTCGGCTGCCGGGTTACCTTGCTCGAAGCATTACCACGTGTTCTAGCGCGCGTCGCAGGCCCTGAACTATCTTCGTTCTACGAACAGCAACATCGTGACCAAGGTGTCGACCTGCGAACCGGCGTCGCTGTAGACTGCCTCGTTGGGAACAAGCGCGTTGACGGGGTGCTATTGGCTGACGGCAGTGTGCTGCCCGCCGATGCGGTCATCGTCGGCATCGGCATCGTTCCGTCGGTCGAGCCGCTTCTCGTCGCCGGAGCGGCGGGCAGCAACGGCGTTGACGTTGATGAATATTGCAGAACATCGCTCGCCAACATCTACGCCATTGGCGACTGCGCCGCATTCGCGAACGTCCATGCAGGTGGGCTTCGGATGCGGGTCGAGTCAGTACAGAACGCCAACGATCAGGCTAGCTGCGTCGCGCGCGACATCGTGGGCGATGCCCTGCCCTATGCCGCGTTCCCCTGGTTCTGGTCGAACCAATACGATTTGAAACTTCAGACCGCAGGCCTGTCTATCGGCTACGATCGAAGCCTTATACGCGGCGATTTGGCAACGCGGTCGTTCTCTGTTTTGTATTTCAAAGACGATCACTTGATCGCAATAGATGCTGTAAACAGCGTCAAAGACTATGTTCAGGGCCGCAAATTAATCGAGGCAGGTACATCCCTCAATCCTGGCGTGTTGGCAGATGCATCAGTGCCCTTAAGTCGTCATACCTCCGCATCGCCCGCCTGACTTCGGTGAGAATTGCATCTATATGACACAAGGTTTAGGTGATTCACGAGAGAGCGCACATGGCGTTGTTCTAATTGTCCGATAAAGTGACAGAGCCGCACCTGGCGAACAAACAAAACAGAACTGAACGCTTTTATTATCGGCCGGTAATCTCGGGTATAATCGGCGTACGCTGAAGGTTGGCTGCAGCTGATGCGACTGCCCGGCTGAAAAGGGGTGCGCGACCACGGTCTACAATTGGTTCAACCGCTGCTCGCACCGAGATGCTCGCGCGATCTGCTGCCCGCTCTGGCGCGGTGATGAGGAGCACCGCCATCGACAGCACTTACGTGAAAGCCCAGCGGACCGCGCAGTTGCGCCTTCAAACGACGACGAGATGAGCGATTTAAGTGAAATCAACGTGGCTGCTCGGTTTGTGAAAAACATGGCCTCGTAGTGGCGTAGCCGAGCAGCTTGGCGTGAAAGTCTACATCTTTCTTTGTAGCAGCTTTAGACCGTCCAGCCGGACAGATCGTCCGATTGCGCGATCAACGCGAGGCCGTGCGCGATCGAGGTGAGTTCACCACCCGCGTCAATCCGGTCAGCACCGAAACGTTGCTCGAATAACCGTCGCACCGCGGGGACGAGCGAGGTGCCGCCGGTCAGGAACACGCGATCGATCGCGCCTGCCTCTATATTCGCATCGACGAGCGCCTCATCGACTGCGGTCGCCATGCGGGCGACATCGTCGGCGATCCAGCGTTCGAACTCAATGCGCTCGACGCTCGCCACGATATCCAGCTCGCCACCCGCGAAGCGGAACTCGGCTGCGTCCGCGAACGACAACTCGCGCTTCAACCGACCAACCGCATCGTAAAGCGGAAAGCCGAGTTCATGCTCGATGATCGCGATCATACGCCCGATCGCTTGCGCGTCAACTGCGCTGCGCTGCAGTCGCTCGAGCTCCGCCAGCGTCCGGCGATTGCGCATCAGCGCGAGCTTCGACCAGTCGCCGAAATCGGCAAAATAGCCGCCTGGGATCTCCAAGATCTTGTCGAACGAGCGATAGGCTCCGCCCTTGCCAAGCAACGGCAGCATAAGTCGATCGACGATGCGATAGTCGAACCGGTCACCCGCGATGCCGACACCAGCATGGCCGAGCGGCCGGCATTGAGGCCCGCCTCCGTCAGGCTCGATCCGCACGACCGAGAAGTCGCTGGTGCCGCCGCCAAAATCAGCCACCAGCAGCGTGGCGGGATCGGCCAGGCGCGCAGCGTAGCTATACGCGGCAGCGAGCGGTTCGTAAACGTAATGGATGTCGGCGGCGCGTCCGGCGAACATCGCGTCGTAGCGTTCTCGTGCAAGCGCCTCATCGGGTCTCGCTCCGGCATAGCGGACCGGCCGTCCCACCACCAAACGGTCGAGGCGCGAGAAGGCGTCGCCGGCATGCTCGCTCAAACGGTTGAGGAAGGCATGTCCGAGTTCCTCAAAGCGATAGCGCTTGTTGAAGACGGGGGCGGTGTCGAAGGAGGCACTCGCCGCGACCGATTTGAAGGATTGCAGGAAGCGGCTGCCGTCCGGATATTCCAGATACTCGCGGATCGCGGCCGGTCCGGCCTCCACCATCAAACCACCGCGCGCGTCCTCATCCTGCCAGAAACACAGGGCCGAGCGGAACACCTCGCTTCCACCGTCGCAATCAAGTGTCAGCAGCCGTGCGGAACGCGCGGCGCGGTCGGCCACGGCGACGACCGTGTTGGTGGTGCCGAAATCCAGCCCGACGGCGCGAAGGTTCGTCATGAGGAAAGGCCCGCCAGAGAGCGACGCGCTATGACGATCCCGAGCGTCAGCGACAAGTCCGACGCTTGATCCACGTTTGTTGTCGAGATTACGTCGCCGCTCTAGGCCGGTCGGCAATGCCAGCTTGTCTGCCATGAGCGATCTGTCGCCACGCGTCGCGGTTGCACTGCCGGCGAAGAACGAGGCGGGCGACCTGCCCGCCTGCCTCGACGCGCTAGATTGCGCCGCCGCGCGCTTTGCCGGCAAGGTGACCGTCGTGGTCGTGGCGAACAATTGCACCGACGCGACCGCGCTCGTGCTGGAGGAAGCGCGCATGCGCAACGCCGCGCTGCTGCCGATCTCTGTTTCGTTGCTGCCGGCGTTCCGCCACGCTGGCTGGGCGCGCCGCTTGGCCTTCGACGCCGCCGCCGCGACGCTGAAAGATTCTGACGACGTTCTCATGTCGACCGACGCGGATACCCGCGTGTCACCCGAATGGATCGTGCGGGCGGTCGGGCATCTTCGCGGCGGGATAGACGCTGTTGCGGGTCGTGCGCTGACGCGTCGCGACGATCGCCGCTCGCTAGGTGTCGAGGCGATGCGGCGGCTCAATCTGCTCGGTCGCTACTATACCGCGCTCGACTGGCTGCGCGCCGATGCGGCGCCTTCGCCGCACGATCCGTGGCCGCGTCACTTCTACGAAGGGGGCGCGAGCATTGCGCTGACGCTTGGCACCTACCGCCGGATTGGCGGCGCACCGACACCTCCGATCGCGGAGGACCGGGCGCTTTTTGCAGCGGTGCGCGTTGCAGGCGGCATGGTACGTCACCCGCTCGACGTTCGCGTCTTCACCTCCAGCAGGCTTGACGGACGGGCGCCAGGAGGCATGGCCGACGCGTTCGCGCGCTGGATCGCGCAGCCGATCGACGAGCCGCTACACGAAACCTACGCCTTCCCCGCCGCGCTCGATCCCGCGCGAGCGACCGCGGAAGACCGGCTCACGTTCGAGACACTGCCGGCAGCGGTTCGATGCGCCGGCGCGATGGTTCGTGCACGGCGATCAGCGCCGACGAAAAAGGTCGAGCCGGTAGCGCTCGCGCCGCTCCGCGCCGATCACGTCGATCGCGTCTCCCAGCAGCGATCGGAGCCGCTCGACAGCGTCGTCACCTGACATCGGATAGTCTGTGTCGCCGGTCCAATGGACCAGCAGCATGTCGCCGCCCTTGTTCACATGATCGCGCAGGTACTCCGCGCTGCGGGCCAGGTCGTCCTGATCCCAGTAATAGATCACTTCGGACAGCACGACGAGATCGAAGGCTCCTGCCGGCGCGTCGCCCGGCATCTGCCGCTGCTCGAACCGAACCTGATGCAGATCGGCGCAGCGTGCGTGCGCAGCGGCGAGTGCGGTCGGAGAGACGTCGATCGCCAGCAACGCGTCGCAGCGCGGCGCCAGTCGCTGCGTCAGCACGCCGTTGGCGCAGCCGACCTCGAGCGCGGACTCGAAATGCGCGCGCGGCAGGCTTGCGAGTGTGTGGTCGTACTTTGCGTGCTCGTAATCGCTCGTCTCGAACTGCCACGGGTCGCCCTGCTGCTTGAACAGCGCCTCGAACCAAGCGGGTTCGATCGATCGTTCACGCCTCATCGCGTTCCTCCAGCAAGAGCGTCAGCCGGCGATCGGCGAGGCGACGCATCGCGCGGGGCAGCACGAAACGGTCGCGTGCGCCGGCGATCCGCCCACCCAACTGGCTGCGGTGACACGCGAGCGCGCGTCGCTCGACGCCGCGACGCCCCTGCGAGGAGATGACGATCGGCCGCATCGTCGCCAGCTGCTCCGCGATGTCGCCGCGCGTCCATCCCCAGACGCAGTAGAACAGCGGCACGGTGCCGAGACGCCCCGCCACGGCGCGCGCCACCGCCGCCGCCGCCTGATGATCGCAATGCGGGTCGGCGGACCAAGTCGTTGCGATGCGGGTCAGACCCTGACGGCGACACATTGCCACCAACCGGTCGACTGTGCGTACCAATCGCGGGTCATCGGCGGTGAACGGCGCCGCGTCACGCCAGCCGCACCAGGCTGGCGGCGCGGAGGCGCCGAGCACGCGTAGAGCAGCCTTAGCCTCGGCCGCGCGAAGTGCGGCAACGCGCCGCGCAGTCCACCCCGGCGCATCGACGTGGCTCGCGGCACCATCGGTGAGAAAGGCGACCTGAAGCCTAGCGCCCGCGCGCGACAGCCCGGCGATCAACCCACCAGCCCCGAGCGCCTCGTCGTCGGGATGGGGCGCGAGGATCAGCCAGCCGTTACGCGCGGCCTGCGTGATCGGCAGCCGACGCGCGCGCAGCACCGTGCGACGCCAATGCGCCTGGCCCGGGATCACCACCACGAGTCGTCGCCCCAGCGATCCGCCTTGATCCACGCCGCCGCCGCCCGGTCACGCGCCTGATCGGGCACCGGCTGACGCAGGTACAGGCCGAGATCGCGAGTGATCCGGTCGACGCGGCTGTTCGCGAAGAATGACGCGGTGCCGATCGATCGCGCGGCGCCCTCCATCACCAGCAGCCCCGCCTCCTCGACAACGCCGCGCGTCATCAGCACGTGTGCGATCGCGTGCGGCGAGCCGCTTTCCGCCAGCCGGGCAGCGCGCTCGACCCAAAGCCCGGCAGAGCGCGTCGCGACGATCGCTGCGCCGATGCGCGCGCGCTGGATCGGGTCATCGGCTTTGTTGGTCGCGACGAGGTGATCGCGCCAGTGCCGCACCAACGCCTCGACCGCGCCCAGCTGCACCGCGGTGAACCGCCAAGCGCCGGCGGAGAAGCGCGGTTCCTGCTCGTAATCGCCCGCTCGTCCGATCAGCGCGTCGTCGCCGACGACCATGCCGTCGAAATCGAGCGTTCCGCTCTTGGTGCCGCGCATGCCGCGCACCTGCCACGCGCTGTTATCGACACGCGCAGCGGTGTCGGACAGATTGGCGAGCACCATCTGCTTGCGACCGTCCGCGCGGCTGGCGGTGATGAGTGCCTTGTCGATATGCCCGGCACCGGTCGCGAAGCTCTTTGCACCCGACAAACGGTGCCCGCCCGCGACCTGCTCGATCTGCATGCCGGGCGCCGGCTCGGTATTCCAAACGCCGTAGATGCGCCCCGCCACCAAATCATGCGCGAGCATCTCGCGTTGTGCGGCGGAACCGTAGGCCTGGACAAGTTGCGCTGCGTTAACATGACCTTCGTAGATGCGCCCAAGGCTTAGGTCGGCGCCACCGATGAAGCGCAGCGTCGTCAGTAGATCGGCCGCGGCATCTTCGTCACCTAGCGAGACAAAGGCGCTCGTCGCGCCGAGTGCGACCAGCGTCTGCAGTCGCTCGGTCGGGAAGTCCTCGTCGCTGTTCACCTGATCCCAGGCGCTAACGACCGGGCGCAGCCGCTCCACGACTGTCCTCGGTTCGCTCTCTTCACGATGCATTAGCAAACGGCGAACCTCCCCTTCGTGTCGCCTAGCGCGCCAGCGCCGATGCCGGTTCCCGCCTTCCCCAACTGCGGGCGCGATCGAGCAACAGATCGACGGCTGCAACCACCAGCAGCGACCCGCCGAACAGCGGCAGTACCAGTCCGCCGACCACGAGCGCCGCCAGCAGTCCGTTCGCTCGCGCGCCCGCGATGGCCGTCGAATCCATGTCATCGCCACACCGTTAATTTGTCAGCACCTGTGCAGTTGCACGCCGAGCTCGACCGCTTTTCCGACGCTTCCGTAGTCAGCGAAGCGTACCTCCGGTCCGATCTGGCGCAGGCTGTAGAGTTCGGCGTAGCTTATGCCCTGGCCCTGAGGCCGAACGGGATAGGTCCTCGCGACGTCGACACTCTCTGAGCCGCGCGGCAGATAGAGCCAATAACGCCCGTAAAGGTGGCGTTCCGCCAGCAATTGCGTCACGCGATCAATCTGCGGGATCGCCCTCACGTCGTTCGCCGTAGCTGAGGCCTTATGCCCCGCATGGCCGACGTGCTGATCGGGCGCGCTGGGATCGCGGCATTGGTGCCGCCTTCAGCCTTCAAGGGACGTCAACGAGGATTGCTATATCGGCACGCTGTGGGACGGAACGACGACGGATAGCCGACGCCCACCGCCGCACTAGCACGCTGGAGCAGGTCTCGGCTCACGCCCGCCCACGGCAGGCCGGTGACGATCGGGAAGCCGATCAGGCCGCCACTCCAGAATCCGACTGGGCCGTGTAGCGCACGCCGGAAGCGCCGACCGCGCAGGTCGAAATGCGGCCACATCAACTCTGCTCCACGCCTCCGCCGAGGCCTCGTCCCGCGCGGCCGTCACAGGGTTGTACTGGCGACGAGCAGCACCAACTCCCCGGCACGCTGCCAGCTCGACCAGCCGGTCGCCGACGGCTCCGATCAGCAACGATTCGTTTAACTCTTCTGCGATGCCGACTAGGGTACGCTCGTACACGAGGCTGCCGAACACGCGCTCGTGTGCCGGATCGACATGGACGCGCGGAGGCGCGGTATTGTCGGGCGCGACATAGACCAACGTCGCACGCTAGTTTGTTGCTGGCACATCGATGCGCAACATCGCTCCCGAATAGGTTGCCAGCGCCGCTCCGATCATGCACCATACCGGCACGCTGCGGTCGTGCGGCAGCACCAGTCGCAGCTATGGATAGATCAGGTCGTTCAGCTCGTGGATAGACAGGTAGATCGCGCCGATCGCACTCAGCGCAGTAGGAACGGTGCGACGATCAGCCCTGCCCAGAAATGCCCGCGCCACACGGCGCGGTGAAATGCAGCGGCTCGTGCCTTCCTTATCATACCGGTTGCGCCCTCAGCCGCGACGCCAGCGCGTTCTCGAACGCTTGCGTCGCGCCAATATAGACGTTGGTGGTGGGGTAGCCGAATAATCGCCGTGAAAAACATGGGCCAGGTTGCGCCCAATCGTGGTCAGTCTGACGGCGCGCGCGACCGGGACGAGATGCTTGCGTCCAAGGTGCTATGTCCGGCGACGCAGATCGTATTCGCCATGTCGATGTAGAAGTTGCTTGCACGGCGCAGGAAACTGCCACGCGTAACCTCGTGAGCGATCGTGTAGAGCACGAAGGCGTTGAGCGTCGTCAACGGCAGGTCGATCGAGCGATTGCCGCGCCTGCTGACCGCCGTGCCGGCCACGACCTCGTTCAATTCATCGTAGCGCGCGTCCGTGTACGATGCGCCGCCCGACAGTCGCAGCGACCTGAACGATGAGAGTGCGGCGGTCAGCTCGACACCGCGCACGACTAACGTCGACCCTGAACCGCGAGCGACCTATTGGCAGGATCGCGCGCGATAATGTCGCGGTGCTCAATGTAATAGGCGGCACCCGTCACGCTGACGTGCCAGGCGAAAGTGACGTTACTGCTGGTGAAGATCGCAGGCGATGTTGGCAGGGCGAGCACCGCCGGGTCGCGCACGTCCACCGCAGGGAGCGCGCTCGCCGCCAGCTGTTGGCGAAGGCTGGCGAAGTCCGTGGCGTTATGCTCGAGGCCGAGGCTCACCCGGTTGCACATTCCCGCAAGATGACCGTCATGCACGACCACCCGTCGCGCACTCCCAAAGCGATGATCGTGGCGGAAATCCTGGTAGCTCTGCCGAAAACTGCCGTTTGGAAACGCGTAATCCGGCGCTACGAACGTCTGCGTGACCGCGAGCAGAAAGGCCCGATCTCACCGTGTAGCCGGTGAGGTCGAGCTCCGCGGTCCAGCCACTGGCGATCTACCAGTGGACGCGCGAGCGTAGCGTTGTCTCATTCGATCCTGGATAAAAATCCAGCTGATTATAGTTGTGCCGCCTGAGCGCCCGGTCGCGGCGAGTTGCTGACCATGTAGCCGGCCAGGACCGCGACCTTCATCAGCAACGCCGCAAGATCAGCGCCGCGGATGACGTTGCGCGAGAAGATAGCGGAGCACGCTCACAGGCCTCGCCTTGCGGGGTAGACGGAGCAAGTCACGACTGGCCGAGCCATTCCAACGAGGTGCCAAGCTATCAGGGACGACGATCGATCAACCGGTCAAGAAGCGGGACGTCGAGCGGCGGCATCGGCAGTTGCCTGAGGTCGTGCGGACGGCCCCAACACAGATCGCTTGCATCAAGCGCGCGCGGAACGCCCGACCAACGCCGGCAGCAGAACAGCAGCAGGATCACGCAGCGCCCGCCTGCGACGTCGGTCGCGAAGCCGAACGGGAGGAGGTCGTCTTCCGCCACATCGATCGCGAGTTCCTCCCGCAACTCACGCGCCAGCGCGCGCGTCGGAGTCTCTCCCGGCTCGACCTTGCCGCCTGGGAACTCCCACAAACCGCCATGCGCCTTGTTCAAAGGTCGCTGCTGCATCAGCACGCGCCCACGCGCATCCTGCAAGGCAGCTGCGACGACGAGAAGCGGCGTACGGTTGGTCAAGGACACATGGGTGAGCGAATCGTTAAGGCTCAGCTGCTACTCCTTTGCTCCATGAGCGATGCCAGGTACATAAGGGCGAAGCTTGGTCGTTACGTCCGACTGCTTGCACAGTCGCGGCGCGGCGGCACTGCAGTCGAATACGCGATGATCATTGCGGTGATTTTCCTCGCCGTGGCTGCCGCCATCTCTCAGACGGCGGACGCCAATCTAGCAATCTGGGACGACGTGAGCGGCAAGTTCGCCGAAGCGATGCAGACGCCGTAATTTACCAATGCTCTTAAGCATTTCGCAACTGCCGGGCGTGTAGAACGGCGTTGCTGGATACCGGCCCCCGGTCGTTCAGCCGGGTAAACTACTCTTTCTGACATCGGAGATCGATATGCAGCAGATTCGCGCATTCCTGAAGAACAACAAGGGCGCCACCGCCATCGAATACGGCCTGATCGCCGCGCTCATCGCCATCGCCGCCATGGGTGCGATGACGCAGCTTGGTAACGGCATCAAGGACACGTTTGGGATCACCGCAACCAAGCTGACCACGTCAGCCCGTACCGCCCCGACGAACGGCGCAACGTCGTAATATTGCCGTCGCTCACTGATTAGACGTGAGCTGGGGGGCGGCGGAGCGATCCGCCGCCCTTTTCGCATGTGCGTCGCGCGTCAGGCGCGGCCCATCTTAAGGAACTTGTCGCGGCGCCCGCGCCGCAGCTGATCCGGCGTCTGGCCGACAAGCTCGCCCAGCGCGTTGTTTACCGCATCGCCCAGCGTCGCGATCGCGCCCGCCGCATCACGGTGCGCCCCGCCGACCGGCTCCGCCACGATCGTGTCGACGACGCCCATACCCTTCAGGTCCTGCGCGGTCACCTTCATCGCTTCCGCCGCATCTGCCGCCTTGTCGGCGGTGCGCCACAGGATCGACGCGCAGCCCTCGGGCGAAATGACCGAATAGACCGCGTGCTCGAACATCAGCACCTTGTTGCCGCTCGCCAGCGCGACGGCACCGCCTGAGCCCCCCTCGCCCACGATCGCCGACACCAGCGGAACGCCGAGCGATAGACACGTCTCGGTCGAACGCGCGATCGCCTCGGCTTGCCCGCGCTCCTCCGCCTGAATGCCCGGAAACGCACCCGAGGTATCGACCAGCGTGACGACAGGCAGCGCGAAACGGTCGGCGAGTTCCATCAGGCGGATCGCCTTGCGATACCCTTCCGGCTTTCCCATCCCAAAATTGTGCTTGAGGCGCGTCGCAGTGTCGTCGCCTTTCTCATGGCCTAGCACGAGCACACGTCGACCACGAAACGTCGCGAAGCCGCCCAGGATTGCCTGATCGTCACCGAACGCGCGATCGCCCGCGAGTGGCATGAAATCGCTGAACAGGCCGGCGACATAATCCTTGAAATGTGGCCGTTCGGGATGTCGCGCGACTTGCGTCTTCTGCCACGGTGTCAGCTTGGCGAACGTATCCTTCAGCAGCTTGTCGGATTTGGCCTGGAGGCGCGACACCTCGGCCGCGATATCGACCCCGCCCTCTGCGCCGGTGTCGCGCAACTCGTCGATGCGCGCCTGGAGTTCGGCGATCGGCTTCTCGAAATCGAGGAATTTGTACATCGCGCGCGGTTAGGACGCGCGCGCGCCAGCGTCAACGAGCGCCTCGCGTAGCGGGTGGCGCTCGTTCACCAGCTCGACCAGCCGACGCCGGTCGACATGGGTGTAGATTTCAGTCGTGGCGATGTCCGCGTGCCCCAGCATGGATTGTAAAGCGCGCAGGTCGGCGCCGCCTTCGAGCAGATGCGTGGCAAAGGCGTGGCGCAGCACGTGCGGACTCATGCGCTCGGGCGCGATCCCCGCCTCCGCCGCCACGGCGCGAACGATCTGAAACAGTCGTACGCGCGAGAGGTGCGTTTTTCCCGAAGGAAACAGGAACGCCTGATCGGTCGGCACATGAGCGCGCCATGCGGCAACCGCGGCGCGGGCACGATCGGACAAAGGCACCAGACGCTCGCGCCCTCCCTTGCCGCGCAGGATCAGGAACGGCTTGTCCGCCTGCACCGCACCGCGCGGCAAGCCGACCAACTCGCTCGCGCGCAGGCCGGAGCCGTAGAGCAGTTCCAGCAGCGCCGACAGCCGCAGGTCGGGTACAAGCGGCGGATCGCGTTGCAGCCGCTCGGCGACAATCAAGAATAATCGGTTGACCTCATCGTGCGACAGGGTGCGCGGCAACCCGCGTTCGGTACCCGGTCTTGGGAGCGCGGATGAAGGATCGTCGGCACGGTCACCTTCCTCGAGCAAAAAGCCGTAGAAGCGTCGGAGTGCCGCGGCCTTGCGCGCAACCGTGGCGCGCGACAGATCGCGCCAGCTCGCCGAGAGTCGTTCCAAACTCGCGGGCTGCGCGGTCGCGAGCTCGCCGCTAAGCAGTTCGGACGCGAGCCGCAGGTCGGTCCGGTATGCAGCCAGCGTGTTGCGTGCTGCGCCCGCCTGCGCCGCCATCATCTCCAGAAAGCGATCGATCGCGTCGTGGTCACTGGGCGGTGGCGCTTGCGTCACAAGCGCGTCAGCGCCTCCGCCGCGATCATGCGCGCCTCGCCTGTCAGACCAACTGCGCGCAGTGCGCCGACGATGCGATACAAGGCCGCGGGGGGAACACCTGCCCAGTCGTTCGTCTGCATGCCAACGGCACATAGGAGCACCACGGTGCCGGATTGCCCCTCCGCCGCCGCACGATCGAGTGCGCGTGTCCACGCGTTCGCCGCGCCAATGCGCACGTCGAGCGACTGCGCTGTCCCCTCGACCTCGCTTGCGCCGATACGACCCAGCCCGGCCATGCTTGCGAAGAACAGCTGCTTCTTACGCTGCGCATTCGCGCCCGTGGGCGCATAGTCGTCGACGCTGCCCCAACCACTGCCCGAACGATCCGGATCAGCGATCTGCAGCATCGCCCAGGCATCGCTGCCGGCCGGCACGTGTCCCTGCCAGCGCATCGCGGTGCGATCGAGACCGGCCGACAGCATCGACGCGATCAGCTGGTCCGCCTGCTCGACCCCGTCGAACACGGTCAGACGCCCCGCCGCGCGCGCCGTCAGGATCAGCCGGGCATAGCGCAGGGCGGGCGTGTCGCCGCCGTTCCACAACGCCGTCATCGCTTTCAGCCGGGTGGCGCGATCGCTGCCGACATAAGCGTCCTGCAGGTCGTTCGCGGTCTGCGCCAATGCTGCGGGCGCTTCCTCCAGTTCACGCGAGGCAGCGAACAGATCGACCAACGCGGCATTGGAGAGGATCCCCATTGCCGCCGCGCGCTCGGCCGGCTTCGCCCGATCGGCTAGCGAAATGGCTGGGGCGAGCGCACGCCAACCGGTGACCTGCGGCCCGGCCGTTTCGTATAGCGTGTCCGGCACGGCGACACCGGTTGCGGTCGCAAGGCCCCAGCGCCACGCTGTCAGTTGAGATACGGGATCCCACTCGATCGTGGTCGCCTGCCCGCTGTTGGCGCCTGCGCCGATCACTTTCTGTGCCAGTTGCAGATCTACTCCGCTCGCGATGCGGCGGCGGCGCAGCTTCTGAACGAGCGGGCGTGTCGGTTCGCCTGTCAGGCCCGCACACATTGCCTGCGCGGCTATCCAGCCGGGCTCGCTTTCCGCCACGCGTGGCGATTGCGCCAAGGTGCACAGCCCGGCTGGGTCGGCGGTCGCGAGCGCGGTCTGCATCCACACCTGCGCGAGCTTGGGCGTGACGTTGCCGACGTCGACCGAATGCGCCACCGCACGCGCCGCCACCGCCTCCCCCATTCGCAGCAGCAGCCATGCGCGCTCTGCCGCGAAATCGGCACCGTTCACGTGTGAGGGCGTGTTCAGTTGCGAGGCGAGCAGCCGACGCAGCGTGATCGACATCCAGCGCGACGGCAGCGGCGCCGACAGGCGCCGCATCAGCACTTCGAGGTAACGGCCGTCGGCGCGACCGAACGCGTCGGCGCTCACTCCTCCGTCACCGGCTCCGATCGGACCGACCCGCGTCAGCGACCGCCGCGCGAATGCAGGCATCTCGTAGAGCGCAAGTTGCGCCGCGTCAGGGGTCGGCGACGGCGTAGGCGTCGGAGTGGGGAGCACCAGCGGCGGTAACGCAGGCAGCGCGCCGGCGATGTTGCTCGAAGTCGGCGTCGCTCCGGCGTCACTGCTGCTGCCAGGCGTCGGCGTCGGTGCAGGCGCGGGTGCCGGTGTCTGCCCGAAGCCGGGGGGCAGCAGCGACTCCGGCCGCTCCTGCGCCAATGCCGTCGCCGTGATCGCTGTCGCGGCGACCCCGATCAGCAGGTGCTTAATTGGCAAGGTTGCCGAGCTCGACCGGCTTCTCGATCTGCGTCACCGGCCGCTCGGTCGCGCGTCCGGCGAAGAAGAACAAGGCACCCACGACCAGGACGATCAGCACCACGAGCGAGACGATGAAACGCATATCCGGACCTTGCACATGAACGGGTGACCTCACCGAGCGCTAGGTCTGGCGTCGGTGTCGAAGTGCGCTGTATAGCCCGCCCCATCATGTTGCATAGCCCGCCCGTGATCCCCGCCTGGACGGGGCGACCGATCGTTCTGGTCGGGCTGATGGGCGTGGGCAAGTCGACCGTCGGCCGACGGCTCGCCAACCGGCTGAAGCTGCCCTTCGTCGATGCCGATCACGAGATCGAGGATGCGGCGGGCATGACGATCGCCGACATCTTTGACCGCTTCGGCGAGGCGTATTTCCGCGACGGTGAACGCCGCGTGATCGCACGGCTGATCGATGGCAAGCCGAAGGTGATCGCGACCGGCGGCGGCGCGTTCATCAACGATCAAACCCGCGCGCTTATCCTGGCGGACGCGCTGTCGATCTGGCTCGACGCGCCGGTCGAGGTGCTGGTCGATCGCGTGCGTCGCCGCGACACGCGCCCGCTGCTACGCGGCCGCGATGCCGGCGCCGTGCTGCGCGATCTCGCCGCCAAGCGCACCCCGTTCTACAGCCTCGCGCACCTGCGTGTCGCGAGCGCAGATGCGCCGCACGAGAATACGGTGCGCGCCATTCTGGAGGCAATCGGTCGATGAAGGTGGTGCCCGTCGCGCTTGGCGCACGCAGTTACGAGGTCAGGATCGCGAGCGGGCTGCTCGCGCGTGCCGGCGACGAACTCGCCCCGCTGGTGGGCACGCGACCGGTCGTGATCGTTGCGGACGAAAATGTCGCGCCGCATCTCGCCTCGCTCGAACACTCGCTCGCATCGGCCGGCGTGAGCGCGCGTGCGATCGTGCTTCCCTCGGGCGAGGGCACCAAGAGCTGGGCCGTTCTCGAACGTTTGTGTGATGCGCTGCTCCAATATGGTGTCGAGCGGCAGGATCACGTGATCGCGCTCGGCGGCGGGGTAATCGGCGACTTGGTCGGGTTCGCGACCGCGATCCTGAAGCGCGGGTGCCGCTTCATACAGATTCCCACCACTTTGCTGGCGCAGGTCGACAGTTCGGTCGGGGGCAAGACTGGCATCAACGCGCGCGCAGGCAAGAATTTGATCGGTGCGTTCCACCAGCCGGCGGTTGTCCTGATCGACCCCGACGTGCTCAATACCTTGCCCGCACGGCAAGTGCGCGCCGGCTATGCTGAGGTGGTCAAATACGGACTGATCGATGACGCCGATTTCTTTGCCTGGTGCGAGGCGAACGGCGCTGCGCTGCTCGCCGGCGATCCTGCGGCGCGCGCCCACGCGATTGCGCACGCGGTCGCGGCCAAGGCGAGGATCGTCGGCGAGGACGAGTTCGAGACGATTGGTCGCCGCGCGCTCCTGAACCTCGGCCATACGTTCGGCCACGCGCTTGAGGCGGAGGCAGGATTCAGTGACCGCCTGCTACACGGCGAGGCGGTTGCAGCCGGGTGCGGACTGGCCTTCGACTATTCGGCGACGACGGGATTGTGCACGCACGAAGACGCCGAACGTGTGAAGGCCCACTGGCGCGAGAGCGGGCTGCCCGACGGACTTGCCGCATCGGGCATCACCGCGCCAGCGGCACGGCTGGTCGACCACATGCGCCACGACAAGAAGATGACAGCGGGCACGCTTCCCTTTCTGCTCGCGCGCGGGATCGGGCGGACCTTCCTCGACAAGACCGTCTCGCTCGATCGGGTGGAGCGATTCCTGAACGACAAGGCGCGCTGAGGGGGCGCAGGAACAGCGGAGCCGGCGCCACGTTGATCGCGCGCAACAACCGGCTGGAGTTTTCCCGCATGCCTTACCTCAAAACGCGCGACGGTACCGACATCTACGTCAAGGATTGGGGTTCCGGTCGCCCGGTCGTGCTGATCCACGGCTGGCCGCTGTCGTCGGACAGCTGGGACCCGCAGATGATGGCGCTCGCCGACGCCGGTTTCCGCGTCATCGCATACGATCGTCGCGGCTTCGGGCGCTCGGGGCAACCGTGGTCGGGATACGACTATGACACGCTCACCGATGATCTGGCCGACGTGATGAAAGCGACCGGTGCGGACAGCGATGCGAGCATCGTCGGCTTCTCAATGGGCGGCGGCGAGGTCGCACGCTACATGAGCCGGCATGAGGGCCGCGGCGTGGTCTCGGCCGGGCTGATCTCGTCGGTCGTGCCATACATGCTGAAGACTGACGACAATCCCGATGGCACGCCCGCGGAAAAGCTGCAGGAGATCGCCGACGGCATCAAAAAGGATCGCCCCGCCTTCTTTCAGTCGTTCTTCAAGGACTTCTTCGGCGAAGGCTATCTGACCAGCCCGGTCAGCAGTGCGACGATCGATTGGGCTTGGCGGCTGGCGATGCAGGCCGGGTTGAAGCCGACGCTCGCCTGCGCCGAGAGTTTCGGCAACACCGACTTCCGGCCCGATCTGCCTGCGTTTCGTGTGCCCACGCTGGTTCTGCATGGCACGTCGGACAAGACGGTACCGATCGATGCCGCAGGTCGCGCAGCAGCGGCAGGCATCGCAAACAGCCAGCTTGTCGAATATGACGGCGCGCCGCACGGTCTGTTCGCAACCGAGGGCGATCGCCTGACGCAGGATCTGCTGACCTTCCTGCGCTGAGAGATAACGGCGGGGCCGCTCGGCGCGGCTCCGCCGATTACTTCAAGGGGACGATCACCTCGTCCGGGTGAGCGACATTTAATTCCTTGCGAACCAACTCGTCGACTAGGTCGGGATTGGCGTGGCGCGGATCGAGCAGCGCCACGCGGTTGCGCAACATCGTCCGCCGCTCGTCGAGTTGCTGGTACTGCCGCTCACGCACCGCAATCTGCTGCTTGTAGTCACCAAGCGCGAAGATGCCGTTCGAACCAGTTACGGCGTAAGCGCCGAAGAACGCCATGACCGACAGCGCCGCGGCGGGTACCGCCGCACGGCGGAGAAGAACGAGCGGAGGGGTCGGCTTGCGGCGCATCGCGCGACAGAATCGCGCAGATGCGCCCCGTTTGCAAGGCGGCTCAGCGCATGCGGAGCACGTCGCGGCCCGCGTAATGCGCGACCTTGTCCAGTTCCTCCTCGATCCGGATCAGTTGGTTGTACTTGGCGAGCCGATCCGAGCGCGCGAGGCTGCCCGTCTTGATCTGCCCGCAGTTGGTCGCAACCGCCAGATCGGCGATCGTCGCATCCTCGGTCTCGCCCGAGCGGTGGCTCATCACCGCGGTGTAACCGGCGCGCTCGGCGATGCGGATCGCTTCCAGCGTTTCGGACAAGGTGCCGATCTGGTTGACCTTCACCAGCAACGAGTTGGCGAGCCCGCGACCGATCCCGTCGCGCAACCGCTTCGGGTTGGTGACAAACAGATCGTCGCCAACCAGCTGCACCTTGCCCTCGACCGCGTCGGTCAGCGCCTTCCAGCCCTCGAAGTCGTCCTCGGCCATGCCGTCCTCGATCGACAGGATAGGATAACGCGCGACGAGGTCGGCGAGGTACTCCGCCATCGCGCCGGGTTCGAGCGTCAGGTTCTCGCCCGAGATGACGTACTTGCCGTCCTTGAAGAACTCGGTCGCGGCGCAATCGAGCGCCAGCATCACGTCGTCGCCCGGCGTGTAGCCCGCCTTCTCGATGCTCGACATGATGAAGTCGAGCGCGTCGGTCGTGCTGGCGAGGTTGGGCGCGAAGCCGCCCTCGTCACCCACCGCGGTCGCCAGCCCCTTGTCGTGCAGACCCTTCTTCAGCGTGTGGAAGATCTCCGACCCGCAGCGTACCGCCTCGCTGAGCGAGGGCGCGCCGACCGGCATGATCATGAACTCTTGGAAATCGATCGGATTGTCGGCGTGCTCGCCGCCGTTGATGATGTTCATCATCGGTACCGGCAACACGTGCGCCGCGACACCGCCGACATAGCGGTAGAGTGGCAGCCCGCGCGCGTCCGCGGCGGCCTTGGCGACCGCCAGACTAACGCCCAGAATCGCGTTGGCGCCCAGCCGCCCCTTGTTGTCGCTACCGTCGAGCGCGATCATCGCGTGATCGATCTCGAGCTGATCTTCCGCGTCCATGCCGACGATTTCGCCCGCGATCTCCTCGTTCACTGCGGCGACCGCCTGGTCGACACCCTTGCCGCTCCATTTCGCCTTGTCGCCGTCGCGCCGCTCGACCGCCTCATGCGCGCCGGTCGACGCACCCGAAGGTACAGCCGCGCGGCCGAAGCTGCCGTCCTCCAGCAACACATCGACCTCCACCGTCGGATTGCCGCGGCTGTCCACGATCTGGCGTGCGTGAATGTCGATGATTGCGGTCACGTAACGATCCCCCTAGCTGTTCGGGCAAAGCAATGTCGTGGGCGGCTGTAGCGAGCGGCGAGTGATGCCGCAACGCGAGGGAACCGGCGGCGACGCGCGGGGTTCACGACGAAACCATGAAGGACATGACCACGATGGCCGACCCGAATGATCGCAACGATTTGGCCCCGATGACCAGCGGCGATATGGATACGCCGAGCGGCAGCGCATCGTTCCAGCAGGCAGCGCCACTCAAGAACGCAAACCCGGGCAGCAACGCGGGAGGCGCTGACACACTGTCGTCGAAGGCGAGCGAGGCAGGCGAAACAATCAAGCAGGGCGCCTCCGACTTACGCGGGCAAGCGACCGACCGCGTGCGCCTTTTCGCTGAGGACGGCAAGTCGAAGGCAACGGACGCGCTAGGCCAATTGACGCAGATTCTGAACGATGCCGCGGCGCAGGTCGATGACAAGCTCGGCAAGCAGTACGGCCAATATGCCCGCAGCGCCGCGGATCAGGTGCAGGCGTTCGGCACCAAATTGGACGACACGACGGTCGACGAAATTTTCGACGAAGCGCGTGAACTGGTGAAGAAGAGCCCTGGTGTTGCCGTTGGGATTGCGGCCGCGGTAGGCTTTGTCGTCGCACGCCTCGTCTCCGCCGGTGTCGAGCAGCGCGGCGCCTGACGCGATGAGCGACCCGAGCAACGTGACGCCGATCAGGCGCACGACTGAGGCAGTTCGTGAACGGATAGCGCCGGAACCCGGCTTGACCGATCTCGTATCTCGTTTGACCGGCGACGCGAAAGACTTGGCGCGTGCTGAGTTCGACTTGCAGAAGGCGAAAGTCAGCGAGGCGGTCGGACGATATAAGAACGCGATTATCTTTTTTGTTATCGCGGCTGTCCTCGCGTTCGCGGGCCTGATTGCGCTGCTTGTTGGCGCAATCGAGGCGCTGGCGACGCTGATCGGTCCCGGTCTGGCGACGTTGGTAGTGGTTGGCAGCACATTGCTGATCGCCGCAATCCTTGGCATCGTTGGCAAGAACCGCCTTTCACCCAAGGCTGGCGTGTGAGTACGCCTGCCGACGTGGCCGCAGCAGAGGCGCGTGCCGCAGAGGCGCGAGCGCGACTGAACGGAACGGTGGAGCAGTTGCAGGGGCAGCTTGCACCGCGCAAGCTCGCTCGCACCGCAGCCGATCGCGTTACAGAGAATGCGCAAAGTGCAGCACGCGCGTCAATCAAGACCGCGATGCAGCATCCTGGCGGGGTGACCGGCGGCGTCGCAGCCGTGGTCCTCTTCCTGTGCCGTAAGCCACTCGCCCGCGCGCTCGGCCTCTCCAAGCGACCGCCATCACCGGCGAAACCGCCTCATCTCAGGCGCGTTCGATAACTCATTCTTCCGTTCGCGAAAGGAACGACGACATGACCGACCACAATCATGCGGACGACCACGGCAAATTCCGCGAGAGCCTCGACACCGCCAAATCGGCCGTGACCGAAGCCGTCGAGACGACACGTGAGAAGACGCGTGAGTTCGCGCACCAGACCGCGCATGCGGCGGAGACCAACCCGCTCGCGATCGTCGCCGGCGGTATCGCGCTCGGCGCACTCGTGGGTGCGATCGTGCCGCGCAGCGCGAAAGAGAAGGAACTGCTCGCCCCGGTTGGCAAGCGGCTCGGCGCGACCGCCGTTGCCGCTTTCGCAGCAGCGCGCAACAGCGGGAAGAGCGAGCTTCAGAACATCGGCTTCACCAAGGGTGCCGCAAAGGATCAGGTAAAGACCCTGTTGCAAAACGTCGCCGGTGCGGCGGCAACCGCTGGCAAGGCGGCAGCATCAGCGGGAAAGCAGGAGCTTCGTCACTCCGACGATCAGCCGGCCGGGCAGACGAGCGCAGCCTGACCCTTCACCTAACCCGCCGAGGACGCTAGAGGGGCCAGCATGAGCAAGCTTCATCTCGTCTTCGGCGGGCGCGTCAGCGACCCCCGCACGCTGGAATTCAACGATCTAAAGTCGATCGACGTCGTAGGCGTCTTCCCTGATTACGCCAGCGCAGAAAAGGCATGGCGCGGAGCCGCGCAGCGGACAGTTGACGACGCCGAGATGAAGTACGTGGTGGTACACCTTCACCGCCTGCTGGAGCCGTCGCTCAAATCCGAAACGTAACAATGAGGCAGACGTTGTCACACGACGCGACAGCGTCTGCTTATTAGAGCGTCAGTGAGAGTACGAGTTATAGCGCACCTGTTCCGTGCTGGGCATCTTTAGCGAATGGCGTTCCGACCTGCAGATCGGCACAGAGAAACAAACAGCGCCAGCCGCAACTGCTACTTTGCAACCTGTACTCGCCCCAATAGCTCGCGCTGATCGCGACCGTGGGGCGATCAGATGAATTCAATCTTGGACACGAGATAGTAACGGTCGCCGGACGGCACCGTCACCTCGACCTCGTCGTCGACACTTCGGCCGATCAACGCGCGACCCAGCGGCGAGTTGTAGCTGATACGCCCACCCTTCGCGTC
>NZ_CAJYVU010000025.1 GCF_913778135.1 uncultured Sphingomonas sp. | reverse complement strand
TGGTTCAAGGACAGTCGCGCAAGCCGGACGGGCGTGCACGCCGACTGGTACGTGTGGCGCGATGCCAAGCCTGACGGCAGCCCGCCCAACAACTGGCAGTCGGTGTTCGGCGGCCCGGCATGGACGTGGGACGCGCGGCGCGGGCAATATTACCTGCACAACTTCCTCAAGGAGCAGCCGCAGATCAACGGCCACAATCCCGATGTACAGGCCGCACTGCTCGACGTGGCGCGTTTCTGGCTGGATCGCGGCGCCGACGGTTACCGGCTCGATGCGCTCAACTTCCTGATGTACGATCCCGCATTCACCGACAATCCGCCGGCGACCGACAAGGGCGCGCGCACGCGACCGTTCGATTTCCAGGAACACCGCTACAATCAGAGCCACGCCGACATTCCGGTGTTCATCGAGCGCGTCCGCGCGGTGTTCGACGAATATGACGACCGCTTCACCGTGGCCGAGGTCGGTGGCCCCGACAGCGACCGCGAGCGCAAGCTGTTCACCGCCGATAACAAGCGCCTGAACAGCGCCTACGGCTTCGACTTCCTCTACGCGCCCGCGCTGACCCCGGCGGCCGTGGTCGAGGCAGTGACGAAATGGCCCGATGAGTCGGGGGTCGGCTGGCCGAGCTGGGCGTTCGAGAACCACGACGCGCCGCGCGCGATCTCGCGCTGGTGTGCGCTCGAGCATGCGCCTGAGGTCCGGCACGCGTTCGCGCGGATGAAGATGCTGCTGCTGGGTACCTTACGCGGCAATCCGATCCTCTATTACGGCGAGGAGCTGGGGCTGACGCAGGTCGACGTTCCGTTCGAACTGCTGCAGGACCCCGAGGCGATCGCCAACTGGCCGCTGACGCTGTCACGCGACGGCGCGCGTACGCCGATGCCGTGGAAACGGCACGCGCCGCAGCTAGGTTTCTCAACCGCGCAGCCGTGGTTGCCGCTCGGCGACGATCACGCGGGTCTGGCGGTCGATGTGCAGGAAGCCGACGCGGATTCGCTGCTCCACTGGACAAGGACCGTGCTGGCGCTGCGTCGCGACGAGGCGGCGCTCAGGCTGGGCGGGTTCGAGGTACTCCACGCCGACGACGCGCTGCTGGTGTTCGCGCGGACGTACCAGGACGAACGCATCGTCTGCGCCTTCAACCTGTCACCCGAACCGCGGGTGTGGGCCGGCGCCGTGGAACTTACCCCCTTGCTCTCGGTCGACGTCACCGGCGCCGAATTTGCCCCCTACGGCGCGCTGGTCGCGCGTTAGGCGAGGCCGAACGGCACCACCCGGTTCGCCTGCGTGTGGCCGATTTCAGCGCGGCCAAGGTAGGGCACGTGCATGTCGCGGCACCAGCGCTCCATCATCTGGTCGAGCGTCTCGCCCCAGTCGGGTTCGTTGGGCTTGACCGCGGTGACCGCACCCAGCCGCACACCGGCGATCCCGCGCAGCTGCGTCGCGTTCGCCATCGTGAACAGCATCCGGTCAATGGCGTACATCGCCTCCGACACCTCTTCGACGATCAGCACGTGGTCGGTCAGGTCGGGCAGATAGGGCGACCCGATCAGCGCCGACAGGATCGAGAGATTGAACGCGGCGGACGGATGCCCGGCGAGCCCGGGTTCGAGCGCGCTGCGGTCACGCCTGGCCATCCAGCCGAGCGATCGCGCCACCGTCTCGTCGCCGCCCTTGCGCCCGATGTCGCTTGCCATCGGGCCGTGAGTCGGGTGGCCGATGCGGCGGGCGTAGAGCGCGCCGAGCAGGAAACCCACGTCGGAGTAACCGAGATAGGTCTTCGTGCGTGCGGCGTCGCTCAATCGCGGTAGCGCGTCCGCGAGGATGCGGTTCGAGCCGTAGCCGCCGCGCACGAACCAGACCGCTTCCATCGAGGGGTCGTTGGCATAGTCCACGAACGCGGCGGCGCGGACCGCGTCGCTGCCGGCGAAATGCCCGGATTCAGCAAAGGCGCTCGGATGGAAGACGAGGTCGACCTCGGGAAACGCAATCGCGGCGAGCGCGGAAACGGGCGCGACCACGTCGGGGTTGGCGACGCTGGAGGCCGCGACGACACCGATTCGCATGTTCCTGACCCACTCCCCCGGCTTGCCCCGACAACGTTCAGCGCCGATAGCGCGTCGCCATGCAGGACGGCAATGCGGCCCCGGGCGGGATCATCGGTGACGTGCGCGGCAAGCGCTTCTTTCTGGTCGGGATCGGCGGGTCGGGGATGATGCCGCTAGCGATGATCCTGGCCGGGCGCGGCGCGATCGTCTCGGGCTCCGACCGCGGGCTCGATCAGGGGCGTGTGCCGGCGAAGTTCGACGCGTTGCGTGTCCAAGGCATCGAGCTGTTCGCGCAGGACGGCGGCGGCGTCGTGTCGGCGGAGCAGATCGTCGTCGCCTCCGCCGCGGTCGAGGGCACGGTAGCGGACATGGTCGCGGCGGCGCGGATCGGCTGCGCGCGGATGACGCGGGCGGAACTGAACGCGGCGCTGTTCAACGCCGCCGCACTGCCGATCGGAGTGGCAGGGACAAGCGGCAAGTCGACCGTCACCGGCATGATCGCGACGATCCTTCACGGCACCGGCCGCGATCCGAGCGTGATGAACGGCGCGGTGATGAAGGACTTCGTCGCCGCCGATCGCCCGTTCGCGAGCGCGCTGGTCGGCGCGGGTGAGGCGTATGTCAGCGAGGTGGACGAGAGCGACGGATCGATCGCGCTGTATCGCCCGCATGTCGGGGTGCTTAATAACGTCAGCCTCGACCACAAGGCACTGGACGAGTTGAACGTGCTGTTCGGCGACTTCATCGCGCATGCGCGCCATGCGGTGGTCAACGCCGACAATGCGGATGCGGCGGCGCTGACGCTGACGTTGCCGGCAGCGCGGGTGACGCGCTTTTCGGTCGAGGGGACGGGTGACCTGGTCGCGCGCGACCTGCGCGAGGAGCCGTTCGCGATGTCGTTCACGCTGCACCACGCCGAGGCCGAGACGCCGGTGCGTTTGCAGGTGCCGGGGCGGCACAATGTGTCGAATGCGCTCGCGGCGCTGGGTGCGGCGATGGCGGCGGGCGTGCCGCTGGACGACGCGGTCGCGGCATTGGCGCGGTTCACGGGGCTCAGGCGCCGGTTTGATCTGGTCGGCGAGGCGGCGGGTGTCTCGGTGATCGACGATTTCGGGCACAACCCGGACAAGATTGCGGCGACGCTCGCCACGCTGCACGCCTTTCCGGGACGATTGCTGATGCTGTTCCAGCCGCACGGTTTCGGCCCGCTGAAGGTGATGCGCGCCGAGCTGGCGGCGATGTTCGCGCGCGCGCTGGCGGCGGACGACCTGCTCGTCATACCCGACCCGGTCTATCACGGCGGCACGACCGATCGCGCGGTGACCAGCGCCGACATCGTGCGCGACGTGGAGGTGAGCGGGCGCGGCGCACTCCACATTCCCGACCGCGCGACGGCGGCGGCGCATCTGGTCGCCGAGGCGCGCGCAGGCGACCGCATCGTCGTCATGGGCGCGCGCGACGACACGCTGAGCCTGCTCGCGGCCGACATGGTGGAGGCGTTGCGGCGGCGCTGATCGCATCGTCGCGCGATGCTTTTGCGTGCGGCTGCCGGCGGGTCTAAGCAGCCGCCATGTCCGAGAACATCCACGCCGTCGAGCGTCCGCGCCTAGCCTATCACCTGACCGAGGGGCGTGGGCCCGCGATCGTGTTCCTGCCGGGCTACGCGTCCGACATGACGGGGACGAAGGCGGTCGCGCTGGAGGAATGGGCGAAGGCGCAAGGCCGCGCATTCCTGCGCTTCGACTATGCCGGGTGCGGCGCGTCGGAGGGGAAGTTCGAGGAACAGAGCCTGGCCGACTGGCGCGACGATGCGCTGGCGATGATCGACGACGCGGTCGAAGGCCCGGTGGTGCTGGTCGGATCGTCGATGGGCGGGTGGATCATGCTGCTTGCCGCCCGCGCGCGACCCGAGCGCGTCCACGCATTGGTCGGGATCGCGCCCGCGCCCGATTTCACCGACTGGGGTTTCTCGTCGGACGAAAAGATGTACCTGCTCCAGCACGGACGGCTCGAGCGGGCGAACAAATACGGTCCTGCGCCGACCGTCTACACGCGGCGATTCTGGCAATCGGGTGAGGCCAACCGGTTGATGTTCGGCGAGATCGCGATCCCGCAGCCGGTCCGCTTCCTGCAAGGGCAGAAGGACGTCGAGGTGCCGTGGCACCGCACCTGTCGCCTGGCGGAAATGCTGGCTTCAAGCGACGTTCAGACGTGGCTGGTCAAGGACGGCGATCACCGCCTGTCGCGCGATACCGACATCGCGCTGCTGATCCGCGCGGTGGAGGACGTGCTGCCGTGATCCTGTTCCTTGCCCTGCTGGCTGCGCAAGCCGCTGCGCCTGTCCCGACAACGCCAGCAGCGCAGCTCGACTCCTGCCTCGCGCAGGCGCGCAGCGATCCGGCGGGGGCCGAGCAGGCCGCGCGCATGCTGGGACGCGCGGGTGAGGCGTGCCGGGGCGCGGCGCTCGCGGGGCAGGACGATTACGCGGGTGCGGCGACCGCCTTCACCACGGCGGCGCGCAACGCCGAAGTCGCGCACGAGACGCGCGCGGCGGATTACTGGGCGCAGGCGGGGAATGCGTGGCTGGCGGCGGGCGATGCGGCAAAGGCGCGCGCCGCGCTCGACGCGGCACTGGCGGCGGGGACGCTGACCGACCTCAAGCGCGGCGAAGCCTATCTCGATCGCGCGCGCGCATTGGTGGCGACGGGCGACATGAAGGCGGCGCGCGTCGACCTCGATCTGGCGACCAGGGACGCGGCCGACGATCCGCTCGCGTGGTTGTTGTCGGCGACGCTGGCGCGGCGGATGGGTGACCTGCCGCGCGCCAAGCTCGACATCGCGCAGGCGCTTCGGCGATCGGCCGACGATGCCTCGGTCCAGCTCGAGGCAGGAAACATTGCCGCGGCGGCGGGTGAGGCGGAGCGTGCCCAGGCGGCGTGGAAGGAAGCGCAGCGGCTGGCACCCGATGCGCCCGCCGGGCGTTCAGCTGCCAACGCGCTTACGCAGTTCGTAGGAGATACCGCCAAATGAAATACCTCCATACCATGATCCGGGTCGCCGATCCCGACAAGACGATCGCCTTCTTCGAGGTGTTGGGCCTGAAGGAAGTTCGCCGGATGGAGAATGAGGCGGGTCGCTTCACGCTGATCTTCCTCGCCACGCCCGAAGACATGAACGCGCCGGGCGAGCGCGCAAAGGCCGAGGTCGAGCTGACCTATAACTGGCCGAACGAGGGCGAGGCGGCCGAGGAGTATAGCGGCGGGCGCAATTTCGGGCATCTGGCCTACTATGTCGACGACATCTACGAGACGTGTCAGCGCGTGCAGGACGCGGGGCATATCGTCCACCGCCCTCCGCGTGACGGGTACATGGCGTTCGTGAAGTCGCCCGACGGCATCTCGATCGAGCTGCTGCAGGAAGGCGGCGCGAAGGCGCCAGCCGAGCCGTGGAAATCGATGCCCAATACAGGCAGCTGGTGATGAATTCTCCGCTCGAGGTCGTCCGCGTGCCGGTGCTGTCGGACAATTATTCGTGGCTGGTCCACGATGCCGACAGTGGCGAGACGATCGTGGTCGATCCGGGCGAGGCGCAGCCGGTGCTTGACTCCGCCGCAGCACGCGGGTGGACGATCGGAGCAATCTGGGCGACGCACTGGCACCCCGATCACGTCGGCGGCAACGCCGGCGTCGTCGCGGCGACCGGCGCGGAAGTGATCGGTCCGGAGGCGGAGCGCGCCAAGATCGGTGCGCTCGACCGCGGCGTGGGTGAGGGCGACACGGTGTTGCTCGGCGCGCATACCGCGACCGTGATGCACGTGCCGGGTCATACCGAGGGGCATGTCGCGTTCCACTTCGCCGACGACGCTGCGCTGTTCACCGGCGACACGCTGTTCGCGCTCGGGTGCGGGCGGTTGTTCGAGGGGACGGCGGAGCAGATGTTCGACAATCTGCGCCGCTACGCCGCACTGCCGGGTGAGACGCAGGTCTATTGCGGGCACGAGTACACGCAATCGAACGGTCGCTTCGCGCTGTCGGTCGATGCAGACAATCAGGCGCTTGTTCAGCGGATGGCCGAGGTCGACCGGAAGCGCGACGCGGGTAAGCCGACCGTGCCGACGACGATCGCCGAGGAACAGGCGACCAACCCGTTCATGCGCGCGGGCGATGCGGGCGAATTCAAGCGGTTGCGTGAGGGCAAGGATTCTTTTCGCGGCTGAGTGCGTTGGTATGCGCAAGACGAGGAGTGGATGCGATGCATAGACTTGCCGCAGTGTTGCTGATCGCTGGTGTCGGGCTGGGTGCCGGCGGCGCAGCGCTTGCCAAGCGCGACACGCCCGAGTTGGCGTACCAGAAACTGATCGCGGGCAAGGTCGCGGGCAAGCCGCAGTCGTGCATCGACACGCGCTTCCGCCAGGCGCAGCTGAGTGCCTATGGCGACAAGCTGATCTACCGGGTCAGTGACAAACTGGTCTACGTCAGCCAGACCACCGGCGGGTGCGAGCGTGTCGCACAGGGTGACGCGCTCGTCACACGGCAGTATCAGACGCGGACGTGCAGCGGCGACATCGCGACCACGGTGCAACCGGTGCCGGGGATCACGACCGGCAGCTGCGCCCTGGGCGACTTCACGCCCTACACCAGACCCTGAGCGGCGGGGCCATTCACGGCCCGTTCGCACCTGAGAGAGGAATAGAATGCCCGACCAGACCGAAGCCGACATGACCGGCGTCGAACAGCGCATCAGCCCCAAGCCGGAGGTGGATGCGATCGGCGGGCGTACGCTGAAGCCTGCGACGCTGATGATGGGGCACGGCTACGACCCCGCTCTGTCGGAAGGGTCGTTGAAGCCGCCGGTTTTCCTGACCTCGACCTTCGTGTTCCCTAACGCCGCAGCGGGAAAGCGCCACTTCGAAGGCGTGACGGGCAAGCGTCCGGGCGGTGCCGAGGGCCTCGTCTATTCGCGCTTCAACGGGCCGAACCAGGAAATTCTGGAGGACCGGCTCGGCATCTGGGAAGGTGCGGAGGACGCGCTCGCTTTCTCCAGCGGCATGTCGGCGATCGCGACCTTGTTCCTGTCGATGGTCAAGCCGGGTGACACGATCGTGCACTCGGGACCGCTGTACGCCGCAACCGAGACGCTGATCGCACGCGTGCTGGGCAAGTTCGGCATCAACTGGCTCGATTTCCCGGCGGGCGCGACGCGCGAGGAGATCGACGCGGTGCTGCACAAGGCGGCGGCGAGCGGGAACGTCGCGCTGATCTATCTCGAGAGCCCGGCCAACCCGACCAACGCGCTGGTCGATGTCGAGGCAGTGGCGGCGAGCCGTGACGCGGTGTTCGCGAACCACGAGAACAAGCCGCCGATCGCGATCGACAACACCTTCCTGGGGCCGCTGTGGTCGCAGCCGCTCAAGCACGGCGCCGACATCGTCGTCTATTCGCTGACCAAGTACGCTGGCGGTCACTCCGATCTGGTCGCGGGCGGCGTGCTGGGATCGAAGGAGCAGATCAACGTCATTCGCGCGATGCGCAACACGATCGGCACGATCTGCGATCCCAACACGGCGTGGATGCTGCTGCGCAGCCTCGAGACGCTGGAACTCAGGATGAGCCGCGCGGGTGAGAATGCGGCCAAGGTGTGCGCGTGGCTGCGCGACCAGCCGCAGGTCGAGCGCGTCGGCTATCTCGGCTTCCTTGCCGAGGGCAGTACCGAGGGACCGGAGGGGCGGCAGGCCGACATCTATCGCCGCAACTGCACCGGCGGCGGGTCGACCTTCTCGCTCTACCTGAAGGGCGGCGAGGCGGAGGCGTTCCGCTTCCTCGACGCGCTCAAGATCGCCAAGCTGGCGGTGTCACTCGGCGGGACCGAGACGCTGGCGAGCCATCCGGCCGGAATGACGCACCTCTCGGTCGCCGACGAGCGCAAGCAGGCGCTGGGGATCACCGACAATCTGGTGCGCATCTCGATCGGGGTCGAGGATGCCGACGATCTGATCGCCGATTTCGCCAACGCGCTGGCGGCGATCTGATCCATACGCCGGGGGCGGCGGTTGCCCGTCGCCTTCCGGCACAAGTCTCGCGCCGACGCGGCTTTTGTGGCAGGCGGCGCGCATGGAACAGTTCGATGCGATCGTGCTCGGTGCGGGTGGCGCCGGGCTGATGTGCGCGGCCGTGGCGGGGCAGCGCGGGCGGCGCGTCGCCGTGCTCGATCACGGAACCGAGCCGGGGCGAAAGATCGTTATATCGGGCGGCGGGCGGTGCAATTTCACCAATCGTGAGGCGGTGGCCGAGCGCTACGTCTCGACCAACCCGCATTTCGCCAAATCGGCACTCGGTCGCTACACCGCACAGGATTTCCTTGCGCTGGTCGAGCGGCACGGGATCGCGTGGCACGAGAAGACGCTGGGGCAATTGTTCTGCGACGGATCGGCGCGGCAGATCGTGGCGATGCTGCTGGGCGAGTGCGAACTGGGACAGGTGACGCTCAGGCTGGGCGGCTCGCTTGGCGAGATCGGGCACGCCGATGCGCGCTTCACGGTCGAGCATGACGGGCGGCGCTATGTGGCACCGTCGCTGGTGATCGCGACCGGGGGGGCGTCGATCCCGAAGCTGGGCGCAACCGGGTTCGCCTATGATCTGGCGCGCCGGTTCGGGTTGAAGGTGGTCGAGCCGCGTCCTGCGCTGGTGCCGCTTACCTTGCCGGGTGAGGAGGCGCTGTTCCGCGCGCTGTCGGGTGTCGCGACGCCGGTGGTCGCAGGGTCGGTGCCGGCGAAGGGCAAGGGTCAGGCGTTCGCGGAGGCAGCGCTGTTCACGCATCGGGGCTTGAGCGGTCCCGCGATCATGCAAGTGTCGTCCTATTGGAAGCCGGGCGAAGCGGTGACGATCGATCTGGTGCCGGGTGCGGCGGCGGGGTGGCTGCGCGAAGCGAAGCGGGTGCGACCGCGCGGCACGCTGGCGGCGGCACTGCCGCTGCCGGGACGACTTGGGGATGCGCTGGCCGAGGTGATCGGGGTGGGTGAACTGGGGCTCGCGACCGACCGCGCGTTGGAGGCGGCGGAGCGGCGGCTGGCCGATTGGCGCTTTCACCCGAATGGCACGGAAGGGTTCGCCAAGGCCGAGGTGACGGTCGGCGGCATCGCGACCGCAGGACTGTCATCGAAGACGATGGAAGCGCGCCACCTGCCCGGCCTTTACGCGATCGGCGAGGCGGTGGACGTTACCGGCTGGCTCGGCGGGTATAACTTCCAATGGGCTTGGGCGAGCGGCTGGGCCGCGGCGCAGGCGGTGTGAGCGGGGCGCTCAATTCGTAGAAGCGCGGTGCCCTTTCCCGCCTAGCGCCCTCAGCCGTCACCCACGCGCTCGATGTCGGCACCGACCGCGGAGAGCTTCTCCTCCAGCCGTTCGTAGCCGCGATCGAGATGATAGATGCGGCTGACCTGCGTCTCGCCGTCCGCGACGAGGCCGGCGATGATGAGGCTCATCGAGGCGCGCAGGTCGGTCGCCATGACGGGCGCGCCGACGAGGCGGTCGACGCCCTGCACCACCGCGGTGCGGCCGCGGACCTGAATGTCGGCGCCCATCCGCGCCAGTTCGGGAACGTGCATGTAGCGGTTCTCGAAGATGGTTTCGGTCAGCACGCTCGCGCCCTCTGCCTTGCACAGCATCGCCATGAACTGCGCCTGCATGTCGGTCGCGAAGCCGGGGAAGGGCGCGGTGGTGATGTTGAGCGGACGCAGCTTGTTGGGCGCGGCAACGCGGATGGTGTTGCGGCCGGTCTCGACCTCGACGCCGGCCTCGCGCAGCGCAGCGAGCGTCGCGCCCATTTCGTCCGTGCCGATGTTGGTGAGCGTCACGTCGCCCCCGGTGATCGCGGCGGCGCAGGCGTAGCTGCCCGCCTCAATCCGATCGGGCATGACCGAGTAGGTCGCGCCATGAAGCTCGCGCACCCCTTCGATCTCGAGCGTCTCGGTGCCGATCCCCTCGATCGACGCGCCCATTGCGACGAGGCAGCGGCACAGATCGACGATCTCGGGCTCGCGCGCGGCATTCTCTAGTCTGGTCGGGCCGCTCGCGGTGACCGCGGCCATGACGACGTTCTCGGTCGCGCCGACCGAGACGACGGGGAAGCGGTAGACACCGCCCGACAGGCGCCCGCCCGGCGCAGAGGCGGTGACGTAGCCCGCGCTCATCTCCAGCTTGGCGCCGATCGCCTCCAGCGCCTTCAGGTGAAGGTCGATCGGGCGGTTGCCGATCGCGCAGCCGCCGGGCAGCGACACGCGTGCCTCACCCGCGCGCGCGAGAATGGGTCCGAGCACCAGGATTGAGGCGCGCATCTTGCGCACGATGTCGTAGGGCGCCTCCGCGCTGGTCAGCTGCCCGGCACGGATCGTCATGACGCGGCCGAACTCGTCGGGGCGCGAGCCCTCGATCCGGGTCGACGCACCCAACTGGTTGAGCAGGTGGCCGAAGCCATCGACGTCGGCGAGGCGCGGTAGGTTGCGCAGCGTCAGCGGCTCGTCGGTCAGGATCGCGCACGGCATCAGCGTCAGCGCGGCGTTCTTCGCGCCCGAGATGGGGAGGGTGCCCGACAGGCGGTTGCCGCCGCGAATAAGGATACGGTCCATCGCTCGCGTCTAGCTTGGCCGAACGCCGTCGCCAACCCGCCCGCGACCCCGGCGGCGCGGGTCGCCAAAGGCACTACGACCACGCGTTTCGCGTGAAAATTGGACAGGATTGCTCCCGCTTGATCGACTTTAATGCGAGCGCGCGCGCGTCGCCCATAAGCGGAAGGAATAACAAAGGGTTCAACACTGCGTGCGGGTACGTTCCTTCGCCGATCGGATCGGCGAGTTTCTTCCGTTGTCCGACATCGAGCGCACCGCCGTGGAGCAGGTGCAGGGGCGCACGCGCGCGCTCAGGCGCGGTGCCGTGCTGGTGCGCGAGAACGATCGCACCAGCGACCTGTATGTGGTCTCCAGCGGGATGATGATGAGCTACGTGCTGCTGGACGACGGCAGCCGTCAAATCCTGCGGTTCCTGTTTCCGGGTGACCTGACCGGCGCCTCGGCACTCGCCTACGCGCACTCGCCCGAATGCGTCGCCGCCTTGTGCGAGAGCGTGGTGTGCCTGTTCGACCGTGCGCAGGTGGCCGAGGTGCTGGCGCGCCACCCGCGTTTGGCGCTTGCGCTGACCGCGATTGACCAGGCCGAGCGCGCGGCGATGACCGACCGGCTGGCGGGGTTGGGGCGAACCTCGGCGCAGGCGCGGATCGCGGCGGTGCTGCTCGACATCCGCGACCGGTTGCGGCGCGGCGGCGAGGATGTCGAGCGCGGCTTCACGCTGCCGCTGACGCAGGAGGAGATCGGGGACGCGAGCGGGCTGACCGCGGTGCACGTCAACCGCATGCTGCGCCAGCTGGAGGAGATGGGACTGATCGCCAGGCATGGCACACGCGTGATTCTGGCGGATGAGGCGCGGTTGAAACGCGCCGCGAAATACGTCGACCGGCTGTCGCGCGTCGATCTGTCGTGGATGGTACCGACGAGCGCGTGAGGGTGGTCAGGCGGTGCGCGACACGCCGCTGAGCGCCAGCTGGTGATCGATCGTGTCGAGCAATCGCTGGAGCCCAGCCTGGTCCGTCGCTTCCGCTCGCAGCGTAACCGCCGCCTGCGTGTTCGACGCGCGCAGCAGCCACCAGCCGTCGGTGGTGGACACGCGCAGCCCGTCGGTTTCATCGACCCGCGCCTCGGAGGCGACGACACGCGCACGTACCTCATCGACGATGGCGAGGCGGCGATCCTCTGGCACCGCGATGCGCAATTCGGGCGAGGCTTGCGTGGCGGGCAGGCGATCGATCAGCTCGGCAAGCGAGACACCCGACAGATGGATCGCGCCGATCAGCCGGACGGCGGCGTAGAGCGCGTCGTCGAACCCGTAATATTTATGCGCGAAGAAGATGTGCCCCGACAGTTCGGCACCGATTGCGGCGCCCTCTGCCTTCATGCGCGCCTTGATCTGGCTGTGGCCCGATTTCGCCATCACCGCGCGCCCGCCGAGCGCGCGGACCCGGTCGAACAACGCGTCGCTCGACTTCACGTCGGCCACGATCGCCGCGCCGGGTAGCTCGCGGAGCAGCGGTTCGGCGAGGAGAGCGAGGATCTGGTCGCCCCAGATGATCCGCCCACGAGCATCCACCGCGCCGATGCGGTCGCCGTCACCGTCGAAGGCGAAACCGATGTCGAGCCGCTCGCGACGGACCAGCGTGATCAGGACGGCGAGGTTGGCGGGGATTGTCGGGTCGGGGTGGTGGTGCGGAAATGCGCCGTCGACCTCGGTGTAGAGCAAATGGTGCTCGCCCGGCAGCTTCTGTGTCAGCCGCTCGATCGCTGGACCGGCGGCGCCGTTGCCGGCGTCCCAGCCGATGCGGAACGTGCCGCCCGTGTGTCCGGCGAGCAGGCGGGCGACGTAATCCTGCATGACGGCGGCGTCGGTGACCGTGCCTGCGCCCTTCTCCCAATCACCGCCCTCCGCCAGCCGTGCGAGGTCGCGCACATCGTCGCCGAAGAAACTGTCGTGCGCGAGGACGAGTTTGAAGCCGTTATCGCCCGCTGGATTGTGACTGCCGGTTACCTGTATGCCGGCGTCGACCGCCATCGTCGCCTCGGCAAAATAGAGCATCGGGGAGGGACCGAGGCCGACCCGCACCACGTCGACTCCGCTTTCGGTCAGGCCCGCGACCAGCGCCGCCTCCAGCATCGGCGACGACACGCGCCCGTCGCGCCCGACCGCGACGCGGCGACCACCGGCGCGGCGAACGCGCGTCGCGAAGCTGCGGCCGACCGCATAGGCGTCGGCCTCGAACAGCGTTTCGCCGACCGTGCCGCGGATGTCATAGTCGCGCAGGATCGAGGGGTGAAAACGGTGCGTCATTGATGGTGGCGCATAAGATGACGTTTGCAAGACGCCAACGCCGCTCTGCCGGCTTGGAAGAAACTCGCGCTATGCGACGTGGATAGATCGATCAGTTGGGCGTGGTCACGCGCGCGAGCAGCAGGTCGCGTGCGGCGTTGACGCGGCGCGCCTCCTCCGCGGAGCCGCCGCGATCGGGGTGAAGCTCGGCAATCAGGCGGCGATGCGCGGCGCGGATCGCCTCCGCATCGGCGTCGGCGGCGACGCCCAGCGTCCGCCGCGCGGTCGCGATCGCGCCGGGACGGCGCTCTGGCGGCTTCTTCAGAAACCACCACAACAGCCAGATCGCCAGCGCGGCGACGATCAGCTTCATGCAGCGGCGCTCGACGCGGGCGTGCCTTGGGCGGCGTCGGGCAGCGCGAAGCCCGCCATCATCTCGCGCAATTCCTGGCGCGCGGCGACGTGGCTCAACCCCATGCCGCCGAACGACTTGTTGTCGAGGAGCGTCAGCCCGGCCGGGAACAGCTCGCGGTAGATCACGCGCTCGCCCAGACCCGGAATGATGCGGAAGCCGACGCGGCGCGACAGCTGGTCGAGCGCCTCCGACACGCGGCGCATGTTGCGCGCGTCGACGTAGGCGAGGCGGTTGCGCAGCACGACCCAGTCGATCGTCGTGCCGTCCGCCTTCGCGCGCGCCTTACGCACGTCCCAGATCAGTTCGGAATAGAAGCTCGGGCGCTTGACCTTGAACGTCTCGGCATCGACCTGACCGATTAGATCGAAGTCGACGAAACTGTCGTTCATCGGCGTGACCAGCGTGTTGGCGAGCGCGGCGGCGGTGCGCGCGCACGGATCGTCGCGGCCGGGCGTGTCGATCACGAGGAAGTCGTACCCGTCGCTGAAGCGCGCGAACAGATCCTCGAAATTGCCGTCGGCTTGCCCGTCGCCGGTGGCGTGATCGGGGATCGGCAGCGGCTGTCCGGTCCGCTCAACGGTCGCGGCGCGATTGTCGAGGTAGCGGCCGAGCGTGCGCTGGCGGTGGTCAAGGTCGATGCACGCGACGCGCGCACCGCGCGTGGCGAGCGCGACCGCGGTGTGGACCGCGGTGGTCGACTTGCCCGTGCCGCCCTTTTCATTGGCGTAGACGATGACGTGCGGGCCGGCGTGCGGCTGGCTCGCGAGTTTTGCGCCAGCGGCCGAAGGGGCACCGGCGGCGGAAGGTGCCTCGGCGGCAGGCTCCGTTGCCGGAGCGGTGATGTGCGTCTCGGTCTGGTCAGACAACGCGCGACTTCCCTGATTGATTGCTGTTTGACGCCATCATAGAAGCCGCGGCGCAGGGATACGAGGGGTAAGACGTGGAAGTGTTTCGGGAACTCGCGGGCTTGCGCGAACAGGTCGCGGCTGCGCGCGCGGCCGGACGCGAGATCGCGCTGGTGCCGACGATGGGCGCGCTCCACGCCGGGCATATCGCGCTGGTCGAGGCGGCGCGGCGGCCGGGAACGTGCGTGGTCGCATCTATCTTCGTCAACCCGAAGCAGTTCGGCGCCAACGAGGACCTGTCGCGCTACCCGCGCAAGGAAACCGGCGACATCGCGATGCTGACCGAGGCAGGCTGCGACCTGCTGTGGCTGCCCCCGGTCGAGGTCATGTACCCCGAAGGATTTTCGACCAACATCTCGGTCACGGGCGTCAGCGGGGGGCTGGACGGTGCGGCGCGCCCGGGTCATTTCGACGGGGTCGCGACCGTCGTTGCCAAGCTGTTCAACCAGGTGCAGCCGACCCGCGCCTATTTCGGCGAGAAAGACTTTCAGCAGCTGGCAGTCATCCGCCGCATGGTCGCCGACCTCGATTTCGACATCGAGGTCACGGGCGTACCGACGCAGCGCGAGGACGACGGGCTCGCGCTGTCGAGCCGCAACGTCTACCTCGATGACGAGGAGCGCGCGAAGGCCGTGGCGCTGCCGCGCGCGCTGGGGATCGCGGCGCGCGCGATCGCGGCCGGCACGCCGGTTGAGAAGGCGGTGGCGGACGCGACCACCTATCTGTCGAACGCCGGGTTCGTGGTCGATTACGTCTCGCTGGTCGACGCGGAAACGCTCCAGCCGCAGGCGGACGCCACGCGGCGGCGGCAGTTGCTGGCGGCGGCACGGCTGGGCGCGACGCGGCTGATCGACAATCTGGCGGTCGATCCGGCGGGGTGAAGAAGGTCGCCGCGGCGTTAACCATTTGGTGAGCCGAATCGGGTCATAGCCTACGGTCAGCATCAACGCTGCAATCGGGGGCAAACCGATGACCGTAGTTTCCAGTACGCCGTTACTGCTCGACCGCCGGATCGCCAAGGCACGTGCCGGCGATGCGGGTGCTGCCTATGACTTGGGAATCGCCTACTCGACCGGGACGTCGGGCGCAGGCCTCGACCTGATCGAGGCGCACAAGTGGCTCAACCTCGCCGCCGCCTGGGGGCATGACGCCGCCCCCGCCGCGCGCGCCGAGGTATCCGAGGACATGACCGCGCGCGAGATCGCGACCGCGCAGCGCGCCGCGCGCGACGTAATCGGCCTGCTCAACCGCCGCGCGGCGTAAACGCCGGCCACCCGGCTGCACGCTGAGCGTGCGGGGCAGGTGCCGGGTAGGACCCGACACCCGTTCGATCAGGCGGTCGCTTTCTTCGCCGCGGGCTTCTTTGCAGGCGCTTTCTTCGCAGCCGGCTTCTTGGCTGCTGTTTTCGCGGCGGGCTTGTCGCCCTCGGCTTTTGACGCCGTCTTCTTGGGCGCGGCCTTCTTCTTCGCCGGCGCCTTCTTTTTGCCCGCCGGCGCCATCGCCGCGCGCGCATCGATCAGTTGTGCGGCCTCTTCCAGCGTCAGTTGCTCGGGCGTGATCGTCTTGGGCAAGGTCGCATTGGTGGTGCCGTCGGTGACGTAGGGGCCGTAGCGGCCTTCCATCAGTTTCAGCTCCGCCTCGGTGCGCGGGTGTGCGCCCAGTACCTTCAATGGCTCGCGCGCGGCCCCGCGCTGCGGACGCCCGCCGCCGGCTGCCGCCTCGGCGAGCTTCACGACCGCCGCGTTCATGCCGGTCTCGAACACGTCGGCGGTCGAGGTGAGCCGCGCATACTTGCCGGCGTGCGCCAGATATGGCCCGTAGCGCCCGATCGCGGCGGTGATGTCCTGACCCGTCTCGGGATGCTGGCCGATCGTGCGCGGCAGGCTCAGGAGCTTGAGCGCCATCTCCAGATCGAGTTCACCCACGTCCTTCGGGATCGAGGCACGCTTCGCTTCCTTGCCTTCGCCCAGCTGGATGTAGGGACCGAAGCGACCCGACTTGCGCTCGACCTCCAGCCCGGTCTCGGGATCCTTGCCGAGCATTTCGGGTCCGGTCGACTCCGCCGCATCCCCCCCTTGCGCGAAGCGGCGGGTGTACTTGCACTCAGGATAGTTCGAGCAGGCGATGAACGCGCCGAAGCGCCCGCCGCGCAGCGCGAGGCTGCCCGCCTGGCACGCCGGGCAGGCGCGCGGATCGCTGCCGTCGGCCTTGTCGGGGAAGAGGTAGGGCGCGAGGAAGGTGTCGAGCGCGGCGGTCACCTCCGACGGCTTCTGCTCCATGACCTCGGCGGTGCGCGGCTTGAAATCGCGCCAGAAGTTTTCGAGCACCGCCTGCCACTGCGCGCGACCGCCCGACACGTCGTCGAGCTCTTCCTCAAGCTCGGCGGTGTAGTCGTAGCCGACGTAGCGCGGGAAGAAGCGTTCGAGGAACGCGGTCACCAGCCGGCCGCTCTCCTCGGCGAAGAAGCGGTTCTTCTCGACCCGAACATAGGCGCGATCCTTAAGCGTCTTGATGATCGACGCGTAGGTGGAGGGACGGCCGATGCCGAGTTCCTCCATCCGCTTGACCAGGCTCGCCTCCGAATAGCGCGGCAGCGGCTGGGTGAAATGCTGCTCGGCCTCGACGTCCTTTTTCGCGGGCGCATCGCCCTCGCGCATGCGGGGCAGCCGGCGCGCATCCTCGTCCTGGCTGTCGTCCTGACCCTCTTCGTAGAGCGCGAGATAGCCGGGGAAGAGCACGACCTGACCGGTGGCGCGCAGCACGTTGCGCCCGGTACCATCGGCCAGCTCGATCGTGGTGCGCTCCATCCGCGCCGACGCCATCTGGCTGGCGAGCGCGCGCTTCCACACCAGTTCGTACAGGCGCGCATGGTCGCCCGAGCCGACGCGATCCTTGCCGAAATCGGTCGGGCGGATCGCCTCGTGCGCTTCCTGCGCGTTCTTGGCCTTCGCCTGATACTGGCGCGGCTTGTCGGGCACGTAGCTGCCGTCGTAGCGGTTGGCGATCGCGCCGCGCGCGGCCGAAATCGCGCTGCCGTCCATCTGCACGCCGTCGGTGCGCATATAGGTGATCGCGCCGTCCTCGTAGAGTTGCTGCGCGATCCGCATCGTGTGATCGGCGGAGAAGCCCAGTTTGCGCGCCGCCTCCTGCTGCAGCGTCGAGGTGGTGAACGGCGGCGGCGGATTGCGCGTCGCCGGGCGCGTCTCGACCGACTGCACGGTGAAGCGACCCGCCTCGACATCGGCCTTGGCGCGCATGGCGTCGCCTTGCGTCCCGATCGACAGGCGGTCGAGTTTCTTCCCCTCCCACTGCGACAGCCGCGCGGTGAAGGGGGTGCCGTCATGCTCGAGTGCGGCCGTCACCGACCAATATTCCTGCGCGACGAACGTCTCGATCTCGCGCTCGCGCTCGACGATCAGGCGCAGCGCGACCGATTGGACGCGGCCCGCGGACTTGGCGCCGGGCAGCTTGCGCCACAGCACGGGGGAGAGCGTGAAGCCGACGAGATAATCGAGCGCGCGGCGTGCGCGATAGGCGTCGATCAGGTCGGTATCGAGCGCGCGCGGCGCCTTCATCGCGTCGGTCACCGCCTGTTTGGTGATCGCGTTGAAGGTGACGCGCTCGACCGCCTTGGGCAGCGCGCGACGCTTGGCGAGCACTTCCTGCACGTGCCAGCTGATCGCCTCGCCCTCGCGATCGGGGTCGGTGGCGAGGATCAGCCGGTCGGCGCCCTTCGCCAGATCGGCGATCGCTTTCAGCTGCTTGGCCTTGTCGGCGTAATTCTCCCACTCCATCGCGAAGCCGTCGTCGGGGTTCACCGACCCGTCCTTGGGCGGCAGGTCGCGGACGTGGCCGTAGCTCGCGAGGACGCGATAATCGGAGCCGAGATACTTTTCGATGGTCTTCGCCTTGGCGGGCGATTCGACGATGACGAGTTGCATTAGGGCCTAACTAGGAAGCTTCACACGTATGCGCGAGGGTGGAGAGGTGGAGGCCGCAACGTCAAGCGGGATTGCGGGGCGTAAAGGTTGCGCGCATGGCCGCGGCATGGCGGCAGGCATGTGGATCGCGGCGGCAGCGGCGTTGGTGGGGGCAGCACCGGCGGTGCCAACAGTGATGACGGGCGAGATCGTGCTGCCGCGGGCGGAGGAGGGGTTCGTTCTTCGAGAGACAACGGCTCGCCCAAGGGGCCAGCTGTCCGAATACCGCCGGAACGATGAGCCGGCCGAAAAATGGACGCACGCAATCGCGCTCACGCGTCAACTCTATCATCCGGGCACCAGCGAGAAGATACGCGCCGACGCGCCTGCTCTGGCGAGCTTGATGGCAGCCGTCACTGGAAGCGCGATGCAATCGTCGTGTCCCGGTGCTATTGTAAAGGTGACGCCTGCCAGTCCGAGCGACCAGCTTGCCGCCGCGACGCTGAGGGTGCGTTGCCCGCGGGAGGCGATCACGCATGATCCGATGCTCACCTACGTACGGGTGATCGTTGCACAGGAGGCCATTCACTCGGTCACAGCGATGGTCCGCGGCGAGGCGGTCCGCGCCGACGTGGAATGGGCCGACCGCGTGATCGCCGACCTGACGCTCTGCAAGGCTGGCGATGTCGCGGGACGCTGTGCCGCCCGTTCACGCGTGATCGGCGACCCCCTCTAGCCGCGCCTGGTCGCGAACCACGCCAGCAGGAAGCCGGTGCCGAGGATCAAATCGACTATGCCGAAAATGGCGGTGGTCGAGCCGGCGGCGAGGATGAGCGCGGGGACGCCAAACGCCAGCTTCTCGGCGACACCCACCAGCATCATTGGGCGGTAGCGAACGGGATCGCCGCCGGTCAGCCAAAAGACGATCTGGAACGCGAGCGCGGTCAGCGTGAAGGCGAGCCCAGGCAGCGTCGCTGCGCCCGGTGCGGCGAGGCTGGCGAGTAGGGCAAGCGTGCCGTAGATCGCCGCAGCCCGGAACCAGCAGCGCACCCAGGTAGGGGTAGGCGCGCTCAGCACAGGCTGACGCGTCCGGCGGCATGGCGTTCGAGCCGGCCGCCGAGCTCGAGTTCAAGCAGCACCATCTGCACCACCGCAGGCGCGAGCGCAGCCTGGCGGACGAGCTCGTCGATGCCGACCGGTACCGGGCCGAGCAGGTCGGTGACGCGGCGGCGATCGGCGTCGCTCGCGTCCTCGGGCGGCGGTGCGCCCCAGCCGGCGAGCGGTGACCTGACACTCGCGCGCAGGTCGATCGGGCGGATCTGTTCGAGCACGTCGGCGGCTGACTGGATCAGCACGGCGCCATCGCGGATCAGGCCGTTGCACCCTTGCGCGCGCGGATCGCTCGGATGGCCCGGCACTGCCATCACCTCGCGCCCGGCCTCGCCCGCGAGCCTGGCGGTGATGAGCGAGCCCGAGCGCGGCGCGGCCTCGATCACCACAGTGCCGAGCGACAGCGCGGCGATGATGCGGTTGCGATGCGGAAAATGGCGCGCGCGCGGCTCGGTACCCGGCGGCATCTCGGCGACGAGCAGGGCTTCATCGGCGATCCGCTCCTGCAGCCGCGCATTCTCGGGCGGATAGGCGACGTCGATGCCGCCGGCGATGACGCCGATCGTCGCGGCACCCGCCCCCTCGTGCGCGGCGGTGTCGATCCCGCGCGCCAGCCCCGAAACGACCACCGCACCCTCGTGCGCGATCTCCTGCGCCAGGCCACGCGCGAAGCGGCACGACGCGGCGGACGCGTTGCGCGCGCCGACCATCGCGACGGTGTCGCGCGCGGCGAGCGACAGGTTGCCGCGAATCGTCAGCACCGGCGGCGCGTCGGACAGTTCGGCCAGGAGCGGCGGATAATCGGGCGTGCCGAGAAACAGGTAGCGCGCGCCGGCCCGCGTCACCGCCACCATCTCGCGCTCGGCCGTGTGAATGTCGGTGACCGCAGGGACACGCCCGCCGCCGCGGCGCGCGAGTGTCGGCAGCGCTTCGATTGCCGCCGCCGCCGTGCCGAAGCGCGCAAGCAGTTGGCGGAACGACACCGGGCCGATCGAAGGCGTGCGGATCAGCCGCAATCGTGCGAGCGCGTCGTCGTCGGCGATCGTCGCGGGCGGAGCAGGGCGCAGCGCCGCGGCGTTGGCCATGTTCAGGCGGCGCTTTTCGGGCCGCCGACGCGCGGCTCGGTCCCGTCGAGCAGGCGCGCGATGTTGGCGCGGTGCTTCCAAATCACGAGGAGCGCCAGCGCGAGCAGCAGCGGCACGAGGTCGAACGGGCCGAGGACCGCGGCCGCGACCGGTGCACTGACCGCAGCCGCCATGCCGGCGACCGAGGAGATGCGCAGCCCTGCGAGCAGCCCGAGCCACACGACCGCGTAGACGAGCCCGAGCGGCCAGGCGAGCGCAACGACGATCCCCATCAGCGTCGCGACGCCCTTGCCGCCCTTGAAGCCGAGCCAGACCGGATAGCAGTGGCCGACGAAGGCACCCGCCGCGGCAAGCGGTGCCTGATCGGGAAACAGCGCGGCGACGATTCCGACCGCGGCGACGCCCTTCAGCATGTCGAGCAGCAGCGTGGCGGCGGCGAGGCCCTTGCGCCCGGTGCGGAGCACGTTGGTCGCGCCGATATTGCCCGAGCCGACCTGGCGAAGGTCGCCCGCGCCGCCCAGGCGCGTCAGGATCACGCCGAACGGGATCGAGCCGAGCAGATAGCCGATCAGCAACGCCGCCGCGGGCGGTATCCAGATGATCTGCGTGGCCAGTTCTGTTCCCCTTCTGCCCCTGTTTTAGCGCGGGCGAAATCAGGTGTCACTCACCTGTATCTACTAGGCGACGAAGGCTATGTGTGCGGCCATGAGCGACGATGCGCGGCCGATCCTGTTCTTCGATTCAGGCGTGGGTGGCCTGTCGGTCGTCGCGCCGACGCGCGCGCTGCTGCCCGGGGCGTCCATCGTCTACGCCGCTGATTCGGCCGGTTTCCCGTACGGAACGAAGGGCGAGGCGGAGATCGCGGCGCGCGTGCCCGCGCTGCTCGGGCGGTTGGCGGAGCGGTATCGCCCGCGCCTGATCGTGATCGCGTGCAATACGGCCTCGACAATCGCGCTGCCCGCGGTGCGCGCCGCGCTCGACCTTCCGATCGTCGGCACGGTGCCCGCGATCAAGCCTGCGGCGGAAGCGTCGCGCACGCGGGTCATCGGGGTGCTGGGCACCGAGGCGACGGTGCGGCAGCCCTATGTCGATGATCTCGCCGCGCGCTTCGCGGGCGATTGCACCGTGCTGCGTTACGGCTCCGCCGCGCTGGTCGAACTGGCGGAGGCTAAGCTGGCCGGCGAGGCGGTCGACGTGGGCGCGGTTGCGCGCGAACTCGCTGGTTTGTTCGACCAGCCGGGTGGCGACCGGATCGACGTAATCGTCAACGCGTGCACGCACTTCCCGCTGCTCGCGGACGAGATGCGCGCGACGGCGCCCGCGGGCGTGTCCTTCGTCGATGGCGGGCCGGGGATCGCGCGGCGCGTGGCGCATCTGACGCAGGGGCAGGACTGGTCGCACGACTCGGACGCGCACCGGCTGGTGTTCACCCGGCTGGGTACGCGCGAGGCGAGGATCGGCAACCACCTGCGTGCGCAGGGTTTTGCCGATCCCGAGGCACTGTGATCGACCAAATGCGCTGGAAAAACGTGGGTTAGCAGGCTAAGTCGCCTCGCATGATGAGCGAGAGCAGCGAAGCGCGCCGGGCCACACAGGTCGACGCACGCCCAGTTGACGCAAAGGCAGTTGACGCACGGTCAGTTGATGTACGGGCGGTCGACTATTCGCGCGTGTTCACCCAGGCGATCGACCGCCTGCACGCCGAGGGGCGCTACCGCGTCTTCATCGACATCCTGCGCAACAAGGGCATGTTCCCCAATGCGCGCTGCTTTGCCGGGCATAACGGCCCGAAGCCGATCACGGTATGGTGCTCGAACGATTACCTCGCGATGGGGCAGCACCCGAAGGTGATCGCGGCGATGGAGGAAGCGCTGCACGACGTGGGCGCAGGGTCGGGCGGTACGCGCAACATCGGCGGCAATACGCACTACCACATCGATCTGGAGGCCGAGCTTGCCGACCTGCACGGCAAGGAAGCGGCGCTGTTGTTCACCAGCGGCTATGTCTCGAACGAGGCGACGCTCGCAACGCTCGCGAAGGTGCTGCCGGGCTGCATCATCTATTCCGACGAGCTCAATCACGCCTCGATGATCGCGGGGATCCGCAACGCGGGCTGCGAGAAGCGCGTGTTTCGCCACAACGATCTCGCGCATCTGGAAGAGCTGCTCGCCGCCGATGATCCGGCGGTGCCCAAGCTGATCGCGTTCGAGAGCGTTTATTCGATGGAGGGCGATGTCGCGCCGGTCGCGGCGATCTGCGACCTCGCCGACAAGTACAACGCGCTCACCTACCTCGACGAGGTGCACGCGGTCGGCATGTACGGCGCGCGCGGTGGCGGCATCTCCGAGCGCGATTGCGTCGCCGACCGGCTGACGATCATCGAGGGGACGCTGGGCAAGGCGTTCGGCGTGATGGGCGGCTATATCGCGGCCGACCGTACGATCGTCGACGTGATCCGCAGCTACGCGCCCGGCTTTATCTTCACCACCAGCCTGTCGCCGGTGCTGGTCGCGGGCGTGCTGGCGAGCGTGCGCCACCTGAAATCGTCAAGCGTCGAGCGTGACGGGCAGCAGGCGGCTGCGGCGACGCTGAAGGCGATGCTGAGCGACGCCGGGCTGCCGGTGATGGTGGGCGAGACGCACATCGTGCCCGTCATGGTCGGCGATCCGGTCAAGGCCAAGAAGATCAGCGACATCCTGCTGGCCGAATACGGCGTCTACGTGCAGCCGATCAATTACCCGACGGTGCCGCGCGGGACCGAGCGGCTGCGCTTCACCCCCGGCCCCGCGCACAGCGAGGCGATGATGCGCGAGCTGACCGACGCCTTGGTCGAGATCTGGGGTCGGCTTGAGCTGCGCCAGGCGGCGTAGAAGTCGCGACGCCGCGGCTCAGTCGAGCGCCGCGTCGCGCTGCGCGAGGATCGGCGGCAGATAGGGCAGCGGCGCGCCGGCCGGCATCGCCGCTAGCGCTTCCGAAATGATGCGTGCGCGCTCCTTGGGCGAGGGATGCGTGCGGCTGCGGAACATGCCGGGGTCGACCTTTTTTCCCGGTCCTTGCCAGAAACGCACCGCATTCTGCGGGTCCCAACCGGCATTGCGGAGCAGGAATGCGCCGAGCACGTCGGCCTCCGTCTCAGTGTCACGGAACAGTCGCGCGTTGCGGCCGAACTCACCGAACAGCCCCCATTTGACGCCCGCCGCCTCCAGCCGGGCGCGGTGGCGCAGGATGGTGTGCGCGAGCTCGTGCGCGATCACGACCGCGACTTCGTCGTCGCCGTAGGTTTCCATCAACCGTGCGCCGACCTGCACGACATGGCCGTCGGACGAGGCGCCGAGCTTGGGTCCGGCGACGACCTCGAACTCGCTGCGGCACGCCGGCACGGGCGCGATCGACACGCGGTGCGTGTGGCCCTGATCGGCGAGCGTCAGCGACATGGGCGCGCGTATCGGCAGCGCGGCCAATCGGGCAAGCGCGGCGTCGCGCGTCGCGCTGGTGTCGCGCGCCTCGGTCGGTGCGGCGAGCGGGACGCCGGCGATTGCGACGACGCCTTCGTTCTGCATCACGCCGGCGCGCGCGGCGGGGGAGCCGGGCACGACCCACTCGACCGCGACCGGCGCGGCGAAGCCGAATACGCTGCGTGCGGCATCGGCATCGCGCGCGGCATATTGATCGATGGCGTGCAGCACGACGCCGGTGCCCGGCTGCTGGTCGCGGCACAGCGCAGCGTTGGCGGTGGCGAGGCGGAATGCGACATTCGCGAGCCGCGCGTCCTCGCTTCGCAACGCTTCGAAGGTGGCGCGGCTATCAGGCGCGGCCGCAGCGAGAAGGGCGAGCGGGAGGAGAAGGCGGAACAGACGCGACATGATGCGTCTCTACCAAGCCCTCCGGTTCCGGTCATCAGCCCGCATTGACTCACGGCGCCGCAAGTACCAGAATAGTTTCACTTGATACCAGTGGAGCGCGCAATGGACCATATCGACGTCAATCCGATGGGGCTCGACGGTTTCGCCTTCTGCGAATTCACCTCGCCCGAACCCGACATGCTGGCAAAGCAGTTCGAGGCGCTCGGCTTCGTGCCCGCCGCGACGCACCCGACCAAGCAGGTCACGCTCTACCGCCAGGGTCGCATAAACCTGCTGATCAACCGCGAGGAAGAGGGACAGGCGGCGGATTTCCGTAAGGATCACGGCCCGTCGGCGAACGCGATGGCATTCCGCGTGTCGAACGCGCGCGAGGCGTTGGAGGCGGCGGTGGAGCGCGGCGCGAAGGCGCTGGACGCGAGCGGCAGCGCGCTGCCGGATGCGCAGGTGCTGGAAGGGATCGGCGGGTCGCTGCTGTACCTGGTCGACGCTGATCCGTTCGCCGACTGGAACGAGGTCGAAGGCTGGCGCGAGGCGTCGGCGGAGAACAACGTCGGGCTCGACGTGCTCGACCACCTGACGCACAATGTGCGGCGCGGGCAGATGCGGACGTGGTCGGCGTTCTATGGCCAGATTTTCGGCTTCGAGGAGCAGAGGTATTTCGACATCAAGGGCAAGGCGACGGGCCTGTTCAGCCAGGCGATGATCGCGCCCGACAAGGCGATTCGTATTCCCTTGAACGAGAGCCAGGACGACCATAGCCAGATCGAGGAGTTCATCCGCGATTACAACGGCGAGGGCATCCAGCATCTGGCACTCACCACCGACGACATCTACGGAACGGTCGAGAAACTACGCGCGCGCGGCGTCAAGCTGCAGGACACGATCGAAACCTATTACGAGCTGGTCGACAAGCGCGTGCCGAACCACGGCGAGGACCTGGAGCGGCTGCGCCGCAATCGCATCCTGATTGACGGCAACGTCGGGGAAGAAGGGCTGCTGCTGCAAATCTTCACCGAGAACATGGTCGGGCCGATCTTCTTCGAGATCATCCAGCGCAAGGGCAACGAGGGTTTCGGCAACGGCAACTTCCAGGCGTTGTATGAGTCGATTGAGCTCGACCAAATCCGGCGCGGCGTTATCCAGGTCGACGCATAAAGCGTCGACCTGGATGGCCGCGCGCAGGCGCGGCCCGCGCCCGGCCAGCGCGACGAAGCCGGCGCAGCAGGCGCGGCTTTGCCGCGACTGACGCGTTGGCGGGTGCGACACAAAGCGCACCTGAGTAACCCGAAAGGACCGAGGATGACCGACTCCACCGCCCCCGCCTACATCCCCGGTTTCGGCAATCACGTCTCGACCGAGGCAATCCCCGGCGCGCTGCCGGTCGGGCGCAACTCGCCGCAGCGCCCCGCCTTCGGGCTCTACGCCGAGCAACTGTCGGGCACCGCCTTTACTGCGCCACGCCACGAGAATCGCCGCTCGTGGCTCTACCGCATGCGCCCCACCGCCGAGCACCCGCCGT
>NZ_CAJYVU010000024.1 GCF_913778135.1 uncultured Sphingomonas sp. | reverse complement strand
GAGTTCGGGCTGCTGTTCGAGGCGGCGGGCGAGCAGGCGGCTGAAATGGCGTGCACGCGCGTCGTCCACGCCTGCTCGGTCGAGTTGAAGGTGCTGGGCCATTCGGTTCAGGCTGCAGCGTCGGCAGGGGTGGTAACCGCGGGTGAGGGCGACAACCGCGACCCGATCGACCTGATCCGCCGCGCCGACCTGGCGCTCAACGACGCGAAGCGCAGCGGTCGCGGCATCGCGCGGCTGTTCGACGAGAGCATGGACGAGGGCGTGCGCGTGCGGCGCCGGATCGAGACCGGACTGTCGCAGGCGATCGCGCGCGACGAACTGGCGCTCGTCTACCAGCCGATTGTCGCGCACGGCACGTTCGAGGTCGTTGGCTTCGAGGCGCTGCTGCGCTGGAACACGCGCGAATACGGCCCGATCAGCCCGGCGACCTTTATCCCGATCGCCGAGGAGTCGAACCTGATCCACGAGCTGGGCGACTGGGTGCTGGAGCAGAGCCTAAACGTGCTAAAAAGCTGGCCCGGGCAGTACGTCTCGGTCAACTTCAGCCCGCGGCAGTTCAGGCGGCACAATTTCGTCGGCTACATCATGGAGCGCTGCCAGCGCGCCGGCGTCGAGCCGCGGCGATTGCAGATCGAGATCACCGAAACCGCGATCTTCGATGACGCGGACCGCGCGGCGGAAACGCTGTACCGGCTGCGGCAGATGGGCTTTCGCATCGCGCTCGACGATTTCGGCACCGGTTATTCGTCGCTCTACAACATTCGTAAGTTCGCGCTCGATGCGCTCAAGATCGACCGCAGCTTCATCGACGGTATGTCACGCGAGAAGGAGTCGGCCGCGATCGTGCGCTCGATCGTCCATCTGGCGCAATCGCTCAACCTGACCGTGATCGCCGAAGGGGTCGAGACCGCCGCGCAGGTCGACCTGCTGCGCGTCGCGGGCGCGAGCCATTTGCAGGGCTATCACTTCGCCAAGCCGCTGGCCGAACCGCTCGCGCGCGACATGGCGCACGCGCGCTTCTTAGAGGTGGAGCCCGCAACGGGCACGCTCGGTTAACGGAGGCGGGCTGATGGCCGCGCACGTCCGTCGTCATGTCGGCACACACGTAGGGGCGCTCCGCAACCCGCGGTCGCTCGGGGCGCGACTGGTGCTGATCCTGACGCTGGTGGGGGCCGGGGGTGCCGTCGCGATCGCGCTGCTGCTCGCGGCGATCATTACGCCGAGTTTCGGCAAGCTCGAGCGGCGTTCGGTCGACGCGCATGTCGAGCGGACCCACGCCGCGCTCGCCGAGTACGCCAACAAGGTCGAGAGCGCGGTCAAGGATTACGGCGACTGGAACGACAGCTATGACTACATGGCGCATCCGAGCGCCACCTTCGAGCACGAGAGCTTCTCGCCGCTCGCGATGGCGAACCTCGACGTCAACGCGATGGCTTACGTCGGCATCGATCGCCGCATCGTCATCGCACGCTGGATCGACGAAGCACAGCGCGACCAGCCGCAGATGCGCGCCCGACTGGTTAGATCGATCGAGGGACTTGACCTTCCACGCCTGCTAGGCTCGCGTAGTTCGACCAGCTTCTACGCGCGAATGGGTGGCGTCGTCGCCGCCGTCGGTGTCGCCAAGGTCCGTCGCAGCGACGGGACCGGTAACCCGCGCGGCTATGTGCTGATGGCGCGCGAGATCAGCTCGCGCCAGCTTGCCGAGCTGCTTCAGCTTAACGCGGTGATCGACCTGACGCCGACCGCGGGCGAGGTCGTGCAGCAATCGCGCGCCCGGATGACGATCACCGTACCGATCGGCGGCGCGGGCGGACAGCCGGTTGCGAGCGCACGCTTCACCGTCGCGCGCGAGGTGACGCTGCTCGGCCGACGTATGCTGTTGCTGGCGATTGCGGGATCGGTGCTGCTGCTGCTGGTCGTGCTGATGATGCTGCGGCGCATGATCGGCCGGTTGGTGCTCGTCCCGCTGGCGCGGGTCGAGCGTCACATGGAGCGGGTTCGCGCCTCGGGCTCGCTCGCGCTGCTGGAGGACGACGGGCGGCGCGACGAGATCGGCTCGCTCGGCTTGAGCTTCAACGGCATGCTGACGCAGCTAAAGGACCTGCGCGAACAAATCGAGGCGCAGAGCTTTGCGCTCGGCCGATCGGAGAGTGCGGTGGCGGTCATGCACAATGTCCGCAATGCGCTGTCGCCGATCTCGACCGTGATCAGCCACGGCATCAACCGCGCCGCACCGGTCGACCAGGCAATGCTGGCGCGCGCGGCGGAGGAGCTGGGCAAGCCAGATATTACCGCGGCACGCCGGGAGAAACTCGCCGCCTTCGTGCGCGCGGGCGTCGCCGCGATGGAGACGGCGCGGGCCGAGCAGGTCGAGCAGCTCGGCATCGGGCGCGATGCGCTCGGCCACGTGCTCGACATAATCGGGCAGCAGCAGGCGGCGGCGCACGAGCGGCCGCAGCTGTCGATCTGCGACATGACCGACGTGATCGCGCAGAATGCGACGATCGCGCGCTATTCGGGCAAGGTCCAGATCGGCTTCAGCTACCCGGCCGAGCCGTGTCCGGTGCTCGCCAACCGTGTCATTCTGAGCCAGGTGGTGGGGAACCTGTTCGCCAATGCGGGCGAGGCAATCGCCGCAGCAGGTCGAAGCAGCGGGCGGATCGCCGTCTCGTTCGCGCGCGACGACGATCATGTGACGGTCTGTATCAGCGATGACGGCGAAGGGTTCGACCCGGCGGTCGGCGCGACCTTGTTCCAGCGCGGTTACTCGACCCGCGCGCACAAGTCGGGCGGATTGGGGCTCCACTGGTGCGCCAATTCGATGACCGCGATGGAGGGAGCGCTGCGGCTGGAAAGCGACGGGCGCGGCAGCGGTGCGCGCGCGATCCTGACGCTGCGGGCACCGTCGGCCGTCGAACTGAATGCCGCGGCGTAGACCGCCGTCGCGGACGAATGCTCAGAGCGGGGAAGCGGGATCGGTCAGGATGCCGCAGCCTGCCGCGGCCTTGCCGACCTCTAGCGGGACCTTGGGATCCTTCACCTGTCCCGCGACGCGGATAAAGTCGCTGGCGGTCAGGCGTCCCGGCGTCGTGTCACCTTCTCGCGCGGCGCGTGCAGCGCGGCCGAGCTGCTGTAGCTGGCCCAGCGACAGGTTCGCTTCCAGTCGATCGCCGAAGCATTGCGACTGCGAGGGCTGAAAGCCGTAGCCCTCCAGCGAACTCGCGATTTTGGCGGAAGGGTTCACACAGGCAGCGAGGCCGAGCGTCGCGATCAGCGCGATCGTACCGGGCAAAGAACGAGCGTTCATGGAGTCGATCCTCTCACCTGCTTGTCTCTCGAACGACGATCTCGCAATCGAAACGATCAAGTTACGTTGTCGAACACGTGAGAGGCCAGCATCGTTCGTGACAGCGTTGCACTAGTCCATCTTGAGTGTGCACGTGGTGAAATAGTCAAAAAAAACAGCAAAGAGCGTGTTTTTACGAGAAGGTCAGCAGAGGTTTCTTTTTACGCCGCAACGTCGCTGCGGTTCGGAACAAGGTACGGCGCGACCAGTCCATGCGACAGATACCAGCGCTGTCGATCAGGTGGCAGCGTGTCGAACGCGGCGATGATGCCGCGACATTCGGGCGCGCCGCACGTGCAGGTCATGCGCCACTGCGCGTCGGCGAGCGTGGTGGAATAATCCCATGCAATCTCCTCGCCCTCAGCGATATCGCGGATGGCGACGAGGACGGGTGTGTCGCCCGTGAAGCGTAGCCCGGCATTGGGGGCGCAGCTGTGATTGATCAGGTCGTCGATCCCGCCGGAGGGACCGAGGTAGGTGTCGCGCGCGATCTGGACGAAGCGATCCGCCTGGCCGATCAGGCGTCGTGGCAATCGCTCAGCCGACAGGCGGCGGCCGGTGAACGCGACGATCTCGTCGCCCGCGCCGAACGGCTGCGCGGCGAACACCGCCTTGCCGAGATGCGTCTCGCGCACCGCGAACGGGTTGGCGGGTGCGTAGACGTCGAGCACGCGCAACCGACCCTCGCGCCAGCCGAACGAGCGCAGCGGATTGACCGTGTCGAGCCCGATCATGAACCACACGCTGGCATGGCAGGCGAGTTCGACCAGGATGTAGGCGTATTCGCCGACATCCTGTCCGCCTGTGCGCGTCGCAAGCATCAGCGTGGCGAGGTCACCGATCGACCATAATCCCCAGGCCGGGGATCGCTCACGCGCGCGGTCGCCCCAGACGCTGCGCCACGTCGGCCAGAAACTGACGGGCACGACGGCGACGACGAGCATGTGCGCCCAGAACGCTTCGCGGAACACCAGCCACAACAGCATCGCGGCGAGCGACGATCCCATGCAGATGCCTTCGAGCAGGTCGGGTGCCGACCAGCGCGAGCGCTGCCATAGCGCGACCGCGATCATGACGCAGGCGGCGGCGGACAGCATGAACACGATCGACTGCGGCGTTCCGGGGTTGACCGCGGCGTAGGTGAACGCCTCGACCAATGTCGCGCTGCTCCAGATCAGCCATGATGCGCGGTTCGGCTCGACCAACCGTCGCTGCAATCCGGCGAGATAGATGGCGTAGCCGGTGAAGCTGGCGACGACGGCGAGGAGGAACCAGGGGTCGGTGATCATGCTCGCGGCCAGACAGGGTTAATGGAAGCGTAACGATCAAGCCCTTCGTCGTCCAGCGTGTCGGGAGGCGTGAACCGGTTGGTGAGACTTGGGCTGCTATGCCACCCGCACGATCACAAGCGGACCTGATGACCGAACGCGCATCCATCATCGACTGGCAGGACGTACCCGCGGCGGCGTGGAGCGAACTCGCGCGCGCAGCTGGCACCGCCAACCCGTTCTACACGCGCGAGGCCGTGGGCGCGTGCGTCGCCTTGCCGGAGGCGCAACGCCCGCAGGTGGTGCTGATGTGGCAGGGCGAGATGCTGGCCGGCGCGCTACCGATCGCGATCAAGCGCGTCCGCGGAGTGGCGCTGTGTGTTGAGAATTGGGATCAGCGCGTCCGCGCGCTGGGCGAGCCGCTGGTGAGGCCGGGTGCCGAGGCGGCGTTCTGGCGCGCGGCCCTGCCGTTGCTCGCGCGGCTGCCGGGACAGTATCTGCGGCTCTCCGCGCTCGATCCCGACAGCGCCACCTCGCAGGCGCTGCTCGAGGTGCTGCGCGAGCAGAACCGGCCGTATCACCGCACGCGCGATTATGCGCGAGCGGTGCTTCATGCCGGCCGGTCGAGTGCGGAGCACGCGGCCGAGCACGTGCGCGGCAAGGTGTTGAAGGAGCATCGCCGGCTGCGCGCCAGGCTGGCCGAGCGCGGCGCGTTGGTGTTCGACCGGCTTTCCCGCGACGACGTGGTCGACCCGTGGATCGACGCGCTGTTCGCGCTGGAGCAGACCGGGTGGAAGGGACGTGACGGCGTCGCCGCTGCGGCCGATCCCGTGACCGAGCGCTGCTTCCGCGCTATCCTGCGCGCCGCGCACGCCGGCGGCACGCTCGACTTCCACCGCATGAGCGTCGGCGGACAGCCGATCGCGATGCTCGCCAACCTCGAGTGCGGCGACGAGGCGTTCCAGCTGAAGATCGCGTATGACGAGGCGTGGGCGAGCTTCTCGCCCGGCGTGCTGATCGAGATGGAATATCTCGCCTACGCGCTCGACCGCCGTGGGCTGCTGCGAGTGGATAGCTGCGCGCGCGCCGGCCACCCGATGATTGACCGGATCTGGCCCGAGCGGCGCCGCATCGTCTCGCTGGCGGTGCCGTTCGACACGACGTTTTCGCGCCTGCTGTGCCTGGGCCAGGACCGCTGGCGCGCGCGTCGTGCGGATCGCTCCGCTACAATCCGAGGAATAGCTGCATGACCGACGCAACGCTTTTCGCAGACGGCGGCCTCGTCGATTTCGCGCGCGCCTATCCGGGCGAGGCGGCGGCGGTCCGCCACCAGTTGCACGATCACCCGCTGTTCGCGCCGGACGGGCTGGCGGCGCTGGCCGAACGACTGCCGGCGAGCCACGTCGAGCAGAGTCTGGGCAATCTGGAGGTCGATCAGGACCCCTCGGGTTATCGTCAGTCGACGCTGTCGCCGGCCGAGATCGTGCGGACGATCGCGACCAATGGCTGCTGGATGGTGCTGAAGAAGGTTGACGTGGACCCGGCCTATGCGGCGCTGATCGACGCGTGCCTGGCCGAGATCGCACCGGTAACGCAGCTGATGACAGGCGAGTACCGCCGGCGAGAGGCGTTCATCTTCCTGTCGGCGCCGGAATCGGTGACTCCGTTCCACATGGACCCCGAACACAACATTCTGCTCCAGATCGCGGGCACCAAGACGATGCGCGTCTATCCGGCCGGCGACACGGAGATTGTGCCGCAACAGGTGCACGAGGCGTTCCACCGCGGCGGCGCGCATCGCAACATGCGCCACGATCCGAGCTTCGACGCAAAGGCGCGCGACTTCGCGATGGGGCCGGGCGAAGCGGTCTACGTGCCGGTCAAGGCGCCGCACTGGGTGCAGAACGGACCGGTGCCGTCGATCTCGTTCAGCATCACTTGGCGCTCGGCGATGAGCGACAGCGAGGCGCGGCTGCACCGCGTCAACCAGCGGATGCGTGCGCTGGGCGTGCCGCCGTCCGTGCCGGGTGCGAACCCAGGCGTCGATGCGGCGAAGATCGCGGGACACCGCATGGTCAAGAGCGCGGCGGCACGGGTGAAGCGCGCGCTGGGTAAGAACAGCGATCGCGCCGCTTACTGAACGCTAGGCGGGAAAGAACAGCGCGAGCTGCCGCCGCGTGTTCTTCTCCAAGTCGAACTCGGCGACGACGTGCGCGCGGCCGCGGCGTGCCATCGCGAGTGCGGCGAGCGGGTTGGCGTGGACCCGTTGAAGTGCTGCGGCGAGCGCGGCTGCGTCGCCCGGCGGGACCAGCAGCCCCGTCTCACCGTCGCGGATCAGCTCCGGGATGCCAGAGATCGCGGTGGTGATCGCCGGACGCTGATAGGCGAGCGCCTCGATCATCACGTTGGGAATGCCTTCCTGCCGTCCGTTGGGGCCGATCACGCTCGGCGCGACGCAAACGCTGGCGGTGCGATAGGCCTCCGCGACGACCTCGAACGGTTGCGCGCCGTGAAAGCGGACGCGGTCGCCGAGGCCGAGCGCGGCGGCACGCGCGCGCAGCGCGTCGGCATCGGGTCCGTGGCCGATCAGGTCGCAGCGCCACTCGCCCAGGTCCGCTCCCGCCAGAACCAGCGCGTCGAGCAGGTGCGCGACGCCCTTCTTGGGCTCGAGCGCCCCGACGTAGAGGATGCGGAACGGATCGGTCGCGGGCACTTGCTCTACGGCCACGATGCGCGACACGTCGACGCTGGAGTGGATGACGTGGATGTCGCGGGTCGCCATGCCGCGGATGCGCGCGCGCAGGAAGTCGCGGCCGAACTCGCTGACGGTGCGCACTACCTGCGCGTCGCCCAGCTTCTCTGCCAGCAACGCCTGCGTGCGGAACACGTCGTGCGCGCGGCAGCTGACTGAATAGGGCAGGCCACCCGCCAGATGCGCGATCCAAGCGGTGGTCGCGGGGTGCCCTGCGAACTCGGCATGGACGTGGGTCGCGCCCCAGGCGCGCGCGTGGGAATCGATCGCCAGCGCTTTAGGCACGAGCGCGAGCGACTTGGCGGCGATTTTCGGCTCGAGACGATAGGCCCAGAGCATCCGCGTGATTCCGCCTAGCAGCCGGCGTGGATGCCGCAGCAACGCGTGCAGCACCGCGGCTGGCTGCGCGAAGCCGATGTCGACCGCACGCTCCTTCAACGGCGCAGCAAAGCCGTGGAGCGGTTGCGCGTGGCGGTACGGCGCGACGTGGTACAGGCGCAGGTCGACCCCCGCCTCGATGAACTTGATGAGGTCGCGGTAGATGAAGGTCTCGGTCGACTTCGGGAATTCCGTGACGATGACGGCGAGCTTCACGTGTCCTCCTCGGCGGCGCGCAGGCGCCCGCACTGCACCGCGATCGCGACCACCAGCCACAGGTAACGCAGGTTCTTGTGCGGCATGAAGAACGATGCGGCCATCAACGCGGCGAGCGCGACTCCGATCGCGAATGCCGAGCGGGCAAGCGTCGGGTTGCGCGCGTGCGCGGCACGCCACGCGGAGGCGAGCGCGTAGCCGAGCGCGGCGGCGAAGGCGATGAAGCCGACCAGCCCGTATTCGACCGCGGCATCGAGGTAGGTGTTGTGCAGTTCGCGCGGGTATAGCTCGCGTCCCGGCATCCAGCGATAGTCGGGCAGCAGATAATAGAGCGGGAAATTGCCCGGCCCGACACCCCACACCGGCGACTGCTGGAGCAGGTCGAGGCCGATGCGCAGATAGGTAATGCGGCGGAACAGCGTCTGGTCACGCCCGAAATCGGTCACCGCGGAGAAGCGTTCGAGCAGCGTCGGCGGCAGGAACGGGATCGCACCGGCGCAGGCGACCAGCCCCGCGACGATCAGCAGCGGAAAATAGGGTTTGCGGCGGAACGACAGCGCGATCAGCCCGAACGCGACCGCCAGCCCGATGATCGCGCTGCGCGCCGAGCCGAGCACCAGCGCGAGCGTGCCGAGCGCGACCACGCCCGCATAGATCAGGCGGAACCGGCGCTCGCCCGAGAACAGCAGCGCGGCGGCGAGCGCGACCGAGACGAGCAGCATCTGCGCGGCGGTGGTCGGGTTCTGATCCGATCCGCCGGCCGAGCGTGCCACGCCCTCGAAACCCGCCGTCGTCGCCGCGACCGAAGTGGAGACGAGGCGCGTTCCGGTGCGCGCTTCGATCACGACGATCGCCGCCGACACGGCACCCGCCGCGATGATCGCCCATAATAGCAGCCGGATGCGCGCGGGTCGGTCGGCGACCACCAGCGCGCACAGCGCCGGCGCGACCGCGACCAGCAGCTTCGACAGGTAGCTCAAGCCCTCGGCCTTGTGCGCCGACAAGGTCCAGCTGACCACCGCCCAGCAGAACATGAGCGCGATCAACCGTGCGCCCGTGCTGCCGTACGCGCGCGCGGGCGCCCCATCCCGAGGCAGGAGGAAGATGAGCATTGTCATGCCGATCAACGCGGCGAGCGTCAGCTCGGTGGTGCCGATCGGCGATCCGCCCGACAGGCGGTTGGCGACCGCGTCGAGCTGCGTCAGGACCGCGTAGACGACGAGCGGCACCATCGCGAGCGCGCGAACCGTCTCGGCGGTGCGGCGATCCGACGAGTGTCCGGTGCCGCCGCGCGGCAGGTCAGCTGTCGAAATCGACGACATGCGCGGTCGGCAGCGCGGCGGTGTCGCCCTGTTCGCGCCAGTAGACGCGTTCGTCGCCGCTGGCGGCGAGCAGCAGCACCGCGTCATCGGGCACGCGCGCGATCACGTCCGGCCGCGCGCTGTCTTGCAGACCGCCCAGGTAGACGAAGGCCTTGTTCGCTCCATCCCAGTTCGCGCCTGCCTGCGTTCCGTCGACAATGTGGAGCCGGCGCTCCCCGCGACGCAGCAGCCCGTGAACGAGCTGCGACAGATGTTGCGCGTCGCGGTCCTGCCCGACCGCGCCGACGAACACCGGCCGATCGTCGTCGAGCCGCAGCGTCGCATCCTCGCCGAGCAATTGGCCGGCGGCGGCGATCTCGGCCGGCGAATAGCCCTGCTGGGCGGCGGGGCGGGGCAGCGGCCGGGCGAGGTGATGGTCGACGCGGATCGCCGGCTCGGGCGGTGTCGCGACCGCCACGTTGCCGAAGCTGATCGGGCGCGCCGGGGCGGGCATGGTCACCGGTGCAGGCTCGGGTCGGATCGGGTGGACGGCCGCGACCGGGCGCAGGTCTTCGTTCTCCACCGGGTTGAGCGGCGCATCCGGCGCATGCGCTTCTCCTTCCTGCTCGTCATCTTCCGGCTGGCGTTCCGGCGCAGGACCGAGCAGCAGCAGCGCGCACGCCGCCAGCGCACATCCGGCGATGAAGCCGAGGATCGTATTGAAGAAGACCTTGGGCGAGGAGCGGACCAGCGGCGGGGTGGCGCGCTCGATCAGCTGGATGCGCGGACCATTGGCTAGGTTCTCGGTCTGGCTGAAACTGACCCGCTCGGTCAGCGCGGTGACCTCCGCCTGCAGCGCGGTTGCCTGATCATCGAGCGCCTTGACGCGATCCTCATACCCGCCGAGCCCGGCAATCTGGCGGTCGAGCTGTGCGATGCGGCCCTCGCGGATCGCGACGCTGCGCTCCAGCCCCGACGCGCGTGGCGCTTCGACCGCGAGTGTCTGATCGAGGACGCCCTGCGCGCTCGACAGCTTACCACCCGCTTGCCGGCGCAGGGCTGCGACCTGGCTCGCCGCCGAGTCACGTGCGGCGCGGTCGGTGGTGAGCGCTGCCTGCTCGGTCAGCCGCGCCTCCAGCAGCGATTGCTTCTGTCGGTCGATGTCGACGACGCCGATCGAGGATTTGAGATCACGCGACCGCTTCAGCACCGCGGCAAGCTCGCCGCGCTTCTGGTCCAAACGGTTCTCGATCGTACCGGCGAGTTCGCGTCCCGAGTTACGCGACGCGGTATCGGCGCGCGCGATGATCGCGTCGGCCAGCGCGTTGGCGAACCAGGCCGCGGACTTCGGGTCGTCCCACTCAACGGCGATGCGGATCAGGTAGGTGCCCTCGACCGTCTCGATCGTGGTGCCTTCCAGCACCGCCTCGATCATGTCTTCGCGCAGGGGGAGCGGCGGCGCCTCGCCGTAATTGAGGATCGACAGGATTCGACCTGGGGAAAAGGACGGCGCGCCGGTATTGGCGGCGATCCACTGCGCGCTGGTCTGCCCGGCGGCGGCGGCGTGTTCCGCGATGTAGCGGTCCACAATCGGCGCGACGACGGGACGCGTCCGCGCGAATTCGGCATAGGTGCCGAGCAGCACGCTGCCACCGTCGAAGGTCGACCCACGCACGAACCGGCTCGCGTAGCCGAGCTCCTCGGCGGTAGGCACGATGTTAAGCCGTGCCGCCGCCTCGAACTTGGGCTTTTGCGTCAGGATGAACTGGCTGACACCCCAGGTGACCAGCGTGCACGACAGTACGAGCGCGAGGATCAGCCGCCAGCGCGACAGCACGATGCGCAGGTAGGTGGCGCCGATTCCGTTCATCGCGCGGCCCGTTGTGTCTTGACGGCGATCACGGCTGGATCAACGTGACGGCCGAGCCGATGTTGATGCCGTTGAAGCCGATGATCGCGCGAATCTGACGTGAGCGATCGACGTCGCGCGCGATCGCCGTCGGCGGCACGATCAGGATGGTATAGGGCGGCAGGAAGTCGATCGGCCGCGCGCTGCCCTTCAGTGTCGCCGATAGATCGAGCATCCTCGCGACCAGCTGATTGCCGACCGGCGTCAGCGCGACCACCCGCG
>NZ_CAJYVU010000023.1 GCF_913778135.1 uncultured Sphingomonas sp. | reverse complement strand
GTGGATTTGCCGTGATCGATGTGCGCGATGATCGAGAAATTGCGAATGTGCGAGAGCGGGGTAGCCATGATCCGCGCGCGTTAGCAGGCGCGCGGCAAAAGCCAAAGCGCCGCGCTTGCCGATCAGCTCGCGGCGCGGATTGCGGCGAGTGCCGACATGTAGCGCGCGCTGCCCTGCCCCGACACCAGTGCCCAGCGCACCCCGCGACGCTCGAGCTCAAGACGTGACAGGTCGAAGAAGCGCTGCCGCTCAGCCTGCGTCCCGAACATACGCGTGCCATCAGCCTGCCACGGCAGGTCGATGTCGAACAACAGGTAAAGATCGGCCGTGTCGGTCCAGCTTTCGAACCACGGATCGCGGCGCCCGAACAGCATGTCCGCCCACACCGCTGTCATCAGCGGATCGGTGTCGAGGATCACTGGCTGGTCGCCGGAGGCGACCGCCGCGCGGGTCTGGGCGTCATGTCCGCACGCGATCGCGACCAGGTCCGCCATCGTCAGATCTGTACCGTGCTGCTCGCAATAAGTGCGCCCGAACTCGGCGACGCATTGCACGTCGAAGTGGCGCGCCAGCCGCGGCGCCATCGTCGACTTGCCGGTGCTCTCGGGTCCGTGCAGGCAGATGGTGCGCAACATTAATCAGTGACGATCCCTCGCGCCGCTCGACGTGCGGCACGACGCCAGTCGATAAGCCCCCAGACCGACAAGGCAAGATAGAGCAGGTAGAGCGCAGCAAACAGGTAAAGCTGCTTGGCGAGGTATAACGGTACCGAGGCGACATCGACCGCGATCCACAGCCACCAATGCTCGATGCGTCGCCTGGCCATCAGCAACTGCGCCGCAACGCTGGTGCCGGCGATCAGCGCATCCCAAATCGGATAAGAGGCATCGGTAAAGCGGTGGACGAACGCCGCCCAGACGAGCGAAGCAACGAGCGTCCCGGCCAACCAGCGCAGGCGCATGGACGCCGGCATGTGCTTGACCGACACGGCACCCTCAGCGTCGGTGCTGCGCGACCAGTTGAGCCAGCCGTAGACGTTCGCGACGACGAAGAATGCCTGCAACAGCGCGTCGCTGTACAGCCGGGCCTCAAACACCACGATGCCTAGCAACGTGACCGAAGCGATGCCGCACGGGAACGTCCACAAACTCCGCCGCGCGGCGAGCGCGACGCAGGCGAGCCCGAGCAAAGTCGCGATACACTCGATGCTGCCCATAGCGCCTGCTACTTCGCAGGCGTGCGCAACGCCATCTCAAAGCCCGACCAGCTCCGCTGGAAATTTGCACGATGACCCGCTTGCAGCCGCCGATTTCGCTGATATAAGCCGCCGCCTGCCCCCGGCCTTGTCGGGTAAGCACACGGTCGGGGAATAGCTCAGCCTGGTAGAGCACTGCCTTCGGGAGGCAGGGGCCGGAGGTTCGAATCCTCTTTCCCCGACCATTTTTCCCGCTTTCTAAGGAAGCGTGTACGCGTCAGCCGCACCGCGGAAGAGCCGCTCGTCAGATGAGCGGCACGGCGCGCAGCGTCAGCCTTTCACCTCATCTCCGTAAAAGAGTTCGCCGATGCGTATTTCCTCGCGGCCCTGCGCGACGCGATGCGCATTGCTGTCGCGTAGCGAGTAGACGCAGCCGCAATATTCCTGCTGGTAGAAGCGCTCGCGCTTCGAAATCTCGATCATGCGCGCGGCACCCCCACCCTTGCGCCAGTTGAACGTCCAGTAATCGATGCCGGGATAATGCGATGCGGCGCGCTCGCCCGAACCATTGATCTGGTTCATGTCCTTCCAGCGCGAGATGCCGAGTGACGAGGTAATGACGGGAAAGCCGTGCTCATGCGCGTAGAGCGCGGTACGCTCGAATCGCATGTCGAAACACATCGTGCAGCGCGCGCCGCGCTCGGGCTCCCACTCCATTCCCTTGGCGCGCTTGAACCAGTTTACCGTGTCGTAATCGGCGTCGACGAACGGCACGTCGTGCTCGCGCGCGAAGCGGATGTTCTCATCCTTGCGAAGCAGATATTCTTCCTTCGGGTGGATGTTCGGATTGTAGAAGAAGACCGTGTAATTGATCCCGCTCGCGGTCATCGCTTCCATGACCTCGCCCGAACACGGCGCGCAGCAGGAATGGAGCAGCACTTTCTTCTCGCCGTTGGGCGGCACGAGGACAGGACGTTGAAGGTCGGTCATGCCAGCCGCTTTAGCCGATCACGCGGCAAGCGAAAACCGCCCGCGCCTGCCTGCGAACGAAACGGGTACACCGACACGTCTTATGCGATTATACCCGCGCGGTGACCGAGGCGCTTGTCCGAAAGATCATCCACGTCGACATGGACGCCTTCTACGCGTCGGTCGAGCAACGCGACGATCCGACGCTGCGCGGCCGTCCCTTGGCGGTCGGCGGATCGAGCCTGCGCGGCGTCGTGGCGGCGGCGAGTTACGAGGCGCGCGTGTTCGGCGTCCGCTCGGCTATGCCATCGTCGGTCGCGCGGCGACGCTGCCCGGAGTTGCTGTTCGTCAAACCACGGTTTGAAGTCTATGCCGCGGTCAGTCGGCAGATCCACGCGATTTTCGCCGACTACACCGCTGAAATCGAGCCGCTGAGCCTGGATGAGGCCTATCTCGATGTGACGGTCGACCGACGCGGGCTCGGCTCGGCCAAGGCGATCGCGGAGGAAATCCGCGCGCGCATCAAGTCGGTAACGGGGCTGACGGCTTCCGCCGGGGTCAGCTACAACAAGTTCATCGCCAAACTCGCCTCGGACCAGAACAAGCCGGATGGCCTGTGCGTCATCCCGCCCGGCAAGGGCGCAACCTTCGTCGCCAGCCTGCCGGTCAAGCGCTTCCACGGCGTCGGACCGGTCACCGCGGCGAAGATGTCGCGCCTGGGGATCGAAACGGGCGCAGACCTGCGCGATCGACCGATCGAGTTCCTGCGCGCGCAATTCGGCAGCTACGCCGAATACCTCCACCGCGCCGCGCGGGGGATCGACGAGCGCCCCGTCCGCTCCAGCCGCGCGAGCAAGTCGATCGGGGCGGAGCGCACGTTCGAACGCAATTTGTTCACCCCGGAAGAGATCGATGCCGCGTTGGCGCACGTCGCAACCACGGCATGGGCGCGTGCGGAGCGAAAGCAGGCGCGCGGTCGCACGGTGACGCTCAAACTGCGCGACAGCAATTTTCACACCATTACCCGAGCGCGCTCGCTCGGCGATCCGGTCGCCAGCGAAGCGGAGATGCTCGCGATCGGTCGGATGTTGATCGCGCCGGAACTGCCGGTTGCGGGGGGCATTCGATTGCTGGGATTGACGCTATCCGGGATCGTCAGGGGACATGAGCAGGTGCAGCCCGGATTGCCGCTGCTTCTTACGGGCTGACGCTAAAACGTTGGAAGCAGATCAGAAACTGTCTTGAGCGTTTCCGATCGACACCGAGCGGGCAGAGCGATCGACGCGGATTACAACTTGGTCGATTTGCATCTCAAACCCAGCGCTTCCATCCCAGTCGCCTTGAGTCATTTCGCCGCAGTCGAGCCGCCGCCACGCCGCATCGTGGCGAATCGCCGGATCGGGCAAGGCTGCCGCCATGCGACGCTGACGTGCGAGCTCGGCCACGAAATCCTGCAATTGACGGTCACGACCGCACCAATCGAGCCAGGTCAACGCATTGTCTTGCGCGTAGGCATTGTTGTTACCGTCCTGCGATCGGCCGAAGTCATCGCCGGCAGTCAGCATGATCGTGCCTCGGCTGGCGAAAAGGGTGGCGAGAAGCGCGCGCTGATCGGCGTGGCGCCGCTCGGTCACAGAGGCGTCGCCGCATGCGCCTTCCACGCCGTTGTTCCATGACACTTCATGCGCGTGGCCGTCGCGATTGTTCTCGCCGTTCGCGTGATTGTGCCGCTCGGCATAAGCAACCGTGTCGGCCAGCGTGAAGCCATCATGCGCGGCGACGAAATTAACGCTGCGGGTTGCGCGGTCGCCGAACACGTCGCTCGACCCCGACATCCGCGTGGCGAGTGCTCCGTTGCTCCCGTCACCGCGCCAGAAGCGTCGCACGTCGTCGCGGAAGCGATCGTTCCACTCGAGCCAATTGGAAGGAAAAGCGCCGAGCTGATAGCCGCCCGGCCCGGTATCCCAAGGCTCGGCGATCATCACGCGGTCGGCGAGCAGCGGATCGGCCGCGATCTCGGCGAAAATCGGAGCGTTGGAGGAGAAACCTGGTCCGCGCGCCATCACCGTCGCCAAATCGAAGCGGAACCCGTCGACGCCGCAAGCAGCGACGAAGTGGTGCATGGTGGCGAGCGTCAGCTCCCGTACCGACGCTTGGGCGAAATTCAGCGTGTTGCCAGTACCGGCGTCGTTGATAAGCGTGCCATCGCCACCGCGCGCGTAAGCCGCATCATCCAATCCACGAAGCGACAGCGTCGGGCCGAGTTCGTCGCTTTCGCCGGTATGATTGAACACCAGGTCGAGGATCACGCCGATGCCGTGGCTGCGCAACGTTGCGACGGTGTCGCGCAGCTCGGCCACGCCGCCGGGCGCGAGACGAGGGTCGAGCGCCATCGGCACGACCGGATTATAGCCCCATGCGTTTGCGAGACCGTGTTGCCCCAAGTGCCGCTCATCAATCCAAGCGACGACCGGCATCAGCTCGACCGCGTCGACGCTCAGCTTCGTCAGGTGCGCGATCACCGCCGGGTGTGCCAGTGCCGCGATCGTACCGCGCTGATGCTCGGGCACATCGGGGTGACGGATCGTGAACCCGCGAACGTTGACCTCGTAGATCAGTCCACCGTGGCGAAACACCGGCGGAGCTGGCTCGGTAGCAGATGGAGCGCGCACCACCGCTTTCGGTACCAGCGCAGCTGTGTCGACGCCGCGTTCGGCCAGGCTCGGGTCGTAGACGAAAGGTCGGTCGAGCATTGTGGCGTACGGATCGACCAGCAGCTTCGACACGTCGTGCGGCGGCTCGCCGTCAGCGCGGTAGCCGTAGCGCGTGCCCTCGCCCGCACCCGGCACTTCTGCGCACCAGATGTCGCCATCATGGGACATGGCGATACGGCATTCTACCTCGCCATCGAACAGGCAGAGCCATACCATCCGTGCGGCAGGCGCCCGGACGGTGAAGCTGATCCCGCTCGGACTGACCTTGGCGCCAAGCTCAGGTGACGACATCGGGCTCGCTGCGGCCGGTGTGCCGACGAATACCGGCGAGTGCGTCCGCTGCGGCGACGATGTCGGCAAGCATGACGTCGGTCGCCACGTCGAGGTCGCCGCCTATGGGTTCGTAGCGTTCGAGGTAGACACGCAGCGTGGCGCCACTGGTACCCGTGCCCGACAGTCGAAACACGACACGGCTGCCGCCCTCGAACAGGATGCGAATACCCTGGTTTGCACTCTCCGAGCCGTCAGTCGGGTCGGTGTAGGCGAAGTCGTCGGCCTCGGTGATCACCAGCGATCCGAGCCTGGCACCCGATAACGACGCGAGCTTGCCGCGAAGTTCCTGCATCAGCGTATCGGCGGCGGCGCTGTCGACACCTTCGTAATCGTGGCGCGCGTAGTAATTGCGTCCGAACTGCGCCCAATGGTCGCGTGCGATCTGGTCGACACTCTTGCCCGTTGCCGCCATGATGTTGAGCCACAGCAGAACCGCCCACAGCCCGTCTTTCTCGCGCACGTGATCGCTGCCGGTGCCGGCGCTCTCCTCGCCGCAGATCGTCGCCAGACCCGCGTCGAGCAGGTTGCCGAAGAACTTCCAGCCGGTCGGCGTCTCATAGGCCGGGATGCCGAGCCCGGCCGCGACACGATCGGCGGCGGCGCTGGTCGGCATCGAACGCGCGATACCCTTCAACCCAGCAGCGTAGCCGGGTGCCAGATGCGCGTTGGCGGCGAGCATCGCGAGGCTGTCCGACGGTGTCACGAAGCGCCCACGCCCGATGATGAGGTTACGATCGCCGTCACCATCGGAGGCTGCGCCGAAATCGGGTGCATCGGCACTCATCATCGTGTCGTAGAGTGCGCGCGCGTGGACGAGATTGGGGTCGGGATGGTGCCCGCCGAAATCGGGCAGCGGTGTTCCGTTCCTGACCGTGCCGGGCGCGAAGCCGAGCCGGCGCTCCAGGATTTCGGTCGCGTAGGGACCCGTAACCGCGCTCATCGCGTCAAACGCCATCGTCAGACCGGCGCGCCGGATCGCCTCGAAGTCGAACAGCGTCTCCATCAGTTCGGCATAATCCGCAACGGGATCGACGACCTCGACTGTCATGCCGCCGACCTGCACCTCGCCGATCTTATCAAGGTCGATGTCTTCGCCATCCTCGGCATACCAAGTGTCGATCACACGCGTGCGCGCGTAAATCGCGTCGGTGATCGCTTCCGGCGCGGGACCGCCGTTCGACACATTGTACTTGATCCCGAAATCTTCGTCGGGCCCGCCGGGATTGTGGCTGGCCGAAAGAACGAGCCCGCCGAGCGCGCCGCGACGTCGGATCAGATTGGATGCGGCAGGCGTGGAGAGAATGCCGCCCTGCCCGACCACCACGCGCGCGAAGGTCGCCGCCGCCGCCATGCGGATCGCGACCTGAATTACCTCGCGGTTGAGGAAGCGACCATCGCCGCCGATGACCAGCGTCGCACCGGCACGCTCGCGCTCAAGCACGTCGAAGACCGACTGGATGAAGTTCTCGGCATAATTAGGCTGCTGGAACACGCGCACCTTCTTGCGCAAGCCTGAGGTACCGGGCTTTTGATCGAGGTAAGGGGTCGTCGGAACGGCGCGGATCATGTGTCGAGAAGCCCCCGGTAAAGTTGGGCGTAGCGCAGTCCGCTACGATCCCAGGAAAAGTCGCTGCGCATGCCGCGCTGCTGGATCGTCGTCCAAGTCGTGCGATCGGCGTAGAGGCGAATCGCGCGCGCGATCGCCGCGGTAAGCGCGTCGCGTGAGACGCCGGCGAACTGAATGCCCGTTGCCACGCCAGCCGCAAGCGCGGCCTCGTTCGCGTCGATGATCGTGTCGGCGAGCCCGCCCGTTCGCGCGACGACGGGCACGCAGCCGTAGGCGAGGCCGTAGAGCTGGGTCAGCCCGCATGGTTCGAAGCGTGACGGAATTAGGATCGCGTCGGCACCGCCTTGCAGCAGGTGCGAAACCGCCTCGTCATAGCCTATCACGACGCCGACACGGCCTGGATGACGGTCGGCTGCGAGCCGGAACGCCTCCTCCAACGCTGCGTCGCCGGACCCGAGCAGCGCGAGCCGACCGCCCATCGCGACCAGATCGTCGACGCACTCGCCGAGTACGTCCATGCCTTTCTGCCACGTCAACCGGCTGACGACGGTGAAGATCGGACCGTCGCCCGGCTGAAGCTCGAACCGCGCCTCCACGCCGCGCTTGTTGGCGGAGCGCTTGCCAAGCGTCCGGTCGGTGTAGCGCGCGGGCAGCGCCGCGTCGCTGGCGGGGTTCCAGATCGCGGGATCGATGCCGTTGACGATTCCCGACACGCGGTCGCGACGCGCGGCGACGAGCCCCTCCAGCCCCATGCCGAACTCTGGCGAGAGGATTTCCTGCGCGTAAGACGGGCTGACCGTGGTGATCGCGTCCGCGGCCTGCATGCCCCCTTTGAGGTAGCCGACGCCGCCGTAGAATTCGATGCCGTCGACGGTGAACAGATCGTCCGGCAACGCCAGCCACGGCAGGACGCCGGGATCGAACCAGCCCTGAAATGCGATGTTGTGGATGGTGATGACCGATCGCGCGGCGCGCTCGCCCGCGGGTGCGTGGCGCAGGTAGACGGGCGCGAGTGCTGCCTGCCAGTCATGCGCGTGGACGACATCGTAGCGGCATCCCTTCACGCCACCCGAGCCGAGATCGGCGGCCGCGCGCGCGAGCGCGGCGAAGCGACGCCAATTGTCGTGCCAATCCTTCCCGCCCGGATCGGTGTAGAGGTTGCCATCCCGCGCGAACAAATCGGGTGCATCGAGCACCAGCAGCGGGTGCCCCTCGATCTCTCCCGCGAGCAACCGCGCCGGCGTGCCGAGCAGCGCGGGCCAGCGATGCAGCACGTGCGTCTTGCCCAGCTTCGCCGTGACCGCGGGATAGCCGGGGATCAGCGTGGTCACCTCGACACCGTACGAAGCGAGCGCAGCCGGCAGAGCGCCGACCACGTCGGCGAGCCCACCGGTCTTGACCAGCGAATAGGCCTCGGACGCGACGGAGAGAACGCGGATCGTCACTTGGTTCAGCCCAGTCGGTCGATCATCGGCTGCGTGATGAGGCAGATGCCCTTGTCGGTGCGGCGAAACCGGTGCGCATCGGCAACCGGGTCTTCGCCCACCACCAGCCCGTCGGGGATGTGCACGCCGCGATCGATCACCACGCGGCTCAATCGCGCACCGCGCCCGATGTGGGTGTACGGCAGCACCACCGCTTCATCGAGGCAGGAATAGCTGTGCGCACGCACGCCAGTCGACAGCAGCGAGCGATGGATCGTCGAACCCGACACGATGCAATCGCCCGCGATCAGGCTCGACACCGCCGAGCCGCGCCGCCCGTCGTGATCGTGGACGAACTTCGCCGGCGGCGTAATCTCAGAATAGGTCCACAGCGGCCAGCTTCGGTCGTACAGGTCGAGCTGCGGGACGACGTCGGTCAGGTCGATGTTCGCTTCCCAGTACGCATCGACGGTGCCGACGTCGCGCCAGTATGCGGCAGGTTCCTCGGCGGTGCGAACGCAGCTGTCGCCGAATCGATGCGCCTGCGCGTGGCCGTGCTTGACGAGATGGGGGATTAGGTCCTTGCCAAAATCACGGCTAGATCCTGGCGTGTCAGCATCGCGGCGCAGTTCCTCGATCAGCAGCCGCGTGGAGAAGACGTAGATGCCGAGGCTGGCGAGCGCTACGTCGGGCTGGCCGGGGATCGACGGCGGGTCTGCGGGCTTCTCCACGAAGTCGATGATGCGGTCGTCGGCGTCGACGTGCATCACGCCGAAGCCGACCGCCTCCAACCGCGGCACCTCCATGCAGGCAACCGTCACGTCGGCGCCGCTGTTGCAATGCTGCTGGAGCATCACCTCGTAATCCATCTTGTAGATGTGGTCGCCCGCCAGGATGACCATGAACTCGGGCGCGTAGCTCTCGATGATGTCGATATTCTGGTACACCGCGTCGGCAGTACCCTCGTACCATTGGAACTCGCTGACGCGCTGCGAGGCGGGCAGGATGTCGAAACTCTCGTTGCGCTCGGGCCGCAGAAAGTTCCAGCCGCGTTGCAGGTGCCGGATTAGGCTGTGCGCCTTGTACTGCGTCGCAACACCGATGCGGCGAATGCCGGAGTTGATCGCATTTGACAGCGCGAAGTCGATGATCCTGCTCTTGCCGCCGAAATAGACCGCCGGCTTGGCACGGGTGTCGGTCAGTTCCGCCAGGCGACTGCCGCGTCCGCCCGCCAGCACATAGGCCATCGCGTCTCGCGCCAGCGGGTGGCTGCGTCGTGGATCGTGCTGCGTCATCCCGTTCCTCCCGTTCGCGTCGCGGTGCGCGCTTATCCCACCTGTTCCAGCATGATCGTCGCGAGCGGTGGCAGCGTGACCTGCGCGATGCCGTCCTTCGCCACCACCCCGCCCAGATTACCGAGCCCTGACCCCCAGTAATCATGCGCATCGGAGTTCAGGATTTCGCGCCAGCGCCCATCGTTCGGCAACGGCACCGGGTACGGCATTCGCGCGACCGGCGTCATGTTGGCGATCACCGCAATCGTCGGCGCGCCCGGCGCCTTGCGCAGCCAGACGAAGACCGAATTCTCCGCGTCGTCGGCGACCGCCCACTCGAATCCCTCGACCTCGCAGTCGCGTGCGTGCAGCGCAGGCTTCTCGCGGTACAAGCGGTTGAGGTCGCGCACCAGCTTGCGCACGCCGTCATGCGCCGACGATTTTAGCAGGTGCCAGTCAAGCGCGCGCTCCTCGCTCCACTCGCGGCGCTGCGCGAATTCCTGTCCCATGAACAGCAGCTTCTTGCCGGGATAGCCCCACATCATCGCGTAATAGGCGCGCAGATTGGCAAATTGCTGCCAGTCGTCGCCCGACATTTTGGTCAGGAGCGAGCCCTTGCCGTGGACGACCTCGTCGTGGCTGAGCGGCAGGACGAAGTTTTCGCTGAAGGCGTACATCAGCCCGAAGGTCAGGCCGTCATGGTGGTGCTTCCGGTGGACCGGCTCGCGCGCCATATACTGGAGCGTGTCGTGCATCCAGCCCATGTTCCACTTGAACCCGAACCCCAGGTTCTCGCGCGCGCCCTCGTCATAGGCGGGTTGGCTGACGCCGGGCCAACTGGTCGACTCCTCCGCGATCGTGAACACGCCCGGGTGCTCAGCATAGACCGCGCGATTGACGCCGCGCAGGAAGTCGACCGCTTCCCAATTTTCGCGCCCGCCGGCCTGGTTGGGCACCCACTCACCCGACTTGCGGCTGTAGTCGCGGTACAGCATCGAGGCGACCGCATCGACCCGCAGTGCGTCGACATGGTAGCGCTCGGCCCAGAACAGCGCGTTGTTGGTCAGGAACGACGCCACCTCGCGCCGGCCGTAATTGTA
>NZ_CAJYVU010000022.1 GCF_913778135.1 uncultured Sphingomonas sp. | reverse complement strand
TCCAGGCGGACCTCAAGCAGCGGCTGCCCGAACTGTCGATCAACATGGGTGGTGCCACCTCGATCGACATCACGCAGAAGGGCGTCGACAAGGCGTACGGCCTGAAGCGCCTGCGCGACGAGAGCGGGATCGCGCTCGACAAGATGATGTTCATCGGCGATGCGATCTTCCCCGGCGGCAACGATTACCCGGCCAAGGAACTCGGGCTCGACACTGTTCGCGTGCGCGACCCCCACGACACGCTGTCGGTGATCGCGACGATCGTCGCCTGCCAGAAGTAAGGCGCAACTCCGCGTGGATGTTCCTGGATTATGGGCGCGGTTCATCGGCTGGATCGGTGACGGCACCGGGCTGCCCGACACGATCCTGCACATCCACGCCGGCATGGCAGTGCTGCTCGTTGCCCGGCTCGTCACCGGGCGCTCGCTCGGCACGCTGATCCCGCTATCGGTCGTCGTCGCGGCCGAGGCGGGTAATGAGATACTAGACCGGCTGCACTATGGCTCGTGGCGCTGGGCGGACACGCTCAGCGACATCGGCAACACCTTGTTCTGGCCCGCGGTCATCTGCCTCGCGGTACGCTTGCGTCCCATGGTCCCGCGCGACGCGGTGCGGCATAGCCAAGAGCCTGCCGCGATCGTTCACGAACCGGCATCATAACGTCGCCGGGCGCTGAACAGTTAGGTCAGAAGCGGTATCAATCTGAAGGTCAGTGGATCATCGCCTGCGCTCGCCCGGCAAGCCGCTCGACCGCCGCAGCGTGGATGCCGCGCGTGCTGGTCAGCACGCCGAACGCGCGCGGCTTGGGCTTGTTGAACACCAGTGGTCGGCCCAGCGCGTCGGTGATGCTCGCACCCGCTTCCTGCGCCACCAGCGCGGCGGCGGCGATGTCCCACTCGTTACCCCAGCGTAGCGTTGCGACCAGATCGGCGCGGTCGTCGGCGACCATCGCCATGCGCAGCGCGATCGAGTTCGGCTTCTCGACCGCCGTCAGATCACGGTCGGCCTTTGGCAGCGCGTCGGCGGGCACGCGCGCGCCGACGATGTCGGCCCGGTCGCCCGCCTGCACGGACGCGCCGTTCAGCGTCGTGCCGCCGTCAGCCACCGCGCGCCACACCTCGCCGCGTGCAGGTGCGTCAAGAACCGCGATCACCACGCGTCCTTCCTCGACCAGCGCGACCGAAACGCACCAGCCGCTGCGCCCTCGGATATAGTCGCGCGTGCCGTCGATCGGATCGACCACCCAGACATAGCGCGCCGACAGCCGCTCGGGATTGTCGGCGGTCTCCTCCGACAGCCAACCGGCCTGCGGCAGCAGCGCCGACAGCCGCGCATGCAGCATGCGGTCGACGTCGAGATCGACCTCGCACACCGGGCTGCCGTCGCTCTTCTCGGTACGCGCGAAATCGGTATGCCAGCGCGCCATCGCCATCGCCGCAGCCTCGCGCGCCGCGGCGGCGACCGCGTCGGCGAGCACGTGCAGGTCAGGGGCGACGCCCGCGTCAGCCACCCGCGACCGTCATCCCGTCGACGCGGATCGTCGGCACGTTGATGCCGTAGCGGAAGGCGAGGTCGTTGGCGGGTACGAGGCTGCGGAACATGTCGCGCAGATTGCCCGCAATCGTGAACTCGGCGACCGGACGTGTGATCTCACCATTCTCGATCAGGAACCCAGCCGCACCGCGGCTGTAATCGCCGGTCACCGGGTTGACGCCCTGGCCGATCAGTTCGGTCACGTAGACGCCGAGCACGATGTCCGCGATCAGTGTCGCAACCGGTACGTGCCCCGTCTGCATGAACAGGTTGCTGGTGGTGACGCCGGGTGCGCCGTTCACCCCCCGCGCCGCGTGGCCGGTCGGCTCGAGCCCTAACTGCCGCGCCGACGCCGAGTCGAGCAGCCACGTCTCTAGCATTCCGTTCTCGATGATCGAGCACGGCGAGACCGGCAGCCCCTCGCCGTCGAACGGGCGTGAGCGCAACCCATGCGGGCGATGCGGGTCGTCGCAGATCGTGACGCCGGGGGCGAACACCTCCGTTCCCATCGCGTCCAGCAGGAAGCTCGTCTTGCGCGTGATCGCCTGGCCCGAGATCGCACCGGCCAGGTGACCGAGCAGGCTCGATCCGACGCGCGGATCGAATACCACAGGTACCGCGCCGCTCGCCACCCGACCGGGGTTCAGCCGTGCCACCGCGCGCTCGCCTGCGCGCCGACCGATCTCGTGCGGCGCGTCGAGCCGCTGGCGATGCCGTGCGGAGTGGAACGCGTAATCACGCTGCATCCCGCCACCTTCGCCCGCGATCACGCTCGCCGACACGCTGTAGCCGGTGGTCGCATAGGCGCCCGCGAAGCCGTGGCTGGTGGCGAGCGCCCAGACGCTCGACGACGCGCCCGCGCCGCCGCCCTCGCTATTGGTGACGCCTGGCACCGCACGCGCGGCTTCCTCCGCCTGCGACGCCAGCTCGCGCAATTCCGCCGGCGTCACCGCGCCGTCGTCGGCCAGATCGAGCAATGGTGCGGCGCCGTGCATCAACCGCTCCTCGGGTGCGAGTCCGGCCCATTGATCCTCCGGCGCCTCGCGCGCCATCGCGACGGCACGCTCGACCAGCGCGTCCATCGCCTGCGACGACAAGTCGGAGGTCGACACGCTCGCCGAGCGCTGCCCTACGAAGACGCGCAGGCCCAGTTCTTCCGCCTCGGACCGGCCGACATCCTCCAGCTTGCCGAGCCGCACCGACACCTCGCTCGATGCATCGGCGGCGAAGACGGCGTCGGCGGCATCGGCCCCGGCGGCGGTGGCTCGGCGGACGATGTCGTGGGCGCGCTCCTGCGCCTGATTGGGGGTAAGCATGTCGGCGACTTAGGGGGCAGGGATGGTGATTACCACTCCCGGCGACGCCTGCGATGCTACAGCGGCGTGCCGACCACCACGCAGGCGAGAAACATCAGCAGCCCAGCAGTGCGGTTCGACCGAAATCGCGCCAGTGCGCCTGCACCGCCACCCTTGGCATCGTCGGGCACGAGCGTCGCGACCTGCCACGCCAGATGCGCAGCCACCGGCAGCAGAGCGACGAGCGCGAGCGGGTCAGCGCGCACCTGCCACAAGGCCGCCGCCCACAGAATCACAGCGACCATATAGCAGAGTCCGACGCCGCCGCGTACGTGCCGCCCCATGCGCAGCGCCGACGATCGGATGCCGACCAGCGCATCGTCCTCGCGGTCCTGCAGCGCGTAGATCGTGTCATAGCCCACGACCCAGAATATACTGCCGGCGTAGAGCAGCACGCCGCCCGCGCTCAGCGATCCTCCAGCCTCGGTCCAGCCGACCAAAGCCGCCCAGGAGAACACGAGCCCAAGCCACACCTGCGGCCACCAAGTGATCCGCTTCATGAACGGATAGGCCGCGACCGGCAGGATTGCCGCGACCGAGACGATTGCGGCCGGCCAGTGGAGTTGCAGCAGCACGACCAGCCCGATCAGGCACAGCAGCAACAACCACACCCAAGCCGCGCGCATCGACACCGCACCCGAGGCGAGCGGCCGATTGCGCGTCCGCTCGACGCTCGCGTCGAGGTCGCGGTCGACGATGTCGTTGTAGACGCAGCCTGCGCCGCGCATCGCGATCGCGCCGAGAAGAAGCCACAGAATAAGGCTCCAGCGCTCGACCGCGCCACCCGCCAGCGCGACGGCCCAGGCGCCGGGCCAGAACAGCAGCCACCAGCCGATCGGCCGATCGAACCGCGCCAGCAGCGCGAACCCGCGCAAGCGCGGCGGCAGCAGAGCGACGAGCCCGCGATGCTCGCTGTCGGGGGTGAGGTCGGGAGCAGGGGAGGCAGTCACCCGATCAGCCCTTATCGTCAATCGGCAGGCGTCGCCAAGCACAAGGCCTCGGCACATCCGGTCTTAAATCGGTCCGATTGCATCCCTATGTCCGCATCCATGAAGCGTTTGATCCTCGCCGCCCTCGCGTTCGCCTTGGCCACGCCCGCGATCGCTGCTCCCGCCGCCACGCCTGCGGGCACGTGGCGCAACGCGCGCGACAGCGTGCGCATTCGCGTTGCGCCCTGCGGTGCGGGCCTGTGCGGCACCGTCGTCGCGGCCGACCAGCGCGCGCGCGATGACGCCGCGGCGGGCGGCACCGACCGGCTGATCGGCACGCAGCTGTTCCGCGACTTCCGCCGCGGCCCTGGTGGTGCGTGGCAGGGCACCGTGTTCGTTCCCGATCTGGGGCAGGAGTTCGACGGTACCCTCTCGTTGCAGGGCGCGAACACGCTGGTCGGCACCGGCTGCGTGCTGCCGGGATTGTGCAAGTCGCAGACCTGGACCCGCGTCGCGGCCAAATAGCGCGTGGTTCATATCTCGGTCGCGATCGGCCGCTTCTTCGAGGCGCTGTTCTTCGCGATCGTCCGCGTCGCCGGGGTGGTCGCTGGCGTCGTTGCCGGGGTTGCGCTCGCGGGCGCGATCCTGTTTCTCGTTGCGCGTTGGCTGATCGTGCGCGGACGGAGGAATTGATGGGAGCGACCCCTGCGTGGCCGCCGCGCTCGACGCCGCGGCTGTTCGTCGAGGCACCACTCGCGCCGGGCGCGCTGACACTGTCGGGGCCGCAGGCGCACTATCTCGTCTCGGTTATGCGGATGAAGGCGGGCGATCCGGTCAAGCTGTTCGATGGGGTTAGCGGCGAGTGGCTCGCCGTCGCGACCGATGTCGCGCGCCGCGATGTGACACTGGACGTGCAGCAACAGCTCGCCCCGCTCGAGCACGTCCCCGATTTGTGGCTCTGTGCCGCGCCGCTGAAGAAGGGCCGTGTTGACTGGATGGCGGAAAAGGCGTGCGAACTGGGCGTCGCGCGGTTCGTGCCCGTCGTTACCCGCCGCACTGTGGTCGACAAGCCGAATACCGAGCGTCTCGCCGCGCACATGATCGAGGCGGCCGAGCAATGCGGCCGCACCGCGGTGCCGCAGGTCGCCGAGCCGGTGAAGCTCACTGCCTTGTTGCGCGACTGGGCAACGGAGCGCCACCTGTTCTTCGCCGATGAACTGGGCGGCGCTCCTGCGGCGGAGGCGATGCGGGGGGCACCCGGTCCGGCTGCGATCCTGATCGGTCCCGAGGGCGGCTTCGACGACGACGAGCGCGCCGCGATCCGTGAGTTCCGCCAGGCCATACCCATCGCACTTGGCCCGCGCATCCTGCGCGCGGACACCGCAGCGGCGGCGGCAGTCGCGCTGTGGATGGCGTCCGCGGGTGACTGGCGGTAGCACTGCTGCCGTGACCGACTCGCACTACGAACACCAGTACCTCGATTTGCTCCGCCGCGTGTGGGAGCATGGCGACGAGCGCCGCGACCGTACCGGCGTCGGCACGCGCGCGATCTTCGGCCCGCAGCTGCGTTTCTCGCTCGACGGTGGTGCGGTGCCGCTGCTGACCACCAAGCGCGTCGCGTGGAAGACCGCGGCGCGCGAGATGCTGTGGTTCCTCTCCGGCGACACCAACATCCGTTCGTTGGTCGAACAGAAGGTGCATATCTGGACCGAGTGGCCGCTCGATCGCTACCGCCGCGAGACCGGTGAGGCGATCGAGCGCGATACGTTCGAGGCGCGCATTCTGGCCGACGATGCGTTTGCGGCCGAATGGGGTGACCTGGGCCCGGTCTACGGCAAGCAATGGGTTGACTGGCCGACCTATGAGCCAGCGGGCGACGACCTGTTCCGCCGCGGCACCGGGGTCAATCAGATCGCCGAGCTGGTCGAGGCGATACGCACCAATCCGACCTCGCGCCGGCTGCTGTTCACCGGCTGGAACGTCGCCGAAGTGAACCGCATGGCGCTGCCGCCGTGCCACATGACGTACCAGTTCTTCGTCGCGAACGGCCGCTTGTCGGGGCTGCTGTGGCAGCGGTCGTGCGACCTCGGGCTCGGCTTCGCGTTCAACGCCTTCTCCGCCGCGATGCTGGTTCACATGCTGGCGCAGCAATGCGACCTGTTGCCCGGCGAACTGGTGTGGAGCGGCGGCGACGCGCACATCTATTTGAACCACGAGCATCTGGTCCGCGAGCAGCTGTCGCGCGAACCCCGCGGCCATCCGCGGCTCGAACTGCTGCGACGCCCGGCCTCGATCTTCGATTATCAAATCGACGATTTTCGCGTCGTCGATTACGATCCGCACCCGCATATCGCAGCACCGGTCGCGGTCTGAATATGAGCGTCACCTTCGTCCTCGCCCGCGCGGAGAACGGCGTCATCGGGGTGGACGGCAAGCTGCCGTGGCATCTCCCCGCCGACCTGCGCCATTTCAAGGCACTGACGATGGGCCGCGCGATGGTGATGGGACGCAAGACGTTTGAGAGCTTTCCCGCTCCCTTGCCCGGACGGCGCCATATCGTGCTCACCCGCGACCCGCAGTGGCAGGCGGCGGGCGCGGAGGTCGTCCATGATCCGGCCGCCGCGCTGCGCGTCGCCGGCAAACAGGTCGCGGTGATCGGCGGCGCTGAGATCTTCGCGCTGTTCTTGCCCCGCGCCGCGGCGATCGAGCTGACCGAGGTGCACGCCGCACCCGCGGGCGACGCGATCGTCCCGCCGTTCACCGGCTGGCGCGAGGTATCGCGTGAGGATCATGCGGCGGAAGGGCAGCGCCCTGCCTACAGCTTCGTCCGGCTCGAGCGGTGAGCGCGCGCATACTTGTCGCCCCGCGCGCCCGGCCGTAGAGCGCGCGGCATGGAGCGCCTCGACGGCAGCGCCGCGGTGCCGCCGCATCTCGCCGGCGGGATTGTCGCGCTCGGCAACTTCGACGGATTTCACCTCGGGCATCAGGCAGTGGTCGCGCGCGCGGTCGAGCGTGCGCGGGCAGAAGGACGCCCCGCGCTCGTCGCTACGTTCGATCCGCACCCGGTACGCTTCTTCCGCCCCGACACAGCCCCGTTCCGCCTCTCAACTCTCGACCAGCGCGAGCGGCTGTTCGCCGCCGCGGGTGCCGACGCGATGGTGGTGTTCGACTTTAACGCCGCCTTTGCGGCGCTGACGGCGGAGCAGTTCGTGACCGAGCGGCTGGTCGATCGCCTGCGCGTCGCGGGCGTCGTCACCGGCGAGGATTTCACCTTCGGCAAGGGCAAGGTCGGTGATGCGGCGGGCCTTGCCGTGTATGGCGACGCGCTGGGCTTTACCGCCGAAACGGTCGGGGCAGTGACGCTGGCAGGCGAGACGGTCTCCTCCACCCGGGTCCGCGACCTGTTGCGCAGCGGCGATCCGGCGGGTGCCGCGCGCCTGCTAACGCGCCCGTTCGCGATAGAAGGCGTGGTGCAGCACGGCGACAAGGTCGGCCGCACGATCGGCTATCCGACTGCCAACATCGACATGGGACGCTACCTGCGCCCGGCCTACGGCATCTACGC
>NZ_CAJYVU010000021.1 GCF_913778135.1 uncultured Sphingomonas sp. | reverse complement strand
TCACGCGGGTCGGCGATCATCCGTTTGAGCAACCGGAGCGCGTCGCCATCGTTGGCGGCGGTTTCAGCAGCGGTCTGCGCCGGGTCGCCGATCACATCGACCAGACCGATGCGCAGCGCCTCGTCCGCGTCGATCGTTTTCGCCGTGAACAGCAGCCGCGCCGCCTGACCGCGCCCGACGCGGGCAGACAAGCGCGCGACGTCCTGCGCCGGATAGCCGATGCCGAGCCGCGCGGGCGGGATCGCGAAGCGCGCCGTGGGACCGGCGACGATCAGGTCGCAGGCGAGCGCGAGCGCCACGCCAGCGCCATGACATCCCCCCTCCACGCCCGCGATCACTGGCATCGGCAAGCTGGCTAACGCCTCGATGCCGTCGCGCATCGCCGTGCGGAAGGCGGCACGTGCGGGAACATCGTCGGCCAGTCGGGCGAGATCGCGCAGGTCGGCGCCGGCACAGAAGATGCCGGGCACGTCGGAAGCGAGCAGCACGGCGCGTGCATCGGCGGGCACCTGCGCCGCCACACGGGCAAGTTCGAGCCAGCCGTTGGTCGGCACCGCGTTGCGCGCCGCGGCGCGATCGAGCGCGATCCGCGCGACGCCTGCCTCGACCGAGAACCGGATCATCGCACCGTCGTCCCGAGCTGCCACCAATCCGGCTGCGCCGCCGCAATGGCGAGCGCGGCGGCATCACGCGCCGTTGACGTCTCGAACAAAGCGAAGCAGGTCGCTCCCGACCCTGACATGCGTGTGAGCCGCACCCCGGCTTGTTGCGTGAGCAGGCGTAAGACCTCGGCGATCACCGGTGCAACCTGCTCGGCCGGAAGCTGAAGGTCGTTGCGACTACCGATCGCGCGTTTCAGCGTGTCGCCATCGAGCAGCGCTCCGCGATCGTGACGGTCCCAACGCGCGAACACCGCGGCGGTCGACACGCCCACGCCAGGATTGACCACCAACGCGGGCATGTCGCCCAACCCGGCGATCTTCTCCAGCGTGTCCCCCTTCCCACGCCCGAACGCTGCGTGGCCGAGCAGGCAGGCCGGCACGTCGGCGCCGAGCGAGGCCGCGAGCGAGAACAGGCGCTCGTCGCATGCCGCGATGCCATGCAGCCGCGCCAGCGCACGCAGCGTTGCCGCCGCATCGGCCGACCCGCCGCCAATCCCCGACGCGATCGGCAGATGCTTGTCGAGCGTGATGGCGTGGCTCGCGTCGATGCCGAACGTCGCCTTGAAGGCTGCTTCAGCGCGCAGCACCAAATTGTCGGGGCCGTTGCCCAAGCCATCGGCGAAAGGGCCGATGATCCGTAGCGACGCTTCTCCAGGCGCCACGGTCACCGTGTCGCCATCGCGCGCGAAGGCGAAGATCGTCTCAAGTTCGTGGTAGCCGTCATCGCGGCGTCGGCGGACGTGCAGCGAGAGGTTGAGCTTCGCCGGCGCTGTCTCGACGATCACCTGCCCCGCCACCGTGCTTCCTTTTACAATCCGTTCGCGACCTTTGCCGACAGCCGCGCGGCGACGTCGGGCGTCTCGGCCGTAGCGCGCGCGGCGGTCCACGCATAGCGCGCCTCGTAGCGACGACCGATCCGCCAATAAACATCGCCTAGATGCTCGCCGATCTCGGCATTGGTCGGGTCGGCCGCGGCCGCGCGCTCGATCAGCGGCAATGCCTGCGCGGTTTGCCCGCGCCGGAACAAGGCCCAGCCGAGCGAGTCGGTGATCGCTGCATCGTCCGGTTTCGCGCGCGCCGCGCGCTCCAGCATCGCCTGCGCCTCGGCCATGCGTTCTTCATGCTCGATCAACGCGTAGCCGAGATAGTTAAGCACCAGCGGCTGTTCTGGCGCGCGCGCATAGGCCTGTTCCAGCGCCGCTCGTGCGGCGGGCCAGTCGCCAGCCCGGTCGAGCGCGGCGCCGTATTGCAGCCAGTCGGACCAATCAGCGCCCGCGCGCTCTGCAAGCCGCCGGTACAGCGCCACCGCATCGCTCGGCCGGTTCAGCCGCAGGTACAGGTCGGCCAGCTGCTGCACGTCGGCCGGGTCGCCGTTGCTGGGGCTTGCGAGCGGTTGCGCGAGTCGGAGCGCCTCCTCAGTCCGCCCCGCATCGGCGAGTATCTGCACGCGCCCGTCGATCGCCTGCGCCGCGTAGATGCCGCGGCGGTCGACCTGATCGAGCACCGTCAGCGCGCGCGCCGTCGCGCCATCCTTCGACAACGCGCCCGCGAGCAGCAGGCGCGCGCGGTCGTTACCCGGATCGGCGCGGAGCGCGGACTGGACGAGCGTGTAGCTGAGCCCGGTCGGCTTGCCGAGCGCAAGGTCCGACGCCACGCGGGTCAGCAGCCACGACATGCCGAAATCGAGCCCGGGCGCGATCCGCGCGCGCGGCCGTTCGCGCAGCGCGACCACCGGCGGAGCATCGCCGACGAGCAGGCTGCGCGCGAGGTCGCGCTTGCCCCGCGCGATCAGCAGCCGGGCGGCGGCGATGCGGGTGTCGGTGCTCGACTGGTCGTTGCCGAGCAGCGGACGCAGCGCCGCCATGCCCTCATCGCTTCGGCCCTGCGCGAGCAGGATCAGCGCGCGCGTCTCCGAGACGAAGCGGCGGGCCACCGCGTCGGTGGGCTTGACGGCAAGCGCGGTCGTGGGATCGCCCTTCCACTCGAGCGCGGCCCAGGCACGCAGCGGTGCCGACAGGATCTTGAGCGGTGTCGCGTCGAGCGCCGTCAGCGCGCGTTCGGCCGCGGCGCGATCATCGGCGCGCGCGGCTGCGGCGAGTGCGAGCAGCGACGCGTCGCTCGGCAGCACATCCTTGCGGGCCAGCACCGCGGCAGCGCGGTCGGCGAGCGCGTAATCGCCAGCACGCACCGCTTCGCGATAGGCGCGGATCGCGACGACCGGGTCGTTAGATGAGGCACCGAGGGCTGCATCATAGTCGCTCGCTGCAACGGCGACCTGCCCGTCCGCATCGGCCACCCGGGCGCGCAGATAGGCCGCGACCTCTGGTTCGGTGACGCTTCTGTCCGCGCGATCGACGGCTTTGGTGTCGGCGACGTTGGTCTGCGCCAACGCTGGCGCACCGAGCAGCAATCCCGTCAAGAACAAAAGGCTCGCCGTCGCGCGACGGCGGCGGCGAGCGGATCGGGCAAAGTCACATGTTCGGGTAATTGGGTCCACCACCGCCTTCGGGCACGACCCAGTTGATGTTCTGCGTCGGGTCCTTGATGTCGCACGTCTTGCAGTGGACACAGTTCTGCGCGTTGATCACCAGACGGGGATCGTGCGTGTCTTCGCCCACAATCTCGTAAACGCCCGCGGGACAATAACGCTGCGCCGGTTCGTCGTAGAGCGGCAGATTGTGCTCGACCGGCACCGACGCGTCCTTGAGCGTCAGGTGGACGGGCTGATCCTCCTCGTGGTTGGTGTTCGACAGGAACACCGATGACAGCTTGTCGAAGGTCAGCACGCCGTCGGGCTTCGGGTACTCGACCTTTTTGACCATGTCCTTGCGCCACAAGGTTTCGTTGTCCGGATGGTGATGCAGCGTGAACGGCATCTTGAGCCCGAGATATTCGGACCACATCGTGATGCCGGCTAGGCCCGATCCCATGAAGTCGCCAAACTTCTTGACCAGCGGCACGACATTGCGAACGATCGACAGCTCTTGTCTGACCCAGCTGTTCTCGAACGCGTCCGGATAAGCCGTTAGTTCATCACCCTGGCGCTGCGACAGGATCGCATCGACTGCGGCCTCTGCCGCCATCGTGCCCGACTTCATCGCGGTGTGCGTGCCCTTGATCCGCGGCACGTTGAGGAAACCCGCGCTGTCGCCGATCAGCGCGCCGCCGGGGAAGACGAGCTTCGGGATCGACTGCAGCCCCCCGTCCGAGATCGCGCGCGCGCCGTAGCTGACACGCTTGCCGCCCTTCAGCAGCGCAGCGACCTCGGGATGGGTCTTCCACTTCTGCATTTCCTGAAACGGCGACACATACGGGTTGGTGTAGTTGAGCCAGGTGACGAAGCCGATCGACACCTGCCCGTTCGCCTGGTGGTAGATCCAGCCGCCGCCATTCGAACCATCGGTTTCACTGAGCGGCCAGCCCTGCGTGTGGATGACCTTGCCCGGCGTGTGCAGCTCTGGATCGATGTCCCAGAGTTCCTTGATGCCCAGACCATAAACTTGCGGATCACAATTAGCGCGCAGGTCGAAGATGCGCATCAGCTCCTTCGACAGGTGACCGCGGCAGCCTTCGGAGAAGAAGGTGTATTTCGCGTGCAGCTCCAGTCCCGGCTGATAGTCGCCCTTGTGCGTGCCGTCGCGCGCCACGCCCATGTCGCCAGTCGCGACACCCTTCACACTACCGTCCTCGTTGAACAGCACCTCGGCCGCGGCGAAGCCCGGAAAGATTTCGACGCCCAGCTCCTCCGCCTTGCCCGCCAGCCAGCGGCACAGGTTGGCAAGGCTGCCGGTGTAGGTGCCCTTGTTGTGGAGGAACGGCGGCGTCCACAGGTGCGGCAGGTTGACCTTCTTGTTCTTGGTGAGCACCCAGTGGATGTTTTCGGTGACGGGCACCTCGGCGAGCGGACAGCCATCGTCGCGCCAGTCGGGCAGGAACTCGTCGAGCGTGCGCGGATCGATCACCGCGCCCGACAGGATGTGCGCACCGACCTCCGAGCCCTTCTCGAGCACGCAGACCGAGATATCGGCGTCCTTCTCGGCGGCGAGTTGTTTGATGCGGATCGCCGCCGACAGCCCGGCGGGGCCGGCGCCGACGATTACCACGTCGTACGGCATCGATTCGCGATCGCTCACTTCACACTCTCCTCTCGCGCGGGCGCGCTCCTCGTCGCACCGCAGCACCATCCTGCCTGTGCTGCGGTGCCAGTACATTGACCTTCGCGTCAACCGCGCATCCTATGCCGCGCGACAATGGGGGCAGATCAGCACATCGACTGGGCCGGTGAAAACTGGACCGAACTGGCGGCGAGCACGCTCGACTGGTGGCGCGACGCCGGTGTCGACGTGGTGGTGGGCGACGAACCCGTCAACTGGTTGAAGCAGAACAATTTAGCGCCTTCTGACGCTACGACCGCGACGCTGGCCGATCCTGTCGTCCGGGCGTCGGGATCGGCAGCGGCGCCGTCCGCCGCGATGCCGGCGACGCTCGCCGAGTTCGTGACCTGGCGCGCCGGGAAGGACGCGCCCGACGCGTCGTGGTCGGGCGAGCCGATCGGCGCGACCGGACCCGCCGACGCGGCGCTGATGGTGCTGGTCGACTGTCCGGAGCGCGGCGACCGTGACCAGCTACTGGGTGGCGAGACGGGCAAGCTGTTCGACAACATGCTGCGCGCAATCGGCCTGACGCGCGGCGACGTTCTGCTCGCCTCGGTCTGCGTTCGCCGCCCGACGATCGGCCGCGTACCGCGTGATCTGGAACAGCGATTGGGCGAGGTCACCCGCCATCACCTGTCACTCGCCGCTCCCGCGAACCTGCTCGTGCTGGGCGATGCGGCGACCCGTGCCGTTCTGGCGACGAATGTCGCAAGCGCACGCGAGCGTTTGCACGCCTTTAACCATAAGGATGGCACCAGCACGCGTGTCGTTGCGAGCCATCACCCCCGCGTCCTGCTGGACCGGCCGGCGTGCAAGGCGGAAGCGTGGAAGGATCTGATCTTGCTGAACGAGGGGCTTCGGAAGTGAGAACGGGGTTGAAGCGGGCATGGCTGGCCGCGGCCTGCACTCTGGTGGCGGTGGCCGCGCCCGCGACGGCGGAGCCGGCACCCGCCGCGCGCCGGTCGGGTATTCCGCCGCAACTGACACCCGAGCAGCGTGACGGCTACCGCGCGGTGTTCGCCGCGATCAACGAGAGTCGCTGGAGCGACGCGCAGATCGCGCTCGACAGCATGGCGCAAGGGCCCCTGCACGCCTACGCACGCGCAGAACTCTACACTGCAAAGGGTAGCCCGAAGGTCGAAGCCGACGCGCTGCTCAAGCTCATCAACGAAGCGCCCGAACTGCCGCAGGCCGATCAGCTGGAGCGGATCGCTAAGCTGCGCGGCGTCACCGATCTGCCGCCGCTGCCCGCGCAGCAGCGGCTGATCTGGAACGACGGCGCCCCCGTCCGTGCCCGCGCGAAGGCGACCAAGAGCGACCTGATCGCCGCCGATCTCGCCACCAGGATGCAGCCGTTCATCAAGGCCGATTCTGGCGCCGAGGCCGAAGCACTGCTCGACCAGACGCAAGGGCTCTCGCCCGAGGCGCAGACCGAGTGGCAGGCGCGCATCGCGTGGATCTACTTCCTCCAGGGTCTCGACACCCAGGCGCGCGCGCTGGCGGCGAAGGCGGAGAGCGGCGCGGGGGACTGGACGATCCAGGCACGCTGGACCGGCGCGCTCGCGGCGTGGCGACAGAAAGATTGCGGTGCGACGAGCCCCGCCTTCGAGAATGTCGCGGCGCGCGCACCCGATACCGACCTGCGCGCAACCGCGCTCTACTGGGCCGCGCGCGCCGACATGATGTGCGGCCGCCCCGACAAGGTCGAGGCGCGGCTGAAGCAGGCGTCGCAATTCGGCGAAACCTTTTACGGCCTGCTCGCGCGGCAGGCACTCGGAATCGATCTCGCGAAATCGCGTCCGCAGCGGGTGACTGACGACTGGGCCGCGCTCGAACGCCGCCCCAACGTCCGCGTTGCCGCCGCGCTGGTCGAGATCGGTGAGGATGACGAGGCCGACACCGTGTTGCGTCAGCAGGCGCGGATTGGTTCACCGAGCGAATTCAGCAGCCTGACGCGCCTCGCCGAGCAGCTCGATCTCGCTTCAACCACCGTGTGGCTGGCGCACAACATGCCGCAGGGCGTCACCGCGCTCGCCGAGGCGCGCTACCCGCAGCCGAGCTGGACGCCCGACAGCGGTTGGCGGATCGACAAGGCTTTGGTCTACGCGCACACGCTGCAGGAATCGGGCTTCCGCACCAAGGTGAAGAGCCAAGCGGGCGCTTATGGCCTGATGCAGATCATGCCCGCCGCGGCGACCGATTACATGCGCGAACGCGGGTTGACGGTCGATCAGGCAGCATTGACGCGTCCGTCGACCAATTTCGACATCGGGCAGCGCCATATCGAGCGGCTGCGCGACATGGGAATGACCGGCGGGCTGCTGCCCAAGGTGATCGCCGCCTACAACGCCGGGCCGCAGCACGTCGGCGAGTGGAACGGCATCGTCCGCGACGGCGGTGACCCGCTGCTTTACATCGAGAGCATCCCTTACTGGGAGACGCGCGGTTACGTCGTAACGGTGCTGCGCAATTACTGGATGTACGAGGCGCAGGGCGGCAAGGCCGCTTCGCCGAGCCGGTCCGCGCTGGCGCAGGGCATGTGGCCGCGTTTCCCCGGCCTGCCGGGTGCGACCGCAGTGCGGATGAACGCGCAGGCGCCCAACACCGCGATCGCCGTCAACGGCACGGTCAGCCCCGCCTCCTCCACCCGCGCCGAATAGTCGCGTGCCGATCGACGAGAGCCGCACCTTCACGCCCGTTCGTATTGCGGTGCTGACGGTCTCCGACACGCGCGGGCTGGCGGAGGATCGCTCGGGTGACACGTTGGTCGCGCGGCTTGAGGCAGCGGGGCACTCGCTCGCCGACCGAGTCATTATGCGCGACGACGCCGACGCTATCGTCCACCAGCTCAATCGCTGGATCGATGACCAGCAAGTCGACTGCGTCATCACCACTGGCGGCACCGGCGTGACCGGGCGCGACGTGACGCCCGAGGCGATCGAGCGTGTCGCGGACAAGATGATCCCGGGCTTCGGCGAGCTGTTCCGCTGGTTGTCATACCAGACGATCGGCACCTCGACCGTGCAGAGCCGCGCCTGCGCGTGCGTCGCGCGCGGCACCTATATCTTCGCGCTGCCGGGTTCGACCGGCGCGGTGAAGGACGCGTGGGATGGCATCCTCAAGGACCAGCTCGACAGCCGACACCGTCCCTGCAACTTCGTTGAGTTAATGCCGCGGCTGCTGGAGCGCTGACACCAACGTTCTTGCTATGTTCTGGTTTGTTTCTTAACCTCAACACATGGCAGCGCAGAAGAATCGAGCGACGAGAGGCGCGACGCTCAACGCGGAGAGCCGGCGTTTCAACCTGCCGCAGAGCGAAGCCGACGGCGACTGGCTCGACGTGCGCGAGGACGTCGATGGCACCGTCGCACCGCTACGCACCACGGTAACGATCGAGCTTCCGCGCACGATCATCACGCGCAACACCTCGCCCGACGTGCCGTTCGATCGATCGATCAACGCCTATCGCGGCTGCGAGCACGGCTGCATCTACTGTTTCGCACGGCCCAGCCACGCCTTTCACGACCTCTCGCCCGGGCTGGACTTCGAGACCAAGCTGTTCGCCAAGCCGGGTGCGGCCGACCTGCTCAAGGCCGAGTTGCGAAAGCCCGGCTATGCCTGCGCACCGATCGCGATGGGAACCAACACCGATCCGTATCAGCCGATCGAGCGCAAGTGGCAGATCACGCGCGCGCTGCTGGAGGTGCTCGCCGCGTGCGATCACCCGGTGGTCATCACGACCAAGTCCGACCGTGTCACGCGCGACCTCGATATCCTCGCAGCGATGGCGGAGAAGCGCCAGGTGGCGGTCGCGATCTCGATCACCTCGCTCGACCCGCGCATCGCGATGACGATAGAACCGCGTGCGCCCACGCCGGCGCGGCGACTGGCGGCGGTTCGGAAACTCGCGGACGCGGGCGTGCCGACCTATGTCAACATGGCACCCGTCATTCCCGCGGTCACCGATCACGAGGTCGAGGCGGTCGTCGCGGCAGCAGCCAACGCGGGCGCGCTCGGTGTATCGTACATCCCCGTGCGCCTGCCGTGGGAGGTCGCCCCCCTGTTCCGCGCCTGGCTCGACGCGCACTTTCCCGATCGCGCGGGCAAGGTGATGGCGACGATCCAGAGCTTGCGCGGCGGCAAGGACAACGATCCCGGCTTCTTCTCCCGCATGCGCGGGCAAGGCGTCTGGGCGGAGCTGCTGCGCACCCGCTTCCGCATCGCGCGGGCGAAACACGGGTTTTCCGACGATCGCCGGCGCCTGAATCTCGACTGCTCACGCTTTCGCCCACCGCCGGGCGCGCAGGGCGAGTTGTTCTAGCCGACCGCGCGCAGGCGGACTTCCTCCACGTCGAAGCTGACCGAGGTGACCCCGGCCAGCCCCTCGATCTGCTCGGCAAGCTCGGCGTCGAGCGAGAAATCGTGTCCCAGCAACACGCGCGCGGTGCTGCCGTCCCCCGCCGGCACGTTCAGCGTCACCTTGCCGCGCCGGCCGCGCCGTTCCCCGATCAGCGCGGCGAGCGCCGGGATTGCAGCGGCGCCACTCACCGCGACGTCGAGCGCGAAGCGGGTCGTTGCGGCAAGCGTCTCGAACGGCTTGATGGCCTTGATGCTGACGCGCGGCGTCTCCTCACCCGGCCGGCGATCGAGTTCGACCGTCAGCAACCCGCACCCGCCGATCCGCGCCGCCTCCTCAAGGTCCTCGGTCGTACCATCCTCGAAGCAGGTGGCGGCGAACTGCCCCGTTGCATCCGAACAGGTCGCCATCATGAAACGCCGCCCGCGCGCCGAGGTGCGCCAGCGCGCTTCCTCGACCAGCACTGCCAACGTCGCGCCGACGCGTGCGCCATCGGCGATGTGAAGCTCGTTCAACGACGCGAAGGTCCGCGCGCCGTGCATCTTGGCAAGCATCCGGTGGCGATCGACCGGGTGCGCGGAGAAGTAGAAGCCGAAGGCGTCCTTCTCCTGCTCCATCCGCTCCATCAGACTCCAGCGCGCGGTCGTCGGCAGCTTGATCACGTCGCCGGCGTGGCTCTCTTCACCGAACAACCCGCCCTGCCCGCTGGTGCGGCCATGATGCGCGCTGGCGGCAACCGCGAGGATCGTCTCAGCCACCGCATGAACCCCGGCGCGATTGGCGTCGAGCCCGTCAAACGCGCCCGCCGCCGCGAGCGTCTCCAGCTGACGCTTGTTGATGAGGCGCGGATCGACCCGGTCGGCGAGATCGCTGAGGTTCTTGAACGCGCCACCTTGGTCACGCGCCTCGACCAGCCGCTCCATCGCGCCCTCACCCACCGACTTGAGCGCCGCGAGCGCGAAGCGCACCGCGAGACCGCCGACCGCAGTCGTCTCGACGTCGAACTCGGCCTGGCTGGCGTTGATGCACGGCGGCAGCAGCTCGACGTTCATGCGTCGCGCATCCTCGACGAAGATCGCGAGCTTATCGGTCAGGTGCAGGTCGTAGCACATCGATGCCGCAAAGAATTCGTGCGGGTGATGCGCCTTCAGCCACGCGGTCTGATAGGCGAGCAGCGCGTAGGCGGCGGCGTGGCTCTTGTTGAAACCGTAGCCGGCGAACTTGTCGATCAAGTCGAACAGCTCGTTCGCCTTGGCCTTGGGGATGCCGTTCACCTCCTGGCACCCGGCGACGAAGATCGAGCGCTGCGCGTCCATCTCCGCCTTGACCTTCTTGCCCATCGCGCGACGGAGCAGGTCGGCGCCGCCGAGCGAGTAGCCCGCCAGCACCTGCGCCGCCTGCATCACCTGTTCCTGATAAACGAAGATGCCGTAGGTTTCGGCCAGGATCGGCTCGAGCAGCGCGTGCGGATATTCGATCGGCTCGGTGCCCTGCTTGCGTCGGCCGAACGACGGAATGTTGTCCATCGGCCCCGGTCGGTAGAGCGACACGAGCGCGACGATGTCGCCGAAGTTGGACGGACGCACCGCCGACAGCGTACGGCGCATGCCTTCCGATTCAAGCTGGAACACGCCCACGGTGTTGCCGCTTTGAAGCAGATCGTAGACTGCCGTGTCATCCCACAGCAACGCGTCGAGATCGACCGAGACACCGCGCTTGGCAAGCAGTTGCACCGCTTTCTTGAGGACCGACAGCGTTTTCAGGCCGAGAAAGTCGAACTTCACCAACCCTGCGCCTTCGACATATTTCATGTCGAACTGCGTCACCGGCATGTCGGAGCGTGGATCGCGGTAGAGGGGCACGAGCTGCGCCAGCGGCCGGTCGCCGATCACCACGCCCGCAGCGTGCGTTGACGAGTGCCGCGGCAGCCCCTCCAGCTGCGTCGCCAGGTCAAGCAGATGCCGGACCTGATTGTCGTTGGCATATTCCTTGGCGAGCTCGGGCACGCCGTTCAGCGCGCGTTTGAGGTCCCACGGGTCGGTCGGATGGTTGGGGACCAGCTTGGCGAGCCGGTCGACCTGACCGTAGCTCATCTGCAGCACACGTCCGGTGTCTTTCAACACTGCGCGCGCCTTCAGTTTACCGAAGGTGATGATCTGCGCCACCTGATCGCGGCCGTATTTCTCCTGCACGTAGCGGATTACTTCGCCGCGGCGGGTTTCGCAGAAGTCGATGTCGAAGTCGGGCATCGACACGCGCTCGGGATTGAGGAAGCGCTCGAACAGAAGCCCGAGCTTGATCGGATCGAGGTCGGTGATCGTCAGCGCCCAGGCGACCGCGCTGCCGGCGCCCGATCCGCGCCCCGGCCCGACTGGAATGTCGTGCGACTTCGCCCATTGGATGAAGTCGGCGACGATCAGGAAGTAACCGGGGAAACCCATCTGGATGATAACGTCGAGCTCGAACTCGAGCCGGTCGCGGTAGCCCTGCTTCCAATCGGAAGCGAGGGGCTCGGCAGCGTCGCCTGCCACCTCAGCTAGCTCCTCAATTCGCGCGAGCCGCGCCTCCAGCCCCTCGCGCGCGCGGTCGCGCAGCATCGCCGCCTCGCCCTCGCGATCGCCGGCGAGGCTGGGCAGGATCGGCTTGCGCTTGGGTGCCGCGACCGCGCAGCGCTGCGCGACGACCAGCGTGTTGTCGATCGCCTCGGGCAGGTCATGGAACAGCGCGCGCATTTCGGCCGCCGGCTTCATCCACGCCTCGGGTGAGCTGCGCGGGCGGTCCTCGGTCTCGACGTAGGTGGAATTGGCGATGCACAGCATCGTGTCGTGCGCTTCGCCGAAGCTCGCCTCCTCGAAGCAGGACGGGTTGGTCGCGACGAGCGGCAGGTCGCGTGCGTAGGCTAAATCGATCAGCGCCTCCTCCGCCGCCTCTTCGACCGTGTCGCCGCGCCGGACGAGTTCGACGTAGAGGCGGTTTGGGAACAATGCCTGCAACCGGTCGGCATAGGCGGTGGCACGTGCGGGCTGATCCTCCGCGAATAGACGCGCGAGCGCTCCTTCCCCACCCGCGGTCAGCGCGATCAGCCCGGCGGTATGCCGCTCAAGCGCGTCGAACGTCACGTGCGGCGCGTGCTCGAGCGGTCGGTCGAGATGCGCCTGGCTGACCAGCGCGCACAGATTATCGTAGCCCGCGGCGTCCTGCGCGTAGAGTGCGATCCAGTCGACGACCGGCGCGCCGCCCTCGGGCATGTCGGGGCGGCAGATGCCGAGCATCGTCCCGATCACCGGCTGCACGCCGGCCGCAAACGCGCCGTCGGAGAAAGCCATCGCGGCGTAGAGCCCGTTGCGGTCGGTCAATCCCGCGGCGGGGAAGCCGAGCTTCGCCGCGCGCTTGGCAATCGCCTTCGGATCGATCGCGCCATCGAGCATAGTGTAGCAGGAAAAGATGCGGAGCGGCACGAACCCGGAATGCGGCATCACCACAACCTAGGCGTGCCAGCGTGATTCGGCCAGCGCGGAACCGTACCTTCGTGCGTCCGTTCGGCGGCGCAGACAGGAGATTGGACGATGACGGACGTGCGCGGTGCCGGCGGGATCGCCGGGGTCGAAATGGGACGTGGCTGGGGCTGGATCATGGCCTACGGCATCGTGTCGGTGCTGCTCGGGATTGCCGCTTTCGTGTGGCCGTTCGCCGCTACCTTTGCCGCAACCGTGGTGATCGGCGCATTCTTCTTCGTTGCGGGCGGTTTTGCGATCGCGGCGGCGCTGTTCGGTCACGGCAGCGCGCATCGCGGCTATTCAATCGTGTTCGGCATCGTGTCGCTGATCGTCGGACTGATCATGATGCTGGAGCCGGCGACCGGCGCGTTGTCGTTGACGTTGATGGTCGCAGTCTGGCTCGGAGTGCGCGGCGCGCTCGAACTCGTCTACGGCTTTCGGCTAAAGCGGCAGCGCGGCATGCTGATCGCGCTTGGTATCATCAACATTCTGCTCGCCCTGTTCATCCTTGCGACCGTGCCGTTCTCGGCACTGACCCTGCCGGGCTACATCCTCGGCATCAGCTTCCTCTTCGGCGGTGTCACCTCGATCACCGCCGCGGCGGATCATCGCAAGGGCGCGAGCGCGTTCGCGGTACCGGGCTGAGACGTCAGCGGTAATGCAGGGCTGCAAGCAGTGAAAGTAGTCCTACCATCACGAGGCAGATCAGCGCGAACATTGCCATCATAATTCGCCATGTGCCGCTTGGGTCGAAGGACTTCACAGCAGTGCTTCGATGTCGCGGCGGAGGTCGGCGGGTTTGGTGGTCGGGGCGTAACGTCGAACGACCTCGCCGGCGCGATCGATCAGGAACTTGGTGAAGTTCCACTTGATCGCCTTGGTCCCCATCAACCCCGGCGCCGCGGATTTGAGCCGATCAAACAGCGGATCGGCCGCGGCGCCGTTCACGTCGACCTTGGCGAAAACCGGAAAGGTCACGTCGTAGGTCAGCGAGCAGAAGTTGGCGATCTCGGTCGCGTCACCCGGCTCCTGTGCGCCGAACTGGTTGCAGGGGAATGCCAGTACCTCGAACCCGCGCGGACCAAGCTCTCGGTGCAGCACCTCCAACCCCTCATATTGCGGCGTGAAGCCGCACTTGGACGCGGTGTTGACGATCAGCAGCACCTTTCCGCGCCATTGATCGAGAGAGGTGGGCGTGCCGTCGGCGGCACGAACAGTCATGTCGGTGATCGTGGTCATCGAAGCTCCCCGCGGAACAACAGGTGATCGAGGTTGCGGCGCACCTGCGGCCATTCGTGCGCCATGATCGAGTAGACCGCGGTGTCGCGCACCTCACCATCGGTAGTGAGCATATGCCCGCGCAGGATGCCGTCTAGCCTCGCGCCCAGTCGTTCGATCGCGGTACGTGAGGCACGGTTGAGCACGTTGGTGCGAAGCTGCACGCAGCGGCATTCGAGCGCCTCGAAGGCATGGCTGAGCAGCAGGCGCTTCGCCTCGGTGTTGAGGCCGGTGCGCTGGACACGCCGCGCGTAGACGGTGCCGCCGATCTCTACGCGGCGATGCGCCTCGTTCATCCGCAGGAAGCGCGTGACCCCAGCGATCGTACCGCTCGCGTCGAGCACGACGAAGGGCAGCGCGCGGCCGGCCGCGGCCTGCTCCTCGATCGCATCGTACCATCGGTCGATCGTCGACGCGTCGGGTACGATGGTGGCGAAACTCGGCCCGACATCGGCGAGCGCGGCAACGATCCCTTCGCGGTCACGGCGCGAGAGCGGGCGGAGCGTGACGTACCGGCCCGAGAGCGTCGCCGCCTCGCGCCAGACGCTCACTGCAACTGACCCTCGTGCAGTCGCACGACGCGGTCCATGCGCTTCGCCAAACGCTCGTTGTGGGTAGCGACCAGCGCGGCCGAGCCTTCCTCGCGCACCAGCCGCAGGAACTCGGCCAGCACCACGTCGGCGGTATGCTCGTCGAGGTTGCCGGTCGGCTCGTCCGCCAGGATGAGCGCGGGCCGATTGGCAAGCGCGCGCGCGACCGCGACGCGCTGCTGCTCGCCGCCCGACAATTGTGACGGGCGGTGCGTCAATCGGTGGCCCAGCCCGAGCACGCTCAGCAGCGTCGTCGCGCGTGCCTCCGCCGCCGCGCGTTCGGCGCCGTGGACGAGCTGCGGCAGGATCACGTTCTCGATTGCGTTGAAGTCGGCGAGCAGGTGGTGAAACTGGTAGACGAAGCCGAGCTGGTCGCGACGCACCGCGGTGCGGCCGGCGGCGTCGAGTCTGGCCGCTTCGTCGCCGGCGATGCGGATCGATCCCTCGAACCCACCTTCGAGCAGCCCGATCGCCTGAAGCATCGTCGACTTGCCCGAGCCCGATGGCCCTAACAGCGCGACAATCTCGCCCGGCGCGATCGCCAGATTGACGCCGCGCAGCACGTGGATCGTCTCCGACCCTTGCGTGAAACTGCGCGCGAGACCGCGGGTCTCTAGAACCAGCCCGCTCACTCGCCGCCCGTCGCCATCGGACGCGGCGAAGCCGCCCCCTGTGGCGGCTCCAATGCGCCGGCCGCGCTCGCTGTCGCTCGCGTCACTCATAGCGCAGCACCTGCACCGGATCGGTACTCGCCGCCTTGTAGGCGGGGTAGATTGTAGCGAGGAAGGTCATGATGAGGGTGATGATGACGATCGCCGCGATCTCGACCGGATCGGGCTTCGATGGCAGCTCGGTCAGATAGCGGATCGAGGGGTCCCAAAGATTCTGCCCGGTCACCAGCTGTACGAAATTGACCACCGCCTGCCGGTAGAACAGGAACACCGCGCCGAGCAGCAGCCCCGCGATCGTGCCGAGCACGCCGATCGTCGTGCCCACCGTCATGAAGATGCGCAGCATCGCCCCCCTGCTCGCCCCCATCGTGCGCAGAATCGCGATGTCGCGCGTCTTTGCACGCACCAGCATGATGAGCGAACTCGCGATGTTGAACGCGGCGACCAGGATGATGATGCACAGCACCACGAACATCGCCACGCGCTCGACCGCGAGCGCGTCGAACAGCTCCGCATTCAGCTGCCGCCAGTCGCGAATGATGGCATAGCCCTGCACCTTGGGCGCGAGGGGAGCGAGTATCTCGCCCACCTTGTCGGCATTTGCGGTCTCAAGCTCGATCATGCTGACCGAATCGCCCATCAGCAACAGCGTCTGCGCGTCCTGGATCGGCATGATCACATAGGCCTTGTCGTAATCGTAGATGCCGACCTCGAAGATCGCGCCGACGGTGTAGCTGACCTGCCGTGGCACGGTGCCGAACGGTGTCGATTGCCCCTGCGGGTTCCAGATCGTGATCTGCGAGCCGACCGTGGCGCCCAGCGCCTCGGCCAGTCGCGCGCCGATCGCGACATTGCCGCTGCCCGGCGTCACCGAGTTGAGGCTGCCGACCAGCACCTTCGACCGGATCGTTGCATTGTCGCGAATGTCCTGCACACGCATGCCGCGCAGCAGGATGAACTCGGCACGACCATTGTAGGTGGCGAACAGGGGCTGCTCGATCAGCGGCGTCGCCTCCGTTACGCCCGGCGTTGCGCGCGCCTCGCGCACCACCTGCTGCCAGTCGGGCAGGCGACCACCGACTCCCTGCACCACCGCGTGGCCGTTCAGCCCCACGATCTTGTCGAACAGCTCGGCGCGAAAACCGTTCATGACGCTCATGACGATCACCAGCGCGGCGACGCCGAGCATCACCGCGCCCAGGCTGAACCCGGCGACCAGGACAATGAAGCGTTCACCACGGCCGGGTAGCAGGTACCGGCGCGCGATCATGCTCTCGTAGCGCGACAGCAACATGGCTGCCGCTCTACGGCGGGTACAGGCGGCTGGCAACGGGCAGCCGCGGCGCTTGCGCAGACACCGGGCTGTGGCGAATACATCACAGCCGCGCCACAATCGGTTTAGCCGGCGTTCATAACAGTCGACAGCCAACCCGGGCTAACCTAGCAATGATCGCACTGGCACACAGGCAGAAGCCGTGGTTCGGGGAAAGCAGACCAGCCCCGCCTCACCGAAGATGAGGCGTGCGGGCGGAATGCAGGATTAGGGGGCTGACGAGTTGATCGTCACGCAGGCGCCCGGGTCGGAAACGGCCCGGGCGTTTGCTTTGTAACAGCAATGGAACACTTGCATGTGCAGGTTCTCGCCTGCGTTGCTCAAGACAAGATCAGCCACGTCTGTTGCTCCAGCGTCACCAAACTCAAAACGACGCCGAGAAAGTCACGCCGTAGGTGCGCGCATCACCCGGTTGTCCGACGACGAGCCCGGTGTTGCCCGACTGCGTGGCCAACAACTCGAAATAATCCTGGTCGAACACGTTTCGCACCCAGCCAAACAGGTTGAGCCGGCTACCCTCGCGGTAGCCCACCCGGACGTTGGAGATCGAATAGCCGTCCACCCGCGTGTAGATCGATTCCGACGGATTGGACGAGAAGTTCGAGCGGTAGCTGCCGTCATAGCCGATGTAGACGTTGCCTTCGTTACCGCCGATGTTCGTCGGCACGCCATATTCCGCGCCGTAGGAGAACGCCCATTTCGACACGCCGGGAATACGCTGCCCAGAGATGTTGCAGAACGGCAGGCTATTGCCCGGCGTCCCCGCGGCGGCAGGCGTGCCGACGATCTGCCCGTTGACGATCGGCAGCGCGGTGCCACCCGAGAGTTCGGGCGGGCATGGCGCGTCGGTGAAGCGCTGATATTTGGCGTCGGTGTAGGCGGCGTTGGCGTAGACATTCAGCCGGCTGGTGGGGCGGAACGCCGAGTCGATCTCGACCCCGCGGGTGCGGACATGCCCGGCATTGGCGAGATAGCCGCGCAGCACGCTCAACTGGCTGTTGGTGACGGTCGCCTGATAGTCGAAGATGTCGGTCCAGAACGCAGCCACGTTCACGGTCGCGCGACGATCAAGGAACTGGTTCTTGAGCCCGAGTTCGTAATGGTTGACCGTCTCAGGCTTGACGGT
>NZ_CAJYVU010000020.1 GCF_913778135.1 uncultured Sphingomonas sp. | reverse complement strand
CAGACCGGCCCCGGCTGCGGGCTGACCGGCACGGTCAAGCTGCTCGACATCGGCGTGCCGACCGCGAATTTGGGCGCGGTCCGCTGTGGCGAGGCGCGCGCGTTCGCGGCCTGGGCGCGCAACGGCGTCGCGCCCGCGGCGTACCAGATTCTCGGCTCCGAACTGTCGCGCATCGTCAGCATGGGCAGTTACGCATGCCGCAACACCGTCGGCACGCGTGGTCCAGCGCGCCGGTCGGGGCACGCGATCGCCAACGCGATCGACGTCGCGACGTTCGAGTTGAAGGACGGGCGCCGCGTCAGCATCCAGCGCGACTGGAACTCGCCCAACCCCGACGTGCGACGGTTCCTGCAGACCATCCATACCAGTGCATGCCGCCGCTTCGGCACCGTGCTGTCGCCCGATTACAACGCTGCGCACCACGACCATCTCCATCTGGAGGACGATCGCACCAGCTTCTGCCGCTAGCGCGTCTTGCAGGCGTCACGCGCGCGGCTTATCGCCTGCGAATGACAGAAACCCGCGTACCCAGCCGCGTCTTCCCGCGTGCCAAACAGGATGCCGACGCCGCCCGTCAGAGCATCTCCACCCCGCAGACCGAGAGCCCGGCGTACAAGCTGGCGTTTCAGGACATGGACTTCCTCGTGCGCGAGGATTTGCGCCCGGTCCGTTTCCAGCTCGAGCTCTTGAAGACGCAGCTGATCTTGGAGGAAGCGCATATCGGCTCGACCTTCGTCTTCTACGGCTCGGCGCGCATTCCCGAGCCCGCCAAGGCGCAGGCGCTGCTCGACCTGGCGACCGACGAGAAGAGCCGCCGCATCGCCGAGAGCCTGGTCGCGAAATCGAAATACTACGACATGGCGCGTGAACTGGCGCAGCTGTGCTCCAACTTCCCGCGCGACGAGGCGGGCAAGCGGCACTTCGTCGTCTGCTCGGGCGGCGGTCCGTCGATCATGGAAGCCGCCAATCGCGGCGCGACCGACGTGCACGCCGAGTCGATCGGGCTCAACATCGTGCTGCCGCACGAGCAGGCGCCCAACCCCTACGTCACGCCGTCACTGTCGACGCAGTTCCACTATTTCGCGCTTCGCAAGATGCACTTCCTGCTCCACGCGCGCGCGCTAGCCGCGTTCCCGGGCGGTTTCGGTACGTTCGACGAATTGTTCGAGCTGCTGACGCTGATCCAGACGGGCAAGATCGAGCCGATGCCGGTGCTGCTGTTTGGGCGGGAGTTTTGGCAGCGGGTGGTTAACTTCGAGGCGCTGGTTGAGGAAGGCGTGGTGTCCGAGCGCGATCTGGGCATCTTTCGCTACGTCGAGAGCGCGGCCGAGGGCTGGGCCGTGGTGCAGGACTTCTACCGCGAGCGGCAGGAGAAGACGCCGCAGCCGCCGCGCTGACGCGCGCTCGCGTGACCTGCCGCGCGCGCCGGTGCGGCGGCAGGTCGCTCGTTTGATCAACGTGGCACGAAGCTGGCGAACCGGGCGGACCTGATCGAACGTAGTCTGCGTCGATAGCGTGCCCGACTTGCCCATCAGCGATCCCGCGGTGCGGCTCGATACCGACGCGGGCACGACCGTGCCGCCCGGCAGTGCGGTGTAGCGTGCGTCGGCGGAGAGGCTCTGCACCGACGCGACCAGCATCATGCGAAACGGCTTGTTGGTCACGAAGCGGACGCGCTCCACGAAGGGGTTCGCGGCACGCGTGTTCACGATTGCCTCGGCCTGCGTGTCGGCGGAAGCGTCGTGCGACCCGATCTTGAGCGTGCCGGCAGGCAGCTGCGCGAAACGGTAGATCGTCGCACCGCCCGCGTCGCTGCGCGTCGCCGCCGCGCCGAACCATTTCGCATTCTCGGCATAGGACGGCACGCGGTCGCGCTTGATCTTGCGCCAGCCCGACAGGTCCTTGTCGGTCGGCGCATGACCGTCGACCGAGACGAGCGACCAGCGCGCCGGCCCTGCGCGGCGCGGGTCGAACTGCTCGACCAGCACCTTTCGTTCGGCCCCGGTACGCTCGACCACGGTCGTCTGGCGGAACGCGAAGCCGTCGCCTGGCGTCGCGCGCATCGATGCGAGCAATCGCTGCTGCAACGCATCGGCCTGCGCGGCCGGGGCAATCCCGAGCAACAGCGCGCCGCCGACAATCCGAGCGATCAGCGCGCGGCGCATAGCCTTTAGCTTACTGCTTGGCCGGCGGGGTGACCGCGAGCGCCTTGTCCTTCGACGCATTGGGATCGACCGAGGGCGCACCGGATGCGGGCGTGCCGGTGTTGGCGATGTCCGCGGTATTGCCCTTCACTGCCTCGGTCACGTTCGCGACCGCGGCGTCGTTGCCGCCCGCCTCCGCGCCCGGTGCAGGTGCGGCGGGCAGCGGCAGGTTGGAGCCCTGCTGGTTCAGGTACGCGATGACGTTGGCGCGATCCTCGGGGCTCGACAGGCCGGCGAAGGTCATCTTGGTGCCGTTGGCGAATTTGCGCGGCGACGTCAGCCACGCGTTCATGCGCTCGAAATCCCAGTTGCCGCCGACACCCTTCAGCGCGTCGGAGAAGGCGAAACCGCCCTTGCCCTGCCCGATCGGCTCACCCAGCGTAGCGTACAGGTTGGGGCCGACGCCGTTCGCGCCGCCCTGGTTGATCGTGTGGCAGGCGGCGCACTTCTTGAACACCTCGGCGCCCTTCGCCGGATCCGCGGTCGGGAGCAGCGACGCGATCGGCACCGCCTTCGCCTCACCGCCGCCACCGGCTTCCTCGACGCCCTCGATCGCGTAGCCCATCTTCTCGGGACGCTCGCCGTGGAAGATCATGCCGCCCACGATCGAGAGCCCCAGCGCCGCACCGCAGCCCGCCAGCACCCAGCCCGCAATCGTGTTGTTCCGATCGTCCATGTCGTAGAACCGCCCCTAATTGTGGCCAACCCATAGAAAAGCGCGGCCAGCACCGCAAGCGCACTTGAGCGACCCGCCGACGCGCCCTACCCGCGGGCGGCAGGACATGCAGAACTACGCCGCCCCCGCCCGCCCGATCGTCGACGCGATGATCGCCGCCGCCGCCGCTGATCCCGAGCGCGCGGTGTCGTTTCAGGGCGCACCGGGTGCCAACAGCCATGTCGCGGTCACGCAAGCGTTTCCCGAGGCGCTGCCGCTGCCGTGCTTCTCGTTCGAGGACGCGCTCGACGCGGTGAAGGACGGGCGCGCCGCCCACGCGCTGATCCCGATCGAGAACTCGCTCCACGGCCGCGTCGCCGACATCCATTTCCTGCTGCCTGAATCGGGACTGGTCATCACGGGCGAGCATTTCCTTCCCATCCGCCACGCGTTGATGGGGGTCGGCACGCGCGATGATGTGGCGGAGGCGATGAGCCATCCGCAGGCACTGGGCCAATGCCGCCACTGGCTGCGCGCGCATGGCATCCAGCCGGTCAATTATCCCGACACCGCAGGCGCTGCCGCGATCGTCGCCGAACTGGCCGATCCGCGCGTCGCCGCGCTCGCGCCGCCGGGAGCCGCCGCGCTGTACGGCCTGAACCTCCTCGGCGTCGACATCGCCGACGCGGAGCACAACATGACGCGTTTCGTTGCGCTCGCGCGTGGCAGCCGCCCGGCAGTCGGCGCGGATGCGTGGATGACCACCTTCATCTTCGAGGTGAAGAACGTGCCCGCCGCGCTCTACAAGGCGATGGGCGGGTTCGCGACCAACGGCGTCAACATGACCAAGCTGGAAAGCTACCAGCGCGGCGGCAGTTTCGCCGCGACCGAATTCTTCTGCGACGTGGAAGGGAAGCCGGGCGAGCCGGGGTTCGACCGCGCAATGGAGGAACTGGGCTTCCATTCGAAATGGGTACGCGTGCTCGGCACCTATCCGCAGGCGCGCCGCCGCGGCTGACGTGTTCCCCTACTTGCGCTGAACCGCGGCGCTCGTATCGTGTGCGACGATACGAAAAGGGGTGGGACCATGAAGACGCTGCTGCTCGCCGGGACGATGCTGGCGTTCGGAACCGGGCTGGCGCTGTCGACCGGTGCCTCCGCCCAGACGGCGCAGCCGCCCCGCGCCGAGAAGCGGCCGTATCAGGTAACCTCCGCCAACGGGAACCGCGAAGACGATTACTACTGGCTGCGCGACGACAAGCGGCAGAACCCGGACATGCTGGCGTATCTGCGCGCCGAGAACGCCTATGCCGACGCGCGGCTCGCACCGCTCAAGCCGCTGGAGGCGAAACTGTATGCCGAGACGGTCGCGCACATCAAACAGGACGACGACAGCGTTCCCTACCGGGAGAACGGATACTGGTACCAGACGACCTGGGCGACCGGTGCCGATTACCCGCGGGTGATCCGTCGCAGGGGCGCTGTCACCGCCGCGCCGGTCGTGCTGTTCGATCAGCCCGCGATGGCCAAGGGGCATAACTTCTTTCAGATCGGCGGCTGGCAGGTCAGCCCCGACAACAGCCTCGTCGCCTGGGCCGAGGACACGGTCGGCCGCCGCCAGTATGTGCTCAAGGTGAAGGGCATCGCGACCGGGCAATTGCTCAGCGACAGCGTCGCCAACGTCGAGGGCGACCTGGTCTGGTCGGCGGACGGTCGCACGATCTTCTACGTCGAGAAGGACCCGGTCACGCTGCTGTCGAAGCGGGTTAAGGCGCACGTGCTCGGCACACCAGCCAGTGCCGACCGGCTGGTGTACGAGGAAGGGGACGACAGCTTCTACATGGGTGTCGGCCAGACGAGCGACCGCCGCTATATCTGCATTCACCTGCAGAGCACCGTCAGCGACGAGCAGCGCTGCGCCCCCGCCGCCAACCCCGCCGCGTTCACCGTCGTGGCACCCCGCGCGCGCGAGTTCCGCTACAACGCCGACCATATCGGCAACCGCTGGATCATCCGCACCAACGCGGGCGGTGCCAAGAACTACAAGCTCGCGACCGTCGCCGACGCCGATGCGGCGAAGGGCGTGACGGCATGGCGCGACCTGGTACCGGCGAGCGCGACGACGTTCATCGAGGACTTCAAGCCGTTCACCGGCTTCGTCGCGATCGAGCAGCGCGAGGGCGGGAACAAGGGCGTCAGCCTGCTGACCGACGCGGGCAAGTCGATCCCGGTCGCCGCCGACGAGCCCGCCTACGCGATGGGGCTGTCGGTCAACGAGGAGGTCGACACGCCGTGGGTGCGTTACAGCTACACCTCGCTGGTGACGCCCGCGACCACCTACGAGATCAACGCGCGCACGGGCGAGCGCCGCACGCTCAAGGTGCAGCCGGTGCCGGGTTACGACAAGGCGAACTACGTCACCGAGCGCGTCTGGGCGACCGCGCGCGACGGCGTGCGCGTGCCCGTCTCGCTGATGTACCGCCGCGGCACCAAGCGCGACGGCACCGCGCCGTTGTTCCAATATGCTTATGGCAGCTACGGCATCTCGAGCGATCCGGGGTTCAGCGCAGGGAGTCTCGCGCTGGTCGATCGCGGCGTCGTTTACGCGATCGCGCACATCCGCGGCGGGCAGGAGATGGGGCGCGACTGGTACGACCAGGGGCATCTGCTCAACAAAAAGAACAGCTTCAACGATTTCGTCGACGTGACGCGCTACCTTGTTGCCAACAAATATGCCGCGCCCGGCCGCGTCGCGGCGATGGGCGGCAGCGCGGGCGGGTTGCTGATAGGCGGCGTCGCCAATCTGGCGCCCAAGGATTACGCCGTGCTGGTCGCGCAGGTGCCGTTCGTCGACGTGGTGACGACGATGCTCGATGCCTCGATCCCGCTCACCACCAACGAGTATGACGAGTGGGGTAACCCGGCCGACAAGCGTTATTACGATTACATGCTTAGCTACTCGCCCTACGACAATGTGGCGAAGAAGGCGTATCCGGCTATGTACGTGTCGACCGGGCTGTGGGACAGCCAGGTGCAATATTACGAGCCGACCAAGTGGGTCGCGCGGCTGCGCGAGATGAAGACCGACACCAACCCGCTGATCTACCGCGTCAACATGGAAGCGGGGCACGGCGGCAAGTCGGGCCGGTTCGAACGCTACCGCCAGGCAGCCGAGTGGCAGGCGTTCGTGTTGCAGCAGTTGAAGGTCGCGCCGTGACGAGACATCAATCGACCGGCTACCGCCCAGTCTGAAGCGAATCGATAATCCCACGGGCCCGGCTACAGCGAAGTGGCGGGTCGTCGGCGATTGCGCATTCTAGTTTGTGACGTTCACCGTGATCGTGTCCGACACGAGCTGGGCGTATCGCACCGGTTCTTCGGGGGTCGTGAAGAGAAAGATATGGGCTCTTACCCGGTAGCGGCCGGGTCCGGGAAAGATGCTGCGCGCGTCCTCGTCCGTCGCGACGTGATAGGGCTTGGCCGCCGTCACCGCGACCAACTCTCCTGTCGCGAGCGGGGGCGGCGGTGGCGAGCCGACCATCGGCGTGGCAGGGGCAACAGGCGTTCCATTCTGCGACGTCACCTCGAACGCGATGCCGCGCGTGGGTTGCAGGAACGGCGAGATCGAGCATGCATTTGTAGTTGCGGTGAGGTCGAGTGCGATCGGCGCTTTTCCACGCATGGTAGCGGTGCCCGCGTGTATGCGCACCTTCACGGGCGGTTCTTTGCCCGACCATGCCGCCTGAGCGGGCGGGCTCCACGCTGCCATCGCCTGAGCGGCCAGAAGAAAAGCGACCAGCATGTCGATCCTTTTTGTTGGCTGCCCTCACGGCAGCAGGAACGTGCCCTCGATCACCGTCACGCATGCGCCGCCGAGCACGACGCGGTCGCCGTCCAGGCGGCACGACAGCCGCCCGCCGCGGGCTGAGGCCTGATAGGCGCTCATCCGGTCGCGCCCGAGCCGGTCGGCCCAGTACGGCACCATGACCGCGTGCGCGGAGCCGGTCACCGGGTCCTCGTCGATGTCGAAGGCGGGGACGAAGACGCGGCTGACGATGTCGGTCGTCTCGCCGGGGGCCGCGACGATGATGACAAAGGGGCCGAGCGGGGCGAGCGCGCGCATGTCGGGCGCGCACGCGCGCACCTGTGCTTCGTTCTCGACCACGACCAGCGCGTAGCCCTTGTCGTGCCACAGCGTCTCCTGCACCGCGCCGTCTGGCAGTTCGAGCCCGGCGACGATCTCGGGCAGCGGCTTGGGCGCGGGCGCCCAGGCGGGCAGCGCCATCGCGTAGCGGTGGCCGTCGCGCGCGACCTCGAGCACGCCCGCCTGACGCGTGCGGAAGCGGACGCTCGCGCGGTCGGTGTCGGAGGACAGAACGACGTGCCCGCTCGCGAGCGTTGCGTGGCCGCACAAGGCGACCTCCGCGCCCGGCGTGAACCAGCGCAGCTCGTAATCCGCCTCCCCGCTCGTATCCGGCACGAGGAAGGCGGTTTCCGACAGGTTGTTCTCGACCGCGATGCTGAGCAGCGTGTCGTCGTCCAGCCATCTGGTCAGCGGCATCACCGCGGCCGGATTACCCTTGAACGCTTCCTCGGCGAAGGCGTCGACCTGGGTGAAGGGAATGCGCATCAAACGTCCTTGCAAGCGGTCGGCGGGATTGCGTCGGCAGCGAGGTTACAGCCGCTTGCCGAACCAATGCGGCGTCGCCTCCGCCTCGACCAGCGGATTGTCGGTATCCTCGTGCCCCTCGGGATCGAGGTGGATCAGCGTCTCGACCTTGGGGAAGCTGCGGCGCAGCGCCATCTCGACCGATTCAACGATGTCGTGCGCCTCGCGCACGGTCAGGTCGGCGTCGACCTCCATGTGGAACTGCGCGAAGTCGTGGCTGCCGGCGCGGCGGGTGCGGAAGTCGTGGATGCCGCGGATGCCGGGCTGGCGCGCGGCGACCTCCATGAAGGCGTCGCGCTGGTCCTCCGACCATTCCTTGTCCATCAACATGTCGATCGCCTGGCTCGACGCCTGGAACGCGCCCCATGCAAGCCACAGCGCGATCGCGATGCCGAACACGGGATCGGCGCCCTTCACGCCCAGATACTGGTCGATCACCAATGCCGCGATCACCGCGACGTTCAAGAGTACGTCCGACTGATAATGGACGTTGTCGGCGAGGATCGCGACCGAGCCGGTCTTGCGGATCACGCTGCGCTGGTACGCGAGCAGCACCAGCGTCGCGGCGATCGCGAGCACCGACACGCCGATGCCGAGCCCCGCATCCTCGTTGACCTGCGGCGCGGAGAAACGCTCCACCGCGCGCCACGCGATGCCGATCGCGGAGGCGGTGATAAGGACGACCTGGAACAGCGCGGCGAGCGCCTCCGCCTTGCCGTGGCCGAAGCGGTGGTCGTGGTCGGCGGGCTCGGCGGCGAGCTTCACGCCGTAGAGCGTGACGAGGCTGGCGAGCAGGTCGAGCCCGGTGTCGGCGAGCGAGCCGAGCATCGCGACCGATCCGGTGTGCCACGCGGCATAGCCCTTTATCACCAGCAGGCTGGTCGCCATCGCGACGCTCGCCAGTGCGGCGCGCATCGCGATCGGGATCACCCGGCGGCGTTCATTCTCGGTCATGGGAACAGCAATCCTTCGTTCCAAGCCTCGCCGTCGCGCGTGAACAGGCGGCGTTCGTGCAGGCGGTGCGCGCGGTCCTGCCAGAATTCAATCCGCTCGGGCGTCACGCGGTAGCCGCCCCAATTGGGCGGGCGCGGCACGTCCTGCCCATCGAAGCGGGCCTTCATTTCCTCGAACCGCGCCTCGAACGTTTCGCGCGCGTCGAGCGGGCGCGACTGGTCGGACGCCCAGGCGCCGAGCTGCGAATCGCGACCGCGCGTCGCGAAATAGGCGTCGCTCTCCGCGTCGCTGGCCAAGCTGACCGGACCGTCGATACGGATCTGTCGGCGCAGCGACTTCCAGTGAAACAGCAGCCCCGCCTGCATGTTCTCGGCCAGCGCCTCGGCCTTGCGGCTGCCGCGGTTGGTGTAGAACACGAAGCCGTCGGGTCCGTGCCCTTTCAGCAGCACCATGCGCACCGACGGGCGACCGCCGGCATCGGCGGTGGCGAGCGCCATTGCGTTGGGATCGTTGGGTTCGCTCGTCCTAGCCTCGGCATACCAGGCGTCGAACAGCGCGAAGGGATCGTCACTCATGTGCCCCCCATAGCGCAACCTGCATCAACGCGGAACAACTCCCAGGCCGGCGCGCGGAACGACTCGTTCGCCCATGATTTGAATCGCTTACGCAACGAGGGGGTGAATATGGCCGCGCGCGCTTACTGGCAGGGGCAGATACGGCTCGCGCTCGTCTCGATTCCGATCGAGATCTATTCCGCGACGAGATCGGGCGCGCAGATCGCGTTTCACCAGATCCACGAACCCTCGGGCGAGCGGATCAAGTATGAGAAGGTCGCGCCGGGCATCGGACCCGTCGACGCGGACGAGATCATCAAAGGCTTCGAGGTCGAAAAGGGCGAGTACGTGCTGCTGGAGCAGGACGAGATCGACGCGGTGAAGCTCGAATCGAAGAAGACGCTGGAATTGACGCAGTTCGTCGACCAGTCGGAGATCGACGTCCTTTATTACGAGAAGCCGTATTTCGTCGTCCCCGCCGACGATCTGGCGGAGGAAGCGTTCATCGTGCTGCGCGAGGCGCTCAGGCGGACGAAGAAGGTCGGCCTCGGACAGCTGGCGATGCGCGGGCGCGAATATATCGTCAGCCTGAAACCGTGCGGGCGCGGGCTGATCCTGGAGACGCTGCGCTACGCCGACGAGGTCAACAAGGCGCAGGGATATTTCCGTGACATCCCCGACAGCAAACCCGACGCGGAGCTGCTCGACCTCGCCGAGGCGCTGATCGATCGCAAGACCGCGGCGTTCGATCCGCAGGAGTTCCACAACCGCTACGTCGATGCGCTGAAGGAACTGATCGAGCGCAAGCGGAAAGCGAAGGGCAAGACCAAGATCATCGAGGACAAGGAGGAGGACGGGCGCTCGGCGTCGAACGTCGTCGATCTTATGGCGGCGCTCAAGAAGTCGATGGAGGGCAAGTCGGGTGGCGAGCCGGCGAAGAAGGCTGCGTCGAAATCAGGGGCCAAGGCGGCAGCGAAGAAGCCTGCCGCGAAAAAGCCGGCGGCGAAGAAGCCGGCGCCGGCGAAGAAGCGCGCCTGACTCTCCAGTGGCCGCCGACGATCCCCTCGCCCGCTACAATGCCAAGCGCGACTTCACGCGCACCGCGGAGCCCGCGGGTACACTGGCAAAAGGTCACGGCAACAGCTTCGTGGTGCAAAAGCATGACGCGACGCGGCTGCACTGGGACTTTCGGATCGAGGTCGACGGCGTGCTGAAAAGCTGGGCGGTGACGCGTGGGCCGAGCCTCGACCCCGACGAGAAAAGGCTGGCCGTCCGCACCGAGGATCATCCGCTCGACTACGGCACCTTTGAAGGCACGATCCCCAAGGGCGAATATGGCGGCGGCACGGTGATGCTGTGGGACCGCGGCACCTGGTCGCCGATCAAGGGCAAGAGCGCGAAGGATCTCGACGCCGGGCACCTCCATTTCGTGCTCGACGGCGAGCGGATGCGCGGCGAGTGGCTGCTGATCCGGCTCAAGCCCAGAGCCAAAGAGAAGCGCGAGAACTGGCTGCTGCGCAAGATCGGAGATGCGGAGGCCGGTGGCACCGACACGCTGGTCGAGACCGCGCTGACCAGCGTCTCAACCGGGCGGACAATGCAGGAGATTGCGGAAGGCAAGAAGCCCAAGCGCAAACCTGCGCGAAAGGCTGCCAAAATCGCCGCGTTGCCCGCCTTCACCGAACCGCAGCTCTGCACGCTGGTCGACACGGTGCCGACCGGATCGGCGTGGCTGCACGAGGTCAAATACGACGGCTATCGCGCGCTGGTCGCGGTGGCGGGCGGCAAGGCCAGGGTATTTACGCGCAGCGGGCTCGACTGGAGCGACAAGTTCCGCGGCATCGCCGATGCCGCAGCGGCACTCGACGTGAAATCCGCCCTGATCGACGGCGAGATCGTCGCGTTCAAGGACGGACGGCCCGACTTCTCGACGCTCAAGGACGCGATCGCGTCGGGCGGCGACATGACAATTTTCGCGTTCGACCTGCTCAGCATCGACGGCGAGGAGCTGACCGCATTGCCGACGACGACGCGCAAGGCGCGGTTGCAGGCGATCATCGGCGACAACTCGCGGCTCCACTATGCCGAGCACGTCGTCGGCAGTGGCGAGCAGTTGCTGGAGAAGATGTGCGCCGAAGGGCTGGAAGGTGTGGTGTCGAAGCGCGCCAACGCGCGCTACCATGGCGGTCGATCCTCCGACTGGCTCAAGATCAAATGCACGCGGCGGCAGGAATTCGTGATTGTCGGCTGGCTGCCCTCGACCAAGAAGCGCGGGTTCAAGTCGCTGCTGCTCGGCGTGCATGAGGGCGGCCAACTGCGTTACGCCGGCAAGGTCGGCACCGGCTTCACGCAAGCGCTGATGAACGAATTGCGCGAACAGCTCGACCGCCGCGCCCGCAAGACCGCACCGGTCGACGCGCCGCGCGCGATGGTCAAGGGCGCGCACTGGGTCAGACCCGATCTGGTCGCGGAGATCGCCTTCACCGAGACGACGCCCGATGGCCTGTTGCGCCACCCAAGCTTCCTCGGCCTGCGCGGGGACAAGGCGGCGTCCGACGTCGTGCTCGAACAGCCGCAACCGATCGCCGCTACGCCAGCGCCGAGCGTGAAGATCACCAACCGCGACCGCGTGATCGATCCCGACGCGAAGGTGACCAAGGGCGACCTCGCCGATTATTACGCCGCCGTCGCCGCGATCATGCTGCCGTGGAGCGGGCACCGCCCGATCAGCCTGGTGCGCTGCCCACAAGGGCGCGCGAAGCAGTGCTTCTTCCAGAAGCACGACGCGGGGTCGTTCGGCGACGCGGTGCACCGCGTCGCGGTCGCGGAGAAGGACGGCTCGAGCGAGGATTACCTCTGGGTCGACGACGCCGCGGGGCTGCTGACCTGCGTGCAGATGGGAACGATCGAGTTCCACGGCTGGGGCTCGCGCGTCGACGCGCTGGAGCGGCCCGACCGGATGATCTTCGACCTCGATCCCGACGAGGAACTCGATTTCGCCGATACGAAGAAGGCGGCGGAGTTCGTGCGCGACCAACTCGGCGAGATCGGCCTTGCCAGCTTTCCACTGCTGTCGGGCGGCAAGGGCGTCCACGTCGTCGTGCCGCTGACCCCGAAGGCCGAGTGGCCCGCGGTACGCGACTTCGCCGAACGGTTCGCGCGCGCATTGGCGCAAGGCCACCCCGACCGCTTCGTCGCCACCATGAGCAAGGCGAAACGCAAGGGTCGCATCTTTATCGACTATCTACGCAACGGACGCGGATCGACCGCGATCATGCCTTATTCGGCGCGGGCGCGGGCCGGCGCACCGGTGGCGGCGCCGGTGACGTGGAGCGAGCTGCGCGATCTCGACAGTGCGGCGAACTGGCACGTCGGCGACGCGGACGCGCTGATCGCGCGCGCGAATGCGCCGGCGCTGTCGGGATGGGGTATCGCCGATCAGGTGCTGCCCGACCTGTAAGGCCGGGCGCGGTTCAGCGCGTCGGGGTGGCGGAGACCGGCGGCGCGGCTACCGCTGCCTGTCCCGGCGCGCTCGGCCCGCGGTAGCGGTCGAACCACGCGAGGATCGCCGACGCCTTGGCCGCCGCCTGGCTCGGCCGCGCGGTGAAGCCACCGTGGCTGGCCCCCGGCACCTTGACCAGCGCGGTCGGCACGCCGCGGATTTGCAGCGCAGCGTAATATTGCTCCGCCTCCGAGACGGGGGTGCGGTAATCCTCGCTGCCGACGACGACCAGCGTCGGCGTTTTGACGTTGCCGACTAGGCTCAAGGGCGAGTGCCGCCAGTAATCCATCGGGTCCTCCCACGGCAGCTTGTTGAACCAGTAGCGCGAGGTGAACAGCGTCGCGTCCATCGTAAGCGCCTCGCTGATCCAGTTGATCACCGGTTTCTGCGTCGCCGCGGCCTTGAAGCGGTTGTTCTTGCCGACGATCCACGCGGTGAGCACGCCGCCGCCCGATCCGCCGGTGACGAACAAGTTGTTCGGGTCGGCGGTGCCGTCGGCGATCGCGGCGTCGACCGCGGCCATCAGGTCGTCATAGTCGGCGCTGGGGTAATTCTTGTCGATCAAATTGGCGAACTCGGCCCCATAGCTGGTCGAGCCGCGCGGATTGGTCCACAGCACGGCGTAGCCGTCGGCGGCGTAGAGCTGCATGTCGGTCGCGAAGCTGGCGCTATAGGCCGATTGCGGCCCGCCGTGAATTTCTAGGATCAGCGGCACGCGGGTGCCCGGTCGCCAGCCCGGTGGAGTCGCGATCCACGCATCGATCGCGCGCCCGTCGGGCGCGGTGACCGCGAGCTTGCGGATCGGCGCCAGTGCCTTTGCCTCGAGCATCGTTGCGTTCAGGTCGGTCAGCCGCCTGGGCTTGCCGCCCGACACGACCCAGATGTCGGCGGGTGCGCTGCCATCGCCGCCGGTGTAGGCGACCACCCCGCCCTGCGACACCGAGAAGTCGCCGCCAGTGTAGGGCCGATCGAGCCCGCCGCCTTTCAGATTGTCGGCGAGGACCGTCACTCCACCATTGTCGCCGACGCGCGCGACCTTGCGCAGCCCGTGATCGTCGTACGACGCGTAGAGCGTGTTCCCCGCCCATTGCACATCCTCGATCGAGCGATCGAGCGCGCGGGTGAGCGAGCGCGCGCCCGCGGCGCTGCGGTCGCCGACGTAGAGCTCGCTGTTCTCGTACGCGCGACGGTGGTCGTCGAAGCCGAGCCACGCGACGCGCGCACCGTCGGGGGAGAAGCGCGGCGACGCATCGGGTCCGTCGCGCGTGGTCAGCTGCGTCAGCGCACCCGAGGTCGCGTCGACCGCGTAGAGGTTGCTGTCCATCACACGCCGGTCGGCGTCCTTGCCACGGATGCCTGAGAACAGGATACGCGAACCGTCCGCGCTCCACGATAGCGGCCCCGCATCGTCGTAGCCGCCGAAGGTCAGCTGCCGCGCCGCGCCGCCGTCTGCCGCCACGACGAAGACGTGGTCGCGACCGGGCTTGATGTAGCCGGGTCCGTCGGCGCGGTAGGTGATCCGGTCGATCACCTGCAGCGGCTCGGCCCATTTCGCGCCCTCGGGCTTGTCGGGAGCATGACCGAGCTTCGCGCCGTCACCCATCACGGTCGCGGTAAAGGCGAGGCGGCGGCCGTCGGGTGACCAGGCGAGCGCACCCGGATCGCCCGGCAGCGACGTGATCCGCGCGCTCGCGTCGTTCGATAGCCAGCGGACGAACAGCTGGCTGTTGTCGCCATCACTCGCGGCATAGGCGATCCGCGTACCGTCGGGTGACCAGCGTGGCGACGAGCCGCTGGCGGCAAAGGGCGTCTGCCGGCCGGTCCTCACGTCAACCAGCCACAGCGACGATCGCATCCGGTCGGTCATGACGTCGCCCGAGCGGCGGACGTAGACGATCGTACGCCCGTCGGGGCTGATCTGCGGATCGCTCGCCATCTGCAGTCCGAACAGATCGTTGCCGGTGAAGGCGCGATTGGCGGCGTCCGCGGCCGGGACCGGACGATCCTGCGCGGCGGCGGGAGCGAGCGCGACGAATGCGGTGGTCGCGAGGGCGATGAGGATCGTGCGCAAGGACGGGCTCCGTGGTCGAGAGGGCGCGAACATGCCCGAACCGCGGCCGCACGCAAGAGGCACGAAGCCTGCCGCTTCCTGCAACAGCGTCAGCGCGAGCGCAGCGGATACAAGCAGCGGGGAGCACGCCGCCGGTGGTTGCCGCGCAGCCGCGTAATGCCGAACGAATAAGCGACGATCAGTCGCGGGCGTGCGCCTGCTCCGCCACCGTCCGCCATGCCGCTACCTCATGCTCGTAGCGGCGGAGGACCGTCACCTCGCCCGCGCGCTCGGCGGCGAGATCGACCTCGACCTCGCCGTCCCACTCCCATGTCGCATTGCCGTGCAGCGTCACCATCGCGTCGACCTCGGCGCGCGCGCGCACCATGCCGCCGCGGTTGAGCACGGTGATCTCGCGCCCGAACTCGACGCGCCCGGTCAGGCACGCGGCATAGGTCGACGCCGCCATCGCGCTGCCGCAGCTGTTGGTCAGGCCGACCCCGCGCTCGAAGGTACGGACGAACAGCGTATCGTCGGCGCGACGTTCGACGAACGAGACGTTGGCGCGGTTGGGCAGCCAGTCGGGTGCCGCCTCGCACGCCTGCCCGACCGCGACCAGCTCGGCCTCGTCGACCGCCTCGACGAAGGTAATAAAATGCGGGTTCGGGATCGCTACCGCGGTGAAGGCGCGCCGGCTCGGCAATCCGGGCACGACCGCGTCGATCAATCGTTCGGGCGCGCCGATGATCGGCCAGTCGGCGGTGACGAGCGAGGCAGGACCTGCGGTTTCCGCGACCGTGTACACGCCGGGCGAGAGGTCGTCGACATGTTCGACCTGCGCATGCGCGGTCTTCAGGCGCACGGTCGCGGTCTCGACCCCGGCCGCGGCGAACCCGGCGCGCGCGACGCAGCGCAGCCCGTTCAGGCACGTCTCCGCCTCCGATCCGTCGCTGTTGAACATCCGCATGCCGAACGCTGCCGCATCGTCGCCCGCCACCAGCGCGAGGATGCCGTCGCCGCCGACCGCCCCGTCGCGCGCGGCGAGCACGCGCGCGAGGCTGGCCCACTCCGCATCCGACAGCGTCCAGTCGCGCGCGTCGACCAGCGGAAAATCGTTGCCCGAGCCGTGACATTTGGTGAAGCGCACCAGCATCAGCGCGCTGCTCCGCTGGCGAATTGATCGGTTGTCATGGCCACTCCTATCGACGCGAACGGCCAGCCGGTTCAAGCCGCCTTGGTTGCGCGCTCGCTGGCGATGTTCGCCTCATGGCAGCCGGTAATGATCGGCGAGCCGGTCGAGCGCGAGCCCGAGGACCAGCCGTCCGCTGCGCGCCGGCCAGCCAAGCTCGCGCTCGGCCGCGGGCAGCGCCTCGCCCGCGCAGATCACGCGCCACAGAATGTCGGACAATCCCCTGCCCGCCGCCGCCACGCCTGCATCGAAGCGCCGCTTGGCCGCGAGCTGGCGCTCACCCGCGCTCAGCCCGTCGCTCATCCCCCCGTCGACGCGCGCTTCCCAGCGCATCGTCACCGATGGTGCGATCGCGGCCGTTTCGTAATCGGCGCGCAGCCGCTCGCCCGCCTCCGCCTGTCGCGCGGTCACCAGCCCGCGCGCGGTGAGCCAGGCGAGCGGCGATTCGCGCAGGTTGACGGTGACGCTGCGTCCGCCCGCGCGTCGACCGGGCGGCACCGGACGCTGTTGTCCGTTCGCATCGATCGTCCGTTCCACCAGTTCGCGCATGTCGGCCCTCCGCATCTGATCCGGTGAGGGCGTTGGCATGATCGGGCACGTGTAGGACAGCGGCGTGTGGTGGTGGCGTGGTTGGTTGTGTGAATGCAGGCGGCGGCGGGGGGCGTTTCCGGGCCGCACGCCGTCAGTCGCAGCGAAGCTGCGCCTTGTGGCGCGCTTTGCTTGCGCTGGCCGCATCTGGCGCAAGGCGCGGCAGCATGCCGCGACTCTGCGTTAGATGGTGGGCGCTGACGGGTTCGAACCGCCGACCTACTCGGTGTAAACGAGCCGCTCTACCAGCTGAGCTAAGCGCCCGTCGCATCGGCGACGTGGGCGCTGCGTCTAGGCCGGGGCGGCGGGGTTCGCAAGAGCCGGAACGCGGTTCGTGCGCGAACCGTTCAGTCCACCCAGCAGGAGCGAAGCCATGCACGAAGACGCCAAGGACGCCGAAGCCATCAAGCCCACGACCGAGACCGACCGCCCCAATCTGTCGACCGAGCACCAGCGCGACGGCGACGCACGTCGCCCGAGCGATAAGCTCGACAAGGGCCAACCCAACGAAGAGACGATTCCGCGCAAGTCTTCATTGCTGTGAGTATCGCCTGACCGGGCGCAAGCACGCCCGGTCAGGTCGTCCGATCACGGTCCTTCGTCGCTCGCGTGCGTTTCGACACGCAGCGCCTTGCCCGCCTTGTAGCCCAGCGCTTCGCCGACGCGGTCGTCCCAGCCGTAGGGATCGTTGCGCACGATCGGCTCGCCCGAGTCGTCGAACAGCACGGTCTGGTAGAGCATCCGCACCGGGATCTGCTTGGGCAGCTTGACGAACGTTTCCTTGCCGGTGCCGCGCGCCTGGTGCCACTGATCGGTCACGCCCTCGTCACGCGCGATCATCTCGGCGAAACCCAGCGCGTCGTCGACGCGGACGCAGCCGTGGCTGCGTTGGCGTTGCGTCATCTGGAACAGCTGCTTTGCCGGTGTATCGTGCAGGTAGATCGCGTGGTCGTTCTGCATGTCGAACTTGACGAGCCCGAGCGAGTTCTTCGGCCCCGGCTCCTGCACCAGCCAGCCGTCCTTCCGGGCGATGTTGTTGGCCTTCAGATAGGCCGCGCCCTTCGCCGCCGTCTCGCCCTCGATCGAGCGGGGGATTGTCCAGGTCGGGTTCGCGACCAGCCGGAAGATCGGCGAGCCCAGCTGCGGCGTTTCGCGATCGGGTTCGCCCACCACCACCTTTCGGCTGTCGGCGATCTTGCCATCACGCCAGTAGGTCAGCCGCGCCGCCGCCAGATTGACATCGATCCGCGTCGCCGGCGGCGTGCGTTCGAGCCAGCGCAGCCGCTCCATTGCAATCGCGACCGCACGCGCACGGTCGATGTCGGACATGTTGAGGATCGCGAGCGCCTCGCTGCCGATCACCCCATCGGGCTTCATGCCGTAGTCGGCCTGCATGCCCCGCACCGCCTGAACCATCGCCGGGGTATATTGCTGCCCCTGCGCTGCCTTCGGATCGAGATAATCGAGGATGACAAGCTGCCGTGCGATTACCGGTACCCGCGCGTCGGTCGCACCGGGCTTGATCGCCTCGCCGTTCACCGGGATGTTGGTTGCGGGCGCGGTCGGTTGCTTGCGCAGCGCCAGATACGCCTTCGACAGGCGCTGGTAATTGTCGTCGGCGGGCGCGAGGCTGGCGAGCCAGCCCTTCACGTCACCCTTGCGCAGCGCGTCGGCGAGCCCGGCCTGCAGGTCGGGGTTCGGGCGCGGCACCGTGTAGACGTCGTACAGCTTGGTCGGATCAGTCGCACCGCGCGCCAGTGCGGCAGCGTAGGCGAGCGCCTGCTTCGTCAGCCCGGCCGGATCGGTCGCGTCGCTGGCGAAGGTCATCTGGTCGAGGCCGTGCGCGGCGCGACCGTCGATCGCCTGCCGCAGCTGCGCCCGCGTCGTGTCGCTCCACTGCGCCGGCCCCGCCGGCTCGCTCGCGTTTGCCGCCGCAGTCTGGTTGTCGGGCGCGACCGACACGCTGCATCCCGCCAGCAGCAGCGCCACGGCCGATATTGATCCCCATGATGTTCGCACGCGACACTCCCTTCGTTTCGCAACCAGAACGCATGCGCGACGTGTCTGCTCCCGAGACCGGGCCTCAACTTGAATCGCGATGTACGACCGACAGCGGCTTGAGCACCGACCAGGTTTATGGTGTGTGCGCCGGCATGGGTGCGCATCGATCGCGCGACACGAAAAGGGGCTTGAGGATGACGAGGCACGCGGCGCTGATCGGCGCATCATTGCTGGCATTTGTGGGTGCGAGCGTCGCCACCGCGCAGCAGGCGCGGACGCGTGCGGGCACGACCGCGCCGCGCGTGGACGGCGCGGCCGCGCGTACCCGCGCGCAGGGTATCGTCGCGCGCATGACGCTCGACGAGAAGATCGCGCTCGTTCACAGCCTGTTCCCGCCGATGGCGGCGGGCAAGACGACCAACGAGCTGATCCCGTCGGCAGGCCATACCGATGGCATCCCGCGGCTGGGTGTGCCGCTGGTGCGCGAGAGCGACGCCTCGCTGGGCGTTGCCAATCAGGTCGAGCAGCGCAAGGGTGACGTCGCGACCGCGCTGCCCTCCGGGCTCGCCACCGCGTCGAGCTTCGATCCCGAGATCGCGCGCGCGGGCGGCGCGATGATCGGCAGCGAGGCGCGGTCGAAGCGGTTCAACGTGCTGCTGGCAGGCGGCGTCAATTTGACGCGCGATCCATGGAACGGGCGCAACTTCGAGTATCTGGGCGAGGATCCGCTGCTCGCGGGCGAGCTGGCGGGCGCGCACATCAACGGCGTGCAGTCGAACCGGATCGTGTCGACGATCAAGCATTTCGCACTCAATTCGCAGGAAACCGGCCGCACCGTCGCCGACGCGCGGATCGGCGAGCAGGCCCTGCGCGAAAGCGACCTGCTGGCGTTCGAGCTGGCAATCGAGCGCGGCAATCCCGGCTCGGTCATGTGCGCCTACAACAAGGTCAACGGCGACTGGGCGTGCGAGAACGACTTCCTGCTCAACCGCGTGCTGAAGCGCGACTGGGGCTATCCGGGCTGGGTGATGAGCGACTGGGGCGCGGTGCACTCGACCGTCAAGGCGGCGAACGCGGGGCTCGACCAGCAATCGGGGCAGGAACTCGACAAGGCGATTTTCTTCGGGCCCGCGCTCAAGCAGGCGGTCGAGGCGGGCCAGGTGTCGATGCAGCGGCTCGACGACATGGTGGTGCGCTACCTGACCGGGCTGATCGAGACCGGCGCCTATGACACGCCCGTGCCGTCCGCCGCGCAGACCCCACCCTACGCGCAGCACGCCGAGGTCGCGCAGCGCGCGGCGGAAGCGGGTATCGTGCTGCTGAAGAACGACGGCAATCTACTGCCGCTGGCGCGCACCGCGAAGCGGATCGTGCTGATCGGTGGGTCGGCCGATGTCGGCGTCCTGTCGGGCGGCGGGTCGAGCCAGGTCCGCTCGGTCGGCGGCGCGCCGATCGAGATCCCGCTGTCGAGCGGCGGCGCGTCGTCGTTCGCGCGCATCACCTATCACGCGTCCTCGCCCTTGCTCGCGCTGCGCAAGGCGCTGCCGGGCGCGCAGATCAGCTACGTCGACGGACGCAACCTGAATGCGACACTGGAGGCCGCGAAGAATGCCGACATGGCGATCTTCTTCGCGACGCAGTGGACGACCGAGGCGCAGGACGTCGCCGACCTTCGCCTGCCCGACAACCAAGACGCGCTGATCGCGCGCGTCGCCGCGGTGCAGCCCAAGACGGTGGCGGTGATGGAGACGGGTGGCCCGGTGCTGATGCCGTGGCTGGATCAGGTGCCCGCCATCGTACAGGCGTGGTACCCCGGGCAGCGCGGCGGCGAGGCGATCGCGAACGTGTTGACCGGCCGCGTCAATCCGTCGGGGCGTCTGCCGATCACCTTCCCCGCCTCCGCCGCGCAGCCGCCGCGCCCCGCCCCGGTCGGGCTCGACCGGCTGACCTCGATCGAGGCGCAGGCCGCGGCCGATCCGGGCACCGCCAGCAACGCCGTGCTGCCGAGCTTCCCGATCGACTACGTCGAAGGATCGGACGTCGGTTACCGCTGGTACGAGAAGAAGGGCATGAAGCCCATGTTCGCGTTCGGCCACGGGCTGAGCTACACCAACTTCGCGTATCGCAATCCGGTGGTGAGCGGGGGCAAGCGGCTGTCGATCACGTTCGACGTGGTCAACACCGGTCGTACCGCGGGCGCGGACGTGCCGCAGATGTATGTGGCACGAGACGGCGCGAACCAGCCGATGCGCTTGGCGGGCTTCACCCGCGTGATGCTGAAACCCGGCGAGACGCGTCGTGTCACGCTTACCGCGGAGCCGCGGATCATCGCCGATTACGACACCAAGCTGCCGGGCTGGCGCGTGCGTGCGGGTACCTACCGCGTGGCGCTGGCGCGCGATGCGAGCGACCGGACGCTGGTGTCGACCGCGACCCTCGACGCCGCGACGATGAAGCCGTGATGTGATGGTGGGCGGCTTGCGCGCCGCCCGCCGGTGAGCCGGTGCCGCGATCGGCCGGGACGTTCGCCAATCGGCCGCACCGGCGAACCAGTCAGCCTGCCGCACGTTGGGGCTGCTCAACAACGTAGCGGACCAACGGTAATGGCGCGGCAGACCAGCGACTTCTTCGTCGAACGGCTCAAGGCGTGGGGCGTCAAGCGCATCTACGGCTATTCGGGCGACGGCATCAACGGCGTGCTCGGCGCGCTGCAGCGTGACGAGGGCAGCGCCGACGCGATCGAGTTCGTCCAGGTCCGCCACGAGGAGATGGCGGCGTTCATGGCCGCCGCGCACGCGAAGTTCACCGGCGAACTAGGCGTGTGCCTATCAACCGGCGGTCCCGGTGCGACGCACCTGATCACGGGGCTGTACGACGCGAAGAGCGACCACGTCCCCGTGCTCGCGATCGCGGGTCAGGCCGAGGTGACGGTGCGTGGTGCCAGCTATCAGCAGGAACTGAACCTCGACCGCATGTTCGCCGACGTGGCGGATTACGTGCAGGAGGTAGGCGCGCCCGCGCAGGTCCGCCACGTCACCGACCGCGCGATCCGCGTCGCCACCGCCAATCGCGGCGTCGGCGTGGTGATCCTGCCCAAGGACGTGCAGGACATGCCGTATGAGGAGCCGAAACAGGCGCACGGCTTCACCCGCTCCGGTCCCGGCTACTCGGCCCCGCGCGTCGTGCCGCACGACGCCGACCTCGCTCGCGCCGCCGCGATCCTGAACGACGGCGAGAAGGTCGCGATCCTGATCGGCGCGGGCGCGCGCGGTGCCGCGGCCCAGGTCGAGCAGATCGCCGAGAAACTGGGCGCGGGCGTCGCCAAGGCGCTGCTGGGCAAGGACGTACTGCCCGACGATCTGCGCTTCGTCACCGGAGCGATCGGGCTGCTGGGAACGCAGCCGTCGTCCGACATGATCCAGGGGTGCGACACGCTGCTGATGATCGGCACCGGCTTTCCCTGGGCCGAGTTCCTGCCCGCCGACGGCAAGGCGCGCGCGGTGCAGATCGATCTCGCGCCCGAGATGCTGGGGCTGCGCTATCCCGTCGACGTCAACCTGCACGGCGACGCGGCCGAGACACTGCGCGCGCTCCTGCCGCTGGTCGAGCATAAGAGCGATCGCGATTGGCAGCACGGCATCGTGTCGAACATCGACAAATGGCGTGAAACGCTGAAAGGCCGCGCGCTGGCGGATGCCAAGACGGTCAACCCGCAGCGCGTCGTGTACGAGATGTCGCCGCGGCTGCCCGAGGACGCGATCGTCACCTCCGACTCGGGTTCGTGCTGCAACTGGTACGCGCGCGACTGGCAGGTGAAGCGCGGGCAGCGCGGGTCGCTGTCGGGCGGGCTCGCCTCGATGGGGGCGGCAGTGCCCTACGCCATCGCGGCGAAGTTCGCGCATTCCGCCCGTCCGGTCGTGGCGCTGGTCGGTGACGGCGCGATGCAGATGAACAACATGGCGGAGCTGATCACGATCCAGAAATACTGGCAGCGCTGGGCCGACCCGCGGCTGGTCGTGTGCGTCTTCAACAACGAGGATCTGAACGAGGTCACCTGGGAACAGCGGATCAACGAGGGCAATCCGCGCTTTGACGCGTCGCAGTCGCTGCCCAACGTTCCCTACGCGCGCTTCGCCGAGCTGCTGGGGCTGACCGGCATCTACGTCGATGACCCGGCACAGCTGGGCGACGCGTGGGACCGGGCGCTCGCCGCCGATCGGCCAGTGGTGCTCGAGGTCAAGACCGATCCCGACGTGGCACCTTTGCCGCCGCACGTGACGCTCGAGCAGGCGAAAGGCTTCCTGTCCTCGCTCGCGGGCGGTGATCGCGGCGGCGCCAGCGTCGTCATGGAAACCGCGCGCCAGATCATCGGCGGCGTGCGCGAGCGGCTCTGAACTTTCACCAAGCGAGAAGAATTATGGAATATACCAAGCTCGGCACCACCGGCCTCGACGTGTCGCGGCTGTGCCTCGGCTGCATGACCTTCGGTGTCTCCGATCGCGGCAACCACGCGTGGACGCTGGATGAGGAGGCGAGCCGCCCGATCCTGCGCCAGGCGGTCGAGGCCGGAATCAACTTCTTCGACACCGCCAACGTTTATTCCGACGGGACCTCGGAAGAAATCGTCGGGCGCGCCCTGAAGGAGTTCACGCGGCGCGAGGAGGTGGTGATCGCGACCAAGGTCCACGGGCGGATGCGGCCGGGTCCGAACGGCGCCGGGCTCAGTCGCAAGGCGATCATGACCGAGATCGACGCGAGCTTGTCGCGGCTCGGCACCGATTACGTCGACCTCTACCAGATCCACCGCTTCGACTACGACGTGCCGATCGAGGAGACGCTGGAGGCGCTGCACGATGTCGTGAAGGTAGGCAAGGCGCGGTACATCGGCGCGTCGTCGATGTACGCGTGGCAATTCGCGACGATGCTCCATGTGGCGGAAGCGAACGGCTGGACGCGCTTTTCGACGATGCAGAACTACCTCAACCTGCTCTACCGCGAAGAGGAGCGCGAGATGCTGCCCTTGTGCGAGGCGGAGGGCGTGGGCGTGATCCCGTGGAGTCCGCTGGCGCGCGGGCGGCTGACGCGCGACTGGGATGAGGCGACCGAGCGGTCGCAGACCGACGAATTCGGCAAGACGCTCTACGCGCACACCGCCGACGCCGACCGGCGCGTGGTGGAGGAAGTCGCGACGATCGCGACCGAGCGCGGCGTGCCGCGTGCGCAGGTCGCGCTCGCCTGGGTGCTCGCCAAGCCCGAGGTGTCCGCCCCGATCGTCGGCGCATCGAAGGCCGCGCATCTCGACGATGCGATCGCCGCATTGGAGCTGGGGCTGACGGAGGGAGAGATCGCCCGACTGGAAGCGCCGTACGTGCCGCACGCGGTGGTCGGCTTCAAGTGATCGCGGCCACCGACGCGCTGGTGATCGTCGATCCGCAGATCGACTTCTGCCCGGGCGGGCGGCTGGCGGTCGCGGACGGCGACGCGGTGATGGCGCCGATCGCCGCGCTGGTCGATCAGTTCGCGCACGTCGTCGTCACGCAGGACTGGCACCCGGCGGGCCATTCCTCGTTCGCGAGCAGTCATCCCGGCGCACAGCCCTTCGACGTGATCGCGATGCCCTACGGCGAGCAGGTGCTGTGGCCAGATCATTGCATCCAGGGCACACCCGGCGCAGACTTTCACCCCGCCATCCAACCGGCGGTGGCGCGTGCCGACCTGATCGTGCGCAAGGGCAGCAACCCGGCGGTCGACAGCTATTCCGCCTTCTTCGACAACGATCACGCCACCCGCACCGGACTTGCCGGCGCACTGCGCGACCGCGGGGTGAAGCGCTGCGTGTTCGTCGGCCTCGCCTATGATTTCTGCGTCGCCTGGTCCGCGCTCGACGCGCGGGCGGAGGGGTTCGAGGCGGTGGTGCCGCGCGAACTCACCCGCGCGATCGCGATGCCACTGGCGCACGGAACCAGCGTCGACGCGGCGGAAGCGCGCTTTGCCGCAGCGGGGGTAAGCGACACGCTCTGACGCTGCTTCCGCGACCGCGCTGGTTGTTTGGCCGGCATGCGAACGGCTAATCGCGCAGGTTCATGATCGATCGAATGACCTGCACGTCCGCTTCCTTCCCATTTCTCCCGCGCATTACGGCCGCCGCCATGTTCGCCCTGCTGGTGCTCGGTGGCTGCACCCGCCTGCCCCCGATGCGGCTGGAAACGGAACGAACCCAGCCTGCTAGCGCCGTGATTGCGCGCGATGCCGGTAGTGCGACGATCGACGTGCTGACCTTCAACATCGAGGGGCTCGGCTGGCCTGCGCGAAAGGGCCGTGCGGCGCAGTTGCAGCAGATCGGCGCGACACTCGCTGCGCTGAACGCGCGAGGACAGGCGCCCGACGTGGTGCTGGTGCAGGAGATGTTCAGTCCCGCCGCGGTGCGCGCGATCGATGCCGCGGGCTATCGCTACCGCGCATGGGGGCCGTCGCGCACGCAACGGCGACGGCGGCGGTCCGAAACGCGGATGCCGGGTCCGTTCCGCTGGAAGAAGGGCGAGATCGGCATGCATCTGGTCGGATCGGGGCTGGCGGTGCTGAGCCGCTATCCGATCGTCGCGGCAGGGTCGGAACCGTTCGGCAGTCGACACTGCGCCGGGCTCGACTGTTTGAGCAACAAGGGCGTGCAGCACGTCCGCATCCGCGTGCCCGGCGTGCCCGAACCGGTCGAGATCTTCAACGCGCACCTGAACTCCCGCTCGGCCGCGCGCGTGCCGGCAGAGCGCAGCGCCGCCGCGCACGCGATGCAGGTCGGCGACGTGGCAGCGTTGATCGGTTCTGCCGCTTCCGTAGGCCCGGTGATCCTCGGCGGCGACTTCAACATGCGCGGTGACGCGGGGCGGCTGGCGCGCTTCGACGCGGCCCTTGGGCAACTGACGCTGGTGCAGCGCTACTGCGTTGTCGCGCGCAACGGATGCGACGTGCGCGTGTCGTGGGACGGCGACGAACCGTGGATGGACACCGAAGACCTGCAACTCTTCGCCAGCGGCCGCGCGATCAGGATCACGCCAACTCGGGTCGAGGCGATGTTCGACGGCGCGGAAGCCTCGCCGCACCTGTCCGATCACGACGGCTTTCGCGTCACTTACCGGCTGGATTGGGGCGCTGTCCGGTGACCGTGCGCGATTGCGCGGGCGGCGCGGCGCGGTAAAGCGGGCGGGTGGCGCCCTTCCCCTCCCGCTTTCGTGTCGCAACTGCCGCCGCTGCGCTCGCGCTGCTCTTCGGCACAATCTCCGCCCGCGCGCAGGGTAACGCCTTCGACCTGACCGGCCCGGCATTGCAGGTCAGCGTGACGCACCGCGGCGACGCGGGCGAGCGCACGCTGCCGCTGTCGCAAGTGCCCAACCTGAGTGCGGGCGACCGGCTGCGGATCGCGGCGGTGCTGCCGAGCGACCAGGGCGCGCATTACCGGATGGTGCTCGCCTTTCTGCGCGGCGCAACCAATCCGCCGCCCGAGGAATGGCTCAGCGAAGCGCGGACGTGGAAGCCGAAGGACGCGGTGATCGACGCGCGCGTGCCCGCGGGCGCGCAGCAGGTCCTGGTCTTCCTCGTCCCCGACACCGGCGGTGCGTTCGCCGCGGTCCGCTCAGCGGTGCGCCAGCGTCCCGGCGCCTTCGTGCGCGCGTCGCAGGACCTCAATCAGGCGATGCTCGACCGTACCCGACTCGAGAGCTTCGTTGCGCACCTGCGCGGAAAGTCAGCCGACGAGGTTGCGGGGCTGTCGCCCGTTTTAGCGAAGAGCCTGGCGGTGAAGCTCGACCCCGCGTGCCTGCAACCGGGCGAGGACCCGCGTGCTGCCTGCCTGACGCCGGGACAGAGCGCGGCGGTGCTGGCCGACGGGCAGACCAGCTCGATCGCGCAGACGCTCGCGGGCGCGCCCGCCAACATCGCGCTGCAGCTCGCCGCCACGCCGCAGGCGGGTTACGGTTACTACAGCGCCTATATCGGCGTCTTCCGCGATCTGGCGCGGATGCTGGGCGCGTTTCAGTCGGCGCAGCTGCAATTCATCCCGGCGCTGAACGTGCAGCAGGGTGCGCGCACCAACCTGCTGCTCAACACGGTGCCGTCGTTCCGCAAGCCGCAGTCGGTGCTCGTCGCCGCGCTACCGACGGTGGCGCCACCCGCGCGTCCGCCGCTGGCGGCGGGTGCGAGCGATGCCCTGTGCCTCGCCCGCCCCGACCTCGTGCTGCCGGTCAGCGGAGCGCCGCTCGTCTTCTCGACCGATTACGCGCACGACATGCGGATGCGCGTGGCGACCCGCGCGGGCAGCGTCGACGTGCCGGTTACCGCCAACGCCGCCCGCGGCGGCTTCGTGGTCGGAAACCGCAGCGCGCTGGTGCCCGACGCGGCAATGACCGCGCAGCTGCACGGCGCCTGGGGCTTCGCCCCGTTCGAGGGTCCTACGTTCAAGCTGGTGTCACCCACCGCCGCGGCGTGGAGCGCGGGTGACGCGACGCTGGTGGTCGGGCGCGACGCGCCGCTGACGCTGACCGGCGGTGCCGCCGCGTGCGTGTCGGCGATCCGCGTGACACGCGAAGGGCTGGACCGTTCGGTGCCGTTCGAGGTGGCGAACGACGCACTGCGGCTGAAGGTACCGCTTGGGGACGTGAGGCCCGGCATGCTGACGCTAGAGATCGAGCGTTACGGTAGCACCGAGCCGCAGCGACTGCGGCTGCGCGGCTATGCCGAGGCGAGCCGGATCGACGGATTCACGCTGCACGCCGGCGACGCAGCGGGCGTGATGACGGGAGCCCGGCTCGACCAGATCGCGAGCCTGGCGGTCGGGAACGCGGTGTTCCTGCCTGGTGCACTGACCCGATCGGGGACGAGCGACCGACTGGAGCTGGCGGCACCCGCGGCGGCGTTCACCGCCGGACAGACGCCATCGGCACGCGCGACACTGAGCGATGGGCGAAGCGTCGTAGTCGCCGTCAAGGTCCTGCCGCCGCGGCCGGGCGCGACATTGCTCAGCCGATCAAGCAGCCCCCTACGGCCGCGCACGGTGCCGATCCGCCTCTCCGACGACGCGGTGATCGCGTCGGACAGCCGCCTCACCTTTTCGCTCCGCGCCGACGCGGGCACGAGCTTTCGTAGCGGCGACGTGATCGAAGTCGCGGCGGACGGCGGCGCGACCCGGCTGCCGGCGCAATTGCAGGACAACCACGTCGCCGTCGCATCGCTCGACCCCGCCGCACTTGGTGCCGGCGCGCATGGGCCACTTCGCTACCGCATCGTTCAGGGCGAGGTAGCGGGCGACTGGCGGCCGCTCGGCACGCTGGTGCGGTTGCCGACGCTGGCCGGCGTGTCGTGCGCCGGTCCGGGTGCGGGCGCGACCTGCACGATCGCGGGCAACGAGCTGTTCCTGTTACAGTCGGTCGGCGGCACCAACGTACCCGACGGCTTTACCGGCGCATCGATCACCGTGCCGCGCGCGCCGAGCGCCACGCTGGTGCTGCGCGACGCGCCGGATGCGAATGCGTCGATCGACCTCGCCAATGCACGCTGAGCCGAGCGGTCCACGGCTCGGCACCCCCGCGCTGCTGCGCTACGCCGCGGCATCGACCGGCGGCATCATCGGCTACACGCCACTGCTCACGCTGTTGCTGCCGATCAAGCTGCAGGCATTCGCAGCCACCGATCGCTATGCGCTATTGGTCTGGTGCAGCGTCGCGGGTGCATTGGCGGCGGGGTTCGCCAACATCGCGTTCGGCTGGCTCGGCGACCGTTCGGTCGCGCGCGGCAGCCGGCGGCGGGGGTGGATGCTCGCCGGGCTGCTCGCAACCGCAGCGTCTTTCGTGGGGATCGCGAGTGCGCGGAGCGGCGTGGCGATCGTTGTTGCGATGGTCGCGTTCCAGGTCGCGGTCAACGCGCTGCTCGCGCAGGTGTCGGCGCTGATCGCTGAGGAAGTCCCTGCCGCGCAGAAGAACACTGCCGCCGCGCTGCTGACGATCGGCGCTCCGCTCGCCGCGGCAGCATCGGCGCTGGTGGTTGCGCTCGCGAGCCACGAGGGCGCGCGGCTCTCCCTCGTTGCCGCCATGATGGCGGTCTGCGTCGCGCCGCTGTTGCTGCACGCTGCGCCAATCGGCGCACCCGTCACGTCGGCGGAGGCGGAGCCGTTGCCCGTGCGCCGCGCGCTCGCGGTTGCGTGGACGACCCGGCTGCTGGTGCAGATCGCGAATAGCGGGGTCAGCCTGTACCTGTTCTTCTTCCTGGCCCGTACGATCGGGCCAAGCGGCGACGCGGCCGCGATCGTCGCGCAATTGCTCGTCGTCGCGACGCTGGTGCCGGTGCCGCTCGCCCTTGTGCTCGGCCGATGGTCGGACCGGGTCGGACAACGTGAGCGCTTCCTCGCCACCAGCGCGCTGATCGCCTGCGCCGGTCTATTTGGCATGCTGCTGTCCGGTGGATGGCAGGCGGCAGGGCTGTGCTACGTCGTGTTCGCGAGCGGCGTTTCGGTCTTTCAGGCGCTCAACACGGGCCACGCGATGCTGCTGCTGCCGCCTGGCGCGGGGCCGGGGCGCAATCTGGGCGTGCTCAATCTCGCCAACACGCTGCCGCAGGTGGTTGCACCCTTGCTGGCACTGTCGGTCACCACGGACGATTTCACCACGCTGTTCGCGCTGTTCGCTACCCTGCCCCTCGCTGCCGCCTTGCTGCCGACATTATTGGGCGCAATCACGCGGCGGCGTAGGGTGCCGAGCTGCCGCGGATGACGAGTTCGTAGGGAAGAATGCGGCAAGGATCGCCCGCGCCGCCCGCCGCCTGCTGCTGATTGACGAGGTCGACCGCCTGCGCACCCATCGCGTGATTGGGCTGGCGGATCGTGGTTAGTTGCGGCCACGCCATGCGCGCGATCTCGGCGTCGTCGAACCCGACGATCGACACCGCGCGCGGCACCGCGATCTGCCGGCTCATCGCCGCGACCATGACGCCCAGCGCCATCTCGTCGTTGCTGGCGAACACCGCGCTCGGCCGCGAGCCGCGATCGAACAACGCCTCCGCCACGTCGAACCCGGAGCGGAAGCGAAAGTCTCCCTGCACGATCCGCTCCGGCGGGGGCGTCAGCCCGGCCGCGCTCATCGCGTCGGCAAACCCCTGCCAGCGCCGCTCGGTTGCGCTATGCGTGGGATTGCCGCGCACGAAGGCGATGTCGCGGTGGCCGAGCGCCAACAGATGCTCGGTCACGACGCGCGCCGCGTCGCGGTCGTCCATCCTGACCTGCGGCGTGCGATCGAGCTCGGCACCCGGCGCGATCCGCACGACCGGCACGTCGTGCTGCTCGAAGATGTCGAGCAGGGCGGCGCGGTCGCAGATCGGCGAGGTGAGGATCGCCCCGCCGAGCCGCAGCGCGTGAAGGCTGTCGACCAGCCGCTCACGCCAGTCGGAGCGTTTAAAGGTAATCGCTTCGATGACGATATGCTGGCCGAGCGCGCGCGCCTGCTCGATCGCGCCGCGCTGGATCGTCGCGGCGTAGCCCGATGCCGGATCGTCGAAGAACAGCCCGACCAGGAACGAGCGCGAGCTCGACAACCCGCGCGCGAAGGCGTTCGGGCGATAGTTCATCTCCGCGACGACGCGCGCGACGCTCTCGCGTATTTCCGGGCGGACGTGCGCCTCGCCATTGATGACGCGCGACACCGTCTTGGGCGACACACCCGCGCGTTCGGCGACATCCTTGATCGTGATCGGCTTCATGACTGGCAGCTCAACGACGGAACGAACGCCGTTGCTTATCGCCTGCGCCGCGTCCTATCCGGTCGCGCATCAGCTGCCCTACGTTCGTTGACATCGATGTCGAACAAAGCTCGGATCAGGTCAAGCCATTACCGCGGCGGTCTGGCGCGGCATCAATCCTGTATAAAGACGCTGTTGAAGAAAGCTCCGCGGTGTATTCTTGCCACATTCGCACACAAAACAAGCTGGCGCATGGTCGTATGTTGACATCGATGTCGGCTTCGATACGAGGCGACACAGTACGTAACAGAAGATTGCGCCCGGGTTGACGGCTGAGGGATGGCCGCCGGGTTCAAAGGGGAAGGATGATGAAAGCGATGAAGTTGTCGTGCGCACTGGTGCGCTCAACCTCGATGATCGGCCTCGCCGCCGGCCTGATGATGGCCAGCGCCGCGAACGCTCAGGCGCCGACGGACGCGCAGGCGACGAACCCCGCCGCTCCCGCCGACCCGCAGCAGGGCACGCCGCAGGCCGACACCACCAGTCAGGCAGCGACCCCGGGTGAAACGAGCCCGACCAACGCAGTCCCCGACACGTCGGCCGACGGCGACATCGTCGTCACGGGCGTGCGCGCCTCGCTCGAGCGCTCGATCGCGATCAAGCGCGATTCGAACGGCGTCGTCGACGCGATCAGCGCCGAGGATATCGGCAAGTTCGCCAACACCAACCTCGCCGAATCGCTTCAGCGCATCACCGGCGTGTCGATCGACCGCCGCAACGGCGAAGGCTCGACCGTCACGGTTCGCGGCTTCGGCGCGCAGTACAACCTCGTCACGCTGAACGGCCGCCAGCTCGCGACCTCGAACATCGTCGCGGTCGGCGGCGACCAGGGCGGCGATGGCGCGGGCGGCTTCGGACGCTCGTTCGACTTCTCCAACCTGGCGTCCGAAGGTGTGAAGACGCTGGAGGTCTACAAGACCGGCCGCGCCGCAATTCCCTCGGGCGGCATCGGCGCCACGATCAACGTCGTCAGCCGCCGTCCGCTCGACGCCAACGACGCGGGCTTCCTCGGCTCGATCGGCGCCAAGGGCAGCTACGACAACAGCTCGTCCGACTGCCTCGACTGCGGCGCGCGCGTGACCCCCGAAGTGTCGGGCACCGCATCGTGGTCCGACCCCAACCAGCGCTTCGGCGTATCGCTGTTCGGCAGCTACCAGAAGCGCAACTTCAGCTTCCCCAGCGTCGCGCCCGACAATTGGAACATCCGCTCGCTGAGCGACTTCCTCAATCCGTCGAATGGCTTCATCAATTCGGCGACCAAGATCAACAACCGTCCGACCGGCAACCCGCTGGTGTCGGTGCCGAACGACTCGCGCTACCACTTCTCCGAGGCGAGCCGTGAGCGCATCAACGGTCAGGCGATCCTGCAATTCCGCCCGACCGACACGCTGACCTTCACCGCCGACGGCCTGTACGCGCAGCTGAAGCAGTCCGAGCGCCGCTCGACCCAGTCGAACTGGTTCAACCGCCCGTTCAGCGAAGTGACGTTCGACGACGCCAGCAACGGCGTCGCCACCACGACCTTCCTGGCAGAGACGATCAACGGCGTGAAGGACGCCGCGTTCGAGCAGGCGTACCGTGCGCAGAAGAACAAGCTGTACGATTTCGGCGGCAACATCGAGTGGAAGCCGAGCGACCGCTTCTCGTTCGCAATCGACGGTCACATCGGCAAGGCCGACAGCCTTCCGGACAATCCCAACGGCCAGACCTCGACCACCGTCGCGTTCAACGCACCGGTCGTCGCCGCGCAGTCGCTGACGCTCAGCGACAAGGGTTTCCCGACCCAGTCGATCACGATCAACGACGCCTATCCGAGCAGGACGCCGCTTAACGTTCCCTTCATCAAGGGTAACGGCAATGGCGTGATCGACGTTGGCGACCTGTCGAGCGCGGTGCAGCGCCAGTTCCGGTCCGCGCAGACGCAGCGGATCAAGGAGTTGCGCGCCGATGCCGGGTGGGAGCTGAACGATCAGTTCCGCTTCGACGCGGGCGGCGACTATCGCCAGACCAAGACGCGCCAGACGCAGTTCAACACCAACCAGACGCTCGGCGACTGGGGCAACTCGCTGCCGCCCGACATCCAGCGCCTGGCGCCGGGTCAGGTGTTCCAGTTCTGCGCCGTGTGCAAGTTCGAGAACAACAACCCCGGCGTGACGGGCAGCTCGCTCGTCGCCTTCCGCACCGAGGACGCGACCAAGCTCTACAATTCGCTGTTCAACTATTACAGCGGGATCACCAACGACGGGGTGAACCACACCAACAACATCGAGGCGAACAGCGACAATCGCGTCCGCGAGAGCATCTGGGCAGGTTACGTCCAGGGTTCGTGGAGCGGCCAGGTGTTCGGGCGCAACGCCAACGTCGTTGCGGGCGTGCGTTACGAGAACACCAAGGTGCGCGCGACCTCGCTGCAGGCCGTGCCGCAGGCGATCATCTGGACCTCGGACAACGACTTCCGCATCAGCTACTCGACCGACCAGCAGGCGATCTCCGATCGCGGCAGCTACGACAATTGGCTGCCCGCGGTGGATGCGAAGATCGAGGTGATCGACAACCTCGTCGCCCGCGCATCGTACAGCAAGACGATCGCCCGTGCGCCTTACGGCAACCTGTTCGCTACGACGAATGTCGGCGCGCCGGGTCGTCCGACCGCGATCGGCGGCGTCGCGACCGGCAGCGCCAACAACACCAACCTGCTGCCGCTGTCGTCGGACAACATCGACGTGTCGCTCGAATGGTATCCGCGCAAGGACGTGTTCCTGTCAGCGGGCTTCTTCGACAAGCGCGTCCACGACTTCATCGGCAACACGGTGGTCAACCGCAACCTGTTCGGCCTGCGCGACCCAACCTCGGGTGCGGCAGGGACGCGTTCGGGCACCGCGCGCGACCAGCTGGCGAACACGTTCCGCGCCGACATCACCGACGTGAACCTGTTCACCTACACCGCGCTGCTGCAGGCGAATAACGGCAACATCGCCGCTGCCAACGCGCAGTTCGCGGCGAACTACAATGCCGCCTCGCGGTCGCTGAACCAGGGCTTCGTTGACCAGATCCTGGGCCAGTACGACATCACCGCGAATGCGCAGGATCCGCTGTTCAACTTTGCGGTCAACACGCCGATCAACAACCGCGATGCGCACATCTACGGCGGTGAGTTCGCAGGCCAGTACTTCCTGGGCAACACCGGCTTCGGCATCGCGGCGAGCTACACTTTGGTGCGCGGCAACGTCGGGATCGACGTGGCGGCAGCACCGACGGCGAACACCTTCGCGCTGGTCGGCCTGTCCGACACCGCGAACGGAACGCTGATCTACGACAAGAACGGAACCTCGATCCGCCTGTCGTACAACTGGCGCGCGAAGTTCCTCGCCGACATCAACCGCGGCGGCAACGATCGCAACCCGGTGTTCGTGGCACCGTACGGCCAGCTCGACCTGTCGATGAACTTCGACCTGACGCCGCGCTTCTCGCTCGGTTTCGAGGCGATCAACCTGACCGAGGAGGGTGTCCGCACCTACGGGCGCGACAAGAGCAACGTCTGGTATCTGGCGGAAGGCTCCGCGCGGTACCTGGTCGGCGCGCGCTACCGCTTCTGACCTGACGAAACCGACGAGGCCGCCGACACCGGCGGCCTCGTTCTCTCAAATCACGTTGTTCACCCAAATCGCGTTGGGGTAGGAAGCGCACATGCCTGCCGTCCTGCTCAACAACGTCGACCACCGCGACCTGCGCGTCGCGGTCGGTCATCACGCGCGCTACGGCGACGCGATCAACCAAACCCGCATCTTCCCCGCCGAGTTCGAGGAAGCGCAGCGCGAATACGCAATCCTGCTGCGCCGCGATGATGCCGGACAATTCCTGGCCGTCGTGCTGCTCGGGCTCGACCCGGACGAGAACGTGTTTCTATCGGGCGAACAGTGGGATGCGCGCTACGTGCCCGCGACGCGCGCGCGCGGCCCCTTCTCAATCGGTGTCGACGCCGACGGCGAACCGATGATCCACGTAGAGGACGATCACCTTCGCATCGACTCAGATGGCGCGCCAGTGTTTCGCGAACATGGTGGCAACGCCCCGCTGCTCGATCACGTGTCCGCGATGCTGCAGCGGATCTACACCGGGCTGCAGGACGAGCAGGCGCTCTACGCCGCGCTGTCCGATGCCGGACTGCTCACCCCCGCGACGCTGCAACTCGAACTGGCGGAGGGACGCCGCTACAATCTGCCCGACCACTGGACGGTCGATGCAGAGCGGCTCGCGGCGCTCGGCGGCGACATGCTGGCGCGACTGCACCGCGCCGACCACCTGCGTGCCGCGATCTGGATCGCCTCGTCGCTCGGCAACGTGCGGCATCTGATCGACCGCAAGCTCAAGGCGGAGCTGCATGGCTGACACGCCGCGCGTGACGCGTGCCGTGCGTGAGGTCGCGGTGCGCGATCGCGTCGATCCGGGTGCGCTGATCGCGCTGAACGAACCTGTGATCCTACGCGGGTACGCCGCCGACTGGCCACTCGTACGGGCGGGGCTCGCGTCGGCGGAACAAGCGGCCGACTATCTGCGACGCTTCGACGCCGGGCACCGCGTGACCGGCTATGTTGGCTCCCCTGCGATCCGCGGTCGGTTTCATTACGACGACACCGCCACCGCGATGAACTTCGCGGCCGAGCAGATGACGCTCGGCGCGTTCCTAGATCGCGTGCTCGCCGATGCTGGCACGGACGCGTCATCGCTGTATCTCGGCTCGACCGACCTCGACACTTATCTACCCGGCTTCCGACGTGAGAATGAGCTGGCGACCGAAGGCGACACCTTCGCGCACCATCCCCCGCTCGCCAGCATCTGGATCGGCAATCGCACGATCGCCTCGGCGCATTACGATCAGTCGAACAACGCCGCCGTCTGTGCGGTCGGACACCGGCGCTTCACCCTGTTCCCGCCCGAGCAGGTCGCCAACCTCTACCCCGGCCCGCTCGCTCCGACGCCGGGCGGTCAGGTCGTCAGCATGGTCGATTTCGCCGCCCCCGACCTGACGCGTTATCCGCGCTTCGCCGATGCAATCTCGGCGGGTCAGGTGGCGGAGCTGAACCCGGGCGACGTGCTCGTCTACCCGGCGCTCTGGTGGCACCATGTCGAGGCGCTCGACGCGTTCAACGTGCTGGTGAACTATTGGTGGAACGCCGCGCCTGCATTCATGGACACGCCGATGGACACGATGCTCCACGCCTTTCTCTCGCTGCGCGAACGGCCGGCGCAGGAAAAGGCGGCGTGGCGCGCGATGTTCGACCATTACGTCTTCGGTGATGCGGAAAGCGTCGCGGCGCACCTGCCCGCGGGCGCACGCGGGCCGCTCGCGCCGATCGACGAAGGCATGGCGCGACAGCTGCGCGCCTATCTGCTTGGACGCTTGAACCGATGACCCACACCGACCTGCCGCAGCCCACCCGCGTCGTCATCGCCGGCGGCGGCACCGCGGGGTGGATCGCCGCTGCCGCCCTCACCCGGCAACTGGGCAAGCTGATCGAGGTGACGCTGGTCGAATCGGACGAGATCGGCACCGTCGGCGTCGGCGAGTCGACGATCCCGACCGCGCGCGGTTTCCATGCCTTTATCGGCGTGGACGAGGCCGCGTTCATGCGCCAAACGCAGGCGACGTTCAAACTCGGCATCTCGTTTGAGAACTGGTGCCGGCAAGGTGACGCCTATTTCCACCCGTTCGGGCAGGTCGGCCGTTCGGTCGCGATCGCCGATTTTCAGCATTTCTGGCTCCAGGCGCGCGCGCACGGCGTCGCTGGCGCGTACGGCGACTATTCGCTCGAACAGCAGGCCGCCGCCGCGGGCCGCTTCGGGCTCGATGCGCAAGGATCGCTCGCCTACGCCTATCACCTGAACGCGACCGACTATGCGCGCTTCCTGCGCGGGGTGGCGGAGGGCGCGGGCGCGACCCGCGTCGAGGGTCGAATCGAGCACGTCGAACTTGGTGAGAACGGCGACATCGCCGCGCTGGTGCTGGCATCCGGCGCGCGGATCGCGGGCGACCTGTTCATTGACTGCACCGGCTTTCGGGCTTTGTTGATCGAAGGCGCGCTCAAGACCGGCTACGACGACTGGAGCGAATGGCTCGCCACCGATCGCGCGCTGGCGGTGCAGACCGAGACGGTGAGTGCGCCCGTTCCCTACACCCGCGCGATCGCGCACGGCGCGGGCTGGCGCTGGCAGATCCCGCTGCAATCGCGCGTCGGCAACGGCATCGTTTATTCAAGCGCGCACATGAGCGACGACGAGGCGCGTGCGACGCTGCTCGCCGGGCTGGACGGTGCGCCCTTGTTCGAGCCGCGCCCACTGCGCTTCACCGCGGGCATGCGGCGCCGCAGCTGGAACCGCAACTGCGTCGCGCTGGGCCTCGCCGGCGGGTTCATCGAGCCGCTGGAATCGACCAGCATCCACCTGATCATGAACGCGGCGATCCGGCTGATCCAGCTGTTCCCTTTCCGCGGTGACGACCGGGACGCGCTCGCCACGCGCTTCAACGCGCAGTCGCGACACGAGTGGGAGCATGTGCGCGACTTCATCATCCTCCACTATGTCGTGACCGAGCGTGACGACACGCCGTTCTGGCGCGAGCGGCGCGCGATGCCGATCCCCGACACGCTGGCGGAACGGATCGCGCTGTTCGCTGAGAGTGCGGGTGCGTGGCAGGGGCAGGACGACCTGTTCCGGATCGATTCCTGGGCCGCGGTGATGCTGGGTCAAGGCATCAGTCCGCGCGCGCACCACCGCGTCGCCAGCCTGCTCGGCGCGGAGGCGTTGAAGGGGTCGCTCGGTGACCTCACCCGCTCGATCGCGGCGACCGTGCAGACGCTGCCGCCGCATCAGCAGTTCCTGCAACATTACTGCCCCGCCTGACCCGCAACGGATTGTTACAGGGGAGGAACGTCCGCGACATACGGACGTTCAGCGACCAACACAGATCAGGTTCTGCCCGTCATCCCGTCGCGCAGGCTTGTTGGTGCGCATCCAGGGGGCTTGCTTGAGCGGGGACGACAACGACGCGGCCAACGGTGGCGCGACGAACGAGGGCAAGGACGAACAGCGCGGCGGGCAGACGCACGACGACCAGTCGGACAAAGCGTCCAAGAACGACGGCGGTGACGACGGCGATCAGAAAAAGCGCGATCCGGACGCCGACGAGGACAGCAAAAAGAAGCAGGACGACGAGCAGTCGGACGATGATGACTCATCCGACGACGATGACGACAGCGACGACGAAGACGAGGATGACGGCAAGCCGCCGCTCTACAAGCGTCCGATCTTCTGGATTGTCGTTGCGATCGTCGCCGCAGTGCTCATCATCGGCGGGGTGCTCTACTGGCTCCACGCGCGCCGGTTCGAATCAACTGACGACGCCTTTATCGACGCGCATATCGTGCGGATCGCGGCGCAGGAAAGCGGGCAGCTGACGCAGGTCTACCGCGGCGACAACAGCCATGTTCGTGCCGGTCAGTTGCTCGCAGTGATCGAACCCGGCACCGCGCAGGCGACCCGAGCAGAGGCCGTCGCGGGCATCTCCGAGGCCGACGCGCAGATCAGGCAGGCCGAGGCCGGCGTGCTCGCTGCGCTCGCCAGCGTACGTCAGGCACGCGCTCAGGCGGCGGTACCGCTCGCCGAGGCACGCCGCGCAACCGACGATTATCGGCGCTACGCGACCCTGCGCCAGCTCGACCCGCTTGCCGCCGCGCCGACGCAGATCGACCAGGCGCGCGCGCAGGCACAGAGTGCGCAGGCACAGGTCAGCGCCGCGCGGCAGCAGATCGGCTCTGCGCAAGCCGACGTGCTGACCGCGCGCAAGCGGGTCGAGGCGGCGCGCGCGCAACGCCGTGCGGCCGAAGCGCGCGTCGCGCAGAGTGACGTCACCGTGCGCCACCTCGTCATTCGCGCGCCGATCAGTGGACAGGTCGTCAACCGCTCGGTCAATCTCGGCAGCTATGTCGCGCCGGGGCAGCAGTTGATGGCGATCGTCCCCGACGATCTGTGGATCACCGCCAATTTCAAGGAAACGCAGCTGACGCTGATGCGCGCCGGATTGCCCGTGCGGATCGAGATCGACGCATTCCCGGGGCGCGATTTCGCCGGCCATGTTGAATCGATCCAGCGTGGCGCGGGACAGGCCTTCGCACTGCTGCCGCCGCAAAATGCGACGGGCAATTACGTCAAGGTCGTGCAGCGCGTGCCGGTGCGTATCCGCTTCAACAACAACGATTGGCAGCATTACGCGATCGGGCCGGGCATGTCGGTCGTGCCGCGCGTCACCGTGCGGCCGTGATCGCACCTCGGCCAAGCGGCGCGGGCGCGGCGTGAGCGGGTGGACCAACGAACGCTCGGCGGCGGGTGATCGCAACCCGTGGCTGATCGTCGGCGTCATCAGCCTGGCGACGTTCATGGAGGTGCTCGATACCTCGATCGCGAACGTCAGCCTCGATCATATCGCGGGCGGGCTCGCCGCCAGCCGCGACGAGGCGACTTGGGTGCTGACGAGCTATCTCGTGTCAAACGCGATCGTAATTCCGATCTCGGGCTGGCTGTCCGACGTGATTGGTCGCAAGCGTTATTACATGATCTCGGTGGCGTTGTTCACGCTGTCGTCGCTGATGTGCGGGTTCGCGCCCAACCTTCCGTTCCTAATCTTCGCGCGCATTCTGCAAGGGATCGGCGGCGGCGGGCTTGCGCCGTCGGAGCAGAGCTTCCTCGCCGACAGCTTCCCGCCGGAGAAGCGCGGCGCCGCGTTCGCCGCCTACGGCGTCGTGGTCGTCTGCGGACCCGTGCTCGGTCCGACGCTGGGCGGTTTCATCACCGACAACATTTCATGGCACTGGATCTTCCTGATCAACGTGCCGATCGGCATCATCTCGCTGCTGCTCGTCAACACGTTCGTGATCGAGCCCGAAATTCTGCAGAAGGAGCGGCGCCAGCGGCTGCGGCGCGGCCTGCGGGTCGATTATATCGGCTTCGCCCTTGTGGTGCTGGGGCTGGGCGGGCTCGAGCTGATCCTCGATCGCGGTGAGCGCGATGCGTGGCTGGAGAGCACCTTCATCCTTGGCCTGGCAGTCACGGTCGCCGTCTCGCTCGCGTTCCTCGTCTGGTGGGAGCTCGCGCGCAAGGATCCGATCGTCAATCTGAAGCTGCTCGCCAATCGTAACTTCTCGATCACCTTGCTCTTCATGACGACGACGGGCGCGGTGCTGTTCGGCACCACCACGCTGATCCCGCAAATGCTGCAGGAGGTCTTCAACTATAACGCGACCAGCGCCGGGCTCGCGCTGACGGTCGGCGGGATCGCGACGCTGGTCGCGATGCCGGTCGTCGGCACGCTGACGGGCAAGGTCGATACGCGGTTCCTGCTGATGCCCGCATTGCTGCTCCAAGCGGCATCGCTCTGGTACATGTCGGGCTGGAACAGCGAGCTGACGTTCGGACAAGCATCGACCGCGCGGCTGATTTCCGCGGTCGGGCTGCCGTTCCTGTTCGTACCGATCAACACCGCCGCCTATGTGGGCTTGAAGCCCGACCAGACCAGCGACGCCTCCGCGCTGCTCAATGTCGCGCGCAATCTGGGCGGCAGCATCGGAATCGGCGTCGCGCAGGCGATCCTGATCTCGCGCGGGCAATACCACCAGGATCGCATCGTCGAGGGGCTGAACCCGCTCAACCCCAGTTATGTCGAGGGCGTCAACCAGCTGTCGCGCACCGTGGGGGGAACGGGTGGGGACCAGAGCATGACGACGCTGTCGGCATTGATGCAACAGGTGCGCGAGCAGGCGCAGGTGCTGTCGTACATCGACGTGTTCCACGGCTTCATGATCTTCGTGCTGCTGGTGACGCCGCTCGCCATCTTCCTGCGGCAGGGCAAGGCAAAGGAGGGCGCCGCGTGACGCGCGCAACGAGGATGAGATCGCTGGCGCTGTTGGCGGCGATGGCCGGGATTACGCTGGCCGGATGTACCGTCGGCCCGAACTATCGCCCGCCCGAAGCGAGCGCCCCTGCCCGCTTCGGCGAGGCGGTGACCGACACGCAGCCCGCGCCGGTTCTGTCGGGATGGTGGCACCAGTACCGCGATCCCGAACTCGACCGGCTGATCGACACCGCGCTGGCGCAGAGCCCCGATATCGCGGTCGCGGTAGCGCGCATCCAGCAGGCGCGCGCGCAGGAACGCGTCGCCCGCGCCGCCTATCTGCCGCAGGTCAACGCGCAGGCAGGCACCACCTATCAGCGGTTCAGCAAGAACGCAGGATTGGCTTCGCTCGCCAGCCTGTTCGGCGGTGGCTCGGGCGGCGGTGCCGGCGGCGGCGGTGCGAGTGGTGGCGGTTCTGGCGGTGGTGCTGGCGGTGGTGGTTCCGGCAGCGGCGGGTCAGGTGGCGGGATCAGCTCACCCGGCAGCTCGATCCAGACCTATTCGGCCGGCTTCGACGCCAGCTGGGAACTCGACCTGTTCGGCGGCGTGACGCGTCAGGTCGAGGGGTCGCGCGCGCGCACGGAAGCCGCGGTGTGGAACGCACGCGACGCGCAACTGTCGCTCGTCGCCGAAACCGCGGACGCGTACCTGCAACTGCGCAGCCTGCAGGAGCGCGAGGCGATTGCGCGGAACGAGGTCGCGCGGCAGGAAGGCAATCTGAAGATCGCCGCCGACACAAGCCGCGCCGGGTTGATCGCGCAAGGAGACTATGTGCGACAGCGCGCCGAGCTCGCCAGCGCGCAGGCTGCGATCGGCCCGATCGTCGCGGAGGGCAAGGCGCAGATGCACGCGATCGCGGTGCTGACCGGGCAGACGCCCGACGCACTGATCGTCGAGCTGTCGCGTCCCCGCCCGGCACTATCGGTGCCGCCCGCGGTACCGCCGGGGTTGCCGAGCGAGCTGCTGCGCCGCCGCCCCGACGTTCGCGCGGCCGAGCGCAACCTGGCCGCCGCGACCGCCGACATCGGCGTCGCGGTCGCCGATCTATACCCGAAGTTCAGCCTGACCGGGATGGCGCAGCTCATCTCCACCGCGCTGTCCAACCTGTTCACTGGGGACAGTTTGCAGCTGACCGGCGCGGCGAATGCGACCTTCCCCGTGCTGGATTTCGGGCGGCGCAAGGGACAGGTCGCGATCCGGCAGGCCGCTGCCGACGAGGCCTATGCGCAATATCGCCGCACGGTGTTGATGGCGCTGCGCGATACCGAGGACGCGCTGATCCGCATCCGCACCGAACAGGACCGGCGCACCGTGTTGGTTGCCGGGCTGACCGATGCGCGGCGCGCGGTCGGTTCGGTCGAGGCGCGCTGGCGCAGCGGCTTGACCGATTTCGGTGACGTGCTCGCCGCGCGGCAGTCGGTGCTGTCGGCGGAGGATCAGGTGGCGGAGAGCAACGGCAACCTGCGCCGCGACCTGCTGTCGCTCTACAAGGCGCTGGGTGGCGGGTGGGAAGACCTGCCGCTGACTGTGCCCACACCGGGCAATGCAGCGTCGGCCTACACGCGGGCGAAGTCGAAGGAATAGGAGTCTTCTCGCCCGCTGCCGGTTCGATGATCGCGGACCGGGCTGGGTTAGACCAGCGATTGAATCGCGTACCGATTAACGTGGGCCGCTACCCTGCTGCCTGATCCCGGTCGCGTCGTAGCTGGTGCGCGATCCCGACGACGTCCCGGTGCCGGAGCCGGGGCTGCCGTTCGTGCTTGCAGCCCCCATGCCGCTGCCCATCACGCCGGCGCCGTTCATGTTCCCCGTCGTCGCACCACCCTGCCCGATCATGCCATCCCGTCCGCCCATGCCCGACTGCTGCATGCCCGCCATCGATCCGCTTGTTCCGCTCGCACCGCCACGCTGGCCGCTGGTAAGCGTCATGGCGTTCGTCGGGGTGGTGACGCCGCTCGACGAGGGCCGCGTCATGCCGCCGCGGCTGCTCGTGCCCATTGCGCGACGCATCGCGGAATTCATCGGCGGCTGCGACACGCGCCCGCTTGCACCCGAGCCGCCGGCGCTCGCACTGCTCGACGCGCTCGCCCCACCGGACGCACCCGAGGCTCCGGCCGACGCACCCGCCTGCAACATCAGGGCGATCACCACCGCCGCAATCACGCCAGCACCATTGTCGAGCCGATCATTACCGCACTGCCTGCTGCCATCTTTCAGCGTAAAGGCGCCTGCCCACGCACCGGTTCCTGCCGCCCACACGAACGTTGGCAACAAGCCCGCGTCACGCTACAGCGGCGCGGCGGATCGCGGTGCGGTTCGCAGATCGCGCTGGTGCCTCGAAAGGGGCGTAAACGGGAATGCGGTGAAGGGCTTAGGCTCCAATCCGCGGCTGTCCCTGCAACTGTGAGCGGCGAGCGACGGGCACGGGCCTTTCTTTGATGAAAGGCGGCCACTGGAGGCGGGTTCATGCACCGCGCCGGGAAGGCTGTGATCCGAAGCGACGACCCGCGAGCCAGGAAACCTGCCAGCGTTCTGGTCGCTCTTGCTTTGGTCCAGGGGATGGCCGGGGCACGGTGTTCCGTCTGAGCGACGAAGCAATGCGCGGCGTGGGGCCGCACCGATGCGCCACGGACACGCGAGCCGTCCGTCACGCGCATCGGTATCGACCCGCCCCCACCCGCGTCGTCGCCGTTTGCGCTCGCGAAGGAACTGCCCGTGACCACCCTTGCCTCGCCCACCAACACCGCCACGCGCGATCTCGCCAAGGTGCCCGTGACCATCGTCACCGGCTTTCTGGGTGCGGGCAAGACGACGCTGATCAGCCATCTGATCCGCAACGCGAACGGCCGCCGGCTGGCGGTCGTGGTCAACGAATTCGGCACGCTGGGTGTCGATGGGGACATTCTGAAGAGCTGCGCCATCCCCGACTGCCCGGCGGAGAACGTTGTGGAGCTCGCCAACGGCTGCATCTGCTGCACCGTCGCCGACGATTTCATCCCCACGGTCGAGCAATTGCTGTCGCTCGACCCGCGCCCCGACCACATCCTGATCGAGACCTCGGGGCTTGCCCTTCCCAAGCCGCTGTTGAAGGCGTTCGACTGGCCTGCGATCCGCTCGCGCATCACGGTCGACGGCGTCGTGGCGCTCGCCGACGCGGAGGCGGTCGCCGCCGGCCGCTTCGCCCCCGACGTCGCCGCGCTCGACGCGCAGCGCGCTGCCGATCCCGGCATCGACCACGAGACGCCCTTGTCCGAGGTGTTCGAGGACCAGCTCGCCTGCGCTGACATTGTGCTGCTGACCAAGGCCGATCTGGCGGGCGCGGACGGCGTCGCCGCCGCGCGCGCGGTGATCGCGACCGAGGCGCCGCGGCCCACACCGGTGGTCGAGCTGGTCGACGGCGTAATCGACCCTGCGGTGATCCTGGGGCTGGACGCGAAGGCGGAGGACGACCTCGCCGCGCGGCCGTCGCACCATGACGGCGAGGACGACCACGAGCACGACGATTTCGACAGCATGGTGTTCGACGGCGCGGAGGTCGACGACCCCGCAACGCTGGTGGCGCGGATCGAGGCGCTAGCGCGCGAGCAGGACGTGCTACGCGTCAAGGGTTATGCCGCAGTGAAGGGCAAGCCGATGCGCTTGCTGGTCCAGGCGGTCGGCGCGCGCGTGCGGACGCAATATGATCGCCCGTGGGGCGCGGACGAGCAGCGCCAGACGCGACTGGTCGTCATCGCCGAGCATGACCGCATCGACCAGGCGCGCATCGAGGCCGCATTGAACGGCTGAGGCGCGCGAATGCACGTCGTCTTTCGCGAGCAGCACGGGCTGGAGGAAGCCGACGCCCCGCGTGACCTCGCGCAGGACCCGGCCGATCTGGTGGTGCTGTCGTTCTCCGACAGCGACCTGGGCGCATTCGCGGCCGGGTGGCATGCAGCCGCGCCCGGTGCGCTGCCGACGCTCAGGCTCGCCAACCTCGCCGACCTGACGCACCCGCTGTCGGTCGACACCTATCTCGAGCGCACCTTGTCGGGCGCGCGCGGCATCCTGATCCGGTTGATCGGCGGACGGTCGTACTGGAGCTACGGCCTCGCCCAGGTCGAGAGCTTGGCGCGCGCGAACGGGATCGCGCTCGCCGTACTCGCCGCCGACGGACGCGAGGACGATCGGCTGCGCGCGGCCTCGACGCTGCCGGCCTCGACGCTCGATCGGCTCGCGGCGTTGTGCGACAGCGGCGGTGCGGTGGCGGCGCAGGCGGCACTCGCGCAACTGGCGCTCGCCGCGGGTTTGCGCGCGGCACCGGTGCGAGGGGCGGCGGCGCTGGGACAGGTCGGCGCGTGGTTGCCGGCGAGCTCTCCGACCTGCCCGGCTGCAATGCTGTTTTCGCCCGACCCACGGCCGCGCCTGCTGCTGACCTTTTACCGCTCCTACCTCGCCGCCGCTGATCTCGATCCCGTCGCTTCGCTCCATGCCGCGCTGTCGGCACGCGGGTTCGACGTGGTGCCGCTGTTCGTGCCCTCGCTGAAGGACGGCGACGCGCGCGGCTGGCTGGCGCGCTGGGTGGCGGCACTCGCGCCCGTCGCCATCGTCAACGCGACTGCCTTCTCCGCGCGCGGCGGCGATGAAGACAGCTCGCCGCTCGACGCCAGCGACGCGCCGGTGTTCCAGGTCGCACTCGCCACCTCCGGGCAGCGCGCGTGGGCGGAGGCGACACGCGGCCTCTCGCCTGCCGACCTAGCCATGCACGTCGTGTTGCCCGAGGTCGACGGTCGCGTCTTCGCCGGGGTGGCAAGCTTCAAGGAAGCAGCGGTGCGCGACCCCGCGTTGCAGCACGCGCGCCGCGCGCACCGCGCCGCGCCCGAGCGCATCAAGGCGATCGCCGACCGCGTCGCGGCATGGGTCCGCTTGCGCCACACGCCCCCGCGCGATCGCTGCGTCGCGCTGGTGCTGTCGACCTACCCCGGCAAGATGCACCAAATGGCGCACGCGGTTGGGCTCGACGCACTCGCCTCGGCCGAAGTGATCCTCGATAAATTGCATGCACCGGCGGGCCGGCCGCTCGCCGATGCGCTGGATAGCGAGACACTGCGTTGGCCGATCGCTGCGTACCATGCCGCACTTGCACACCTGCCGCAGCGCCTGCGCGACGATCTGTCCGCCGCGTGGGGGGACGCGGGTGACGATCCGGCAGTGAAGGATGGCGACTTCGCCTTCCCCGCCGTCCACCGCGGCAACACGCTGGTGGCGTTGCAGCCCGAACGCGGCGAGTCGCGCGATCGCACGGGCGAGTATCACGACCTCTCGCGCGTGCCGCGGCACGGCTATGTCGCCTTCTACCTGTGGCTGCGCGAACAGGCGATCGACGCGCTCGTCCACGTCGGCGCGCACGGCACGCTCGAGTGGCTGCCGGGCAAGGCGGTCGCGCTGTCGGACGATTGCTGGCCCGAGGCGCTGACCGGCGCGCTGCCGGTCATCTACCCGTTCATCGTCAACGATCCCGGCGAGGCGGCGCAGGCGAAACGCCGGCTGGGCGCGGTGACGCTCGGCCACTTGCCGCCGCCGCTTGTTTCGGGGGATGGCGTCGGTGCGCACCTGGGGCGGCTTGAAGCGCTGCTCGACGAATTCTCCAACGCCGACGGGCTTGATCCCGCACGCCGCGACCGGTTGCAGCGCGACATCGCCGAAGAGGCCGACGCGATCGGGCTGTCGGCCGAACTAGGGCTCGCCGACGCGGCCAATGCGGCAGAGGCGATCACGCGGATCGACACCTTCGTGTGCGATGTGAAGGATACACGCTTCGGTGACGGTCTCCACGTCTTCGGGGAAGGCGCATGCGGCGCGGCGGAGGTCGAGGGGCTGCACGCCGCGTTGTCGGGACGGCGCGTGGCGCCCGGCCCCGCCGGCTCGCCCTATCGTGGACGCAAGGACGTGCTGCCGACCGGGCGCAACCTCTACGCGGTCGATCCGCGCGGCGTGCCCTCGCGCTCGGCGCACGCGCAGGGCAAGCGGCTCGCCGACGAACTGGTCCGCCGCCATCTGCAGGACGAAGGCGATTACCCACGCGCCTTGGTGGTCGACCTATGGGGATCGGCGACGATGCGCACCGCGGGCGAGGAGTTCGCAATGGCGCTCCACCTGCTCGGCGCGCAGCCGGTGTGGGATACCGGATCGGACCGCGTGACCGGCGTCGAGATCCTGCCGCTCGCCATGCTCGACCGTCCGCGCGTCGATGTGACGTTGCGCGTCTCGGGCCTGTTCCGCGACACGTTCGCGCAGTTGTGCGTGCTGTTCGGGCAGGCGGTGCGCGCGCTCGCCACGCGCGACGAGTCGCCCGAGTGGAACCCGTTCGTCGGTCAGAGCGGCGCTGAAAGGGCGGGCGCGCGCGTCTACGGTCCGGCACCCGGCAGTTACGGCTTGGGCATCGGCGACGCGGCCGACACCTACACCGACGCAGCACGCGCCGCGGCTGGCGAGGCGTGGCTCGCCGCGTCGTCGTACAGTTTCGATGCCGGCGACGTTGCCGATCCCGCCGGCATCGCCGCGCGCGTCGCCGCCGCCGATGCCTTCGTCCACGTACAGGATTTGCCCGATACCGACCTGCTGATCGCCGCCGATTACGCCGGGCACGAGGCGGGCTTTGCCGCGGCGCAGGGCGTGGTCGGCGGGCGCGCGGCGCTCTACCACCTCGACGCGCGCGATCCCGATCGTCCGCGCGCGCGACCCTTGCGCGAAGAGGTAGCGCGCGTCGTGCGCGGGCGTGCTGCCGACCCGAAATGGATCGCCGGCATGATGCGCCACGGCTACCGCGGTGCAGCGGAGATCGCAGCGACGCTGGACCATCTCGGCAGCTTCGCGCATCTGGCGAACGTGGTGACGCCTGAGCTGATCGACCTGTACCATGACGCCACGATCGGGCGCGACGAGGTGCGCGCGTTCATGGGCACCGCCAACCCGGCCGCGCTCGCCGCGATGGAGGCGCGCTTCGCGGCGCTGCATCGGTCGGGGCTGTGGCCGACCAGGCGCAATTCGATCCTGGCAACGTTGAGGTCGGGCGCGTGAGCGTGCGGCGCGGCTGGTGCCCGACCGCGTGGCGGCCGATGGCGGCAGGCGACGGTCTGCTGCTGCGCGTACGCCCGTCGATGGGGCGGATCACGGCGGAACAGGCGCGGCTGATCGCCCGTGTCGCTGCGCGCCACGGCAACGGCGCGATCGACCTTACCAACCGCGCTGCGCTGCAATTGCGCGGGCTGGACGAGGCGGGGTGGCGTGCTGCACTCGACACGCTCGTCGCCGCCGAACTGGTCGACGCCGATCCTGCGCGTGAGACGCTGCCGCTATTGGTCGCGCCCGATTGGCGCGACGGCGACGACACGCACCGGATCGCGACCGCATTGTCGGCGCGGCTGGCTGAGTTGCCGCCGCTTCCGGCCAAGTTCGGGATCGCGCTCGATGCCGGCGCAGGCTGCGTCCTAGGCAATGCTTCGGCCGACCTGCGGGTCGAGCGTGCGGACACCGGCGCGCTGATGCTGCGCGCGGACGGGCGTCCGACCGGAGTGGCGATCTCGGCCGGCGAAGAAGTCGACTTGATCCGCGCGCTGGCGGACTGGTTTGTCGCCAGCGGCGGTACGGCGGCTGGGCGGATGGCGCGTCACGATGCCGCCCTGCCCGCTTGGGCAACGGGCGGACTGCGCCCACGCCGGTCGACAGGCGCGCTCGTGGACGACCCTCGCAGCTACCCGCTTCCGTTCGGCCGGATCGATGCCGAGGCATTGGCGGCGCTCACCGACCGAGACGGACTTACCGCGCTGCGGCTGACACCGTGGCGCGCGCTGCTCCTCGAAGGAGTGCGCGCGCCGAAGTCCGACGTAGGCGACCTGCGCCACGTCGACGCCTGCGTCGGCGCACCCGCCTGCCCGCAGGCGAGCGTCGCGACGCGCCCGCTCGCCACCGAACTGGCGCCGCTGATCGCGGGCACGCTTCACGTGTCGGGCTGCGACAAGGGCTGCGCGCGCCGTACCCAGTCCGATGTCGTGCTGACCGGCCGCGACGGCCGGTTCGACCTCGCGCTGGACGCGCGCGCCGACACGATGCCTGCCTTGCGCGGCCTCACTTACGAGCAGGTGCTCGCTCATTTCAAAGGCCTTCCTCGTGCCGCATAGCTACGAAACCGACGGCGCCGCGATTTACCGGCAATCGTTCGCGATCATCCGCGCCGAGGCCGAACTCCAGCGCTTCTCCGCCGAGGAGGAGCCGGTCGCGGTGCGGATGATCCACGCCGCCGGGCTGGTGGAACTCGCGCCGTTTATCCGCTTCTCAGCCACCTTCGCGCAGGTCGCGCGCGCCGCGCTGGCGGCAGGCGCGCCGATCCTGTGCGACGCGCGGATGGTCAGCGAGGGGATCACGCGCGCGCGGCTACCGGCCGATAATCAGGTGATCTGCCCCTTGCACGACGCGAGCGTCCCCGCGCTCGCCACGCGGATGGGCACGACGCGCTCGGCCGCGGCGCTGGAGTTGTGGCGGCCGCACCTGGCCGGCGCGCTGGTCGCGATCGGCAACGCGCCGACTGCCTTGTTCCACCTGCTCGACATGCTGGAGGACCCCGCCTGCCCGCGCCCGGCCGCGATCATCGGCTGCCCGGTCGGCTTCGTCGGCGCGATGGAGTCGAAGGCAGCGCTGTGGGCCGCGCAGCCGGTGCCGTGCGCGATCGTCGAGGGGCGGCTGGGCGGCAGCGCGATCACCGTCGCCGCGATCAACGCGCTGGCGAGCCGCGCCGAGTGAGCCTGCCGCTCCCCGCCGGGACGATCCACGGCGTCGGCCTGGGACCCGGCGCCGCCGACCTGATGAGCGTGCGCGCCGATCGGCTGGTGCGCGCGGCACGCCACGTCGCCTACTTCCGCAAGGCGGGACGCGCGGGACGCGCACGCCGGCTGGTCGACGGTATGCTGCACGCCGACGCGGTCGAGTTCGCGATGGACTATCCGGTTACCACCGAGATCCCGGTCGGGCCGGCCTATAACGATTGCCTGTCGCGCTTCTACGCTCGCTGCACCGACCACCTCGCGCGGCTGGCGCTGGCGGGCGAGGACGTGGTGGTGTTGTGCGAGGGCGACCCGTTCTTTTACGGCTCGTTCATGCATCTGCACGCGCGACTGCTGGGGCAGGTGCCCGTCGCGGTCGTGCCCGGCATTACCGGCATGTCGGGTGCGTGGACCGCGAGCGGCGTGCCGATCACCTGGGGCGAGGACGTGCTGACGGTCGCAACCGCGACGCTGCCCGAGGAAGAGCTGACCCGCCGCATCGTCGACACCGACGCACTAGTCGTGATGAAGATCGGGCGTCACCTGCCGAAGCTGCGCCGCGCGGTTGAGGTCGCCGGCCGGCTCACGGACGCTTGGCTGGTCGAGTACGCCGCCATGCCCGAGCAGCGCGTGCGTCGGTTGGCGGAGGTCGGCGACGAAGCACCTTACTTTTCGATCCTGCTGATTCACGGCCAGGGGCGTCGGCCGTGAGCGCGGGCTGGCTCGCGATCGCGGGACTGGGGCCGGGTGATGAGGCGCTGGTCACGCCCGAGGTCAGCGACGCGCTGGCGCAGGCGACCGACGTGATCGGCTACATCCCCTATGTCGCACGCGTGGCGCCGCGCGATGGTCTGGTGCTGCACGCGTCGGACAACCGCGTCGAGCTCGACCGCGCGACGCTGGCGCTCGAGCTGGCGGCACGCGGGCGCCGCGTCGTCGTCGTGTCGTCGGGCGATCCCGGCGTGTTCGCGATGGCGGCGGCGGTGTTCGAGGCGCTGGAGACGGGCGAGGCGGCGTGGCGCGACCTCGACATCCGCGTGCTGCCCGGCATCACCGCGATGCTGGCAGCGGCGGCACGTGCCGGCGCGCCGCTGGGACACGATTTCTGCGCGATCAACCTGTCGGACAATCTCAAACCCTGGAGCGTGGTCGAGCGTCGCGTCGCGCTGGCGGCCGAGGCGGATTTCGCGATTGCTTTCTACAATCCGCGATCACGCGCGCGGCCGGATGGGCTCGACCGCGCCTTCGCGGTACTGCGTGCGGCGTGCGGCGACGAGCGACCAGTACTGTTCGCGCGCGCGGTTACGACGGCTGACGAGACCCTGCGCATCGTGCCGCTGCCCGACGCGCGCGGCGAGATGGCGGACATGCGCACGATGGTGATCGTCGGATCGAGCCGCACCCGCGTGATCGAGCGGGCGGGCGCGCCGATCCTCTACACGCCGCGCTGGATGCCTGAGGGGACGTCGTGAGCGATCCAGTCGAATACCGCCGCCACGTCGTGCACCTCTGCGCGCGGCGGCAGCGCGGGCCGGTCGATCATCAGCACGGCCAGACCGAGCGCGCGTGCCGCCGCGATCTTCGCCGATGCGCCGCTGCCGCCGGCGTTCTTCGCGACGACCAGGTCGATGCGGTGATCGGCCATCAGCCGTCGGTCGCTGTCGACGTCGAACGGTCCGCGGTCGATCACAAGATCGTGGTCGGGCAGCGGCGGAACCGTATCCGGTCGGTCGACGAAGCGCAGCAGGTAATGATGTTGCGGCTGCGCGGCGAAGGCCGCGACGTGCATTCGCCCGAGCGCGAGCATGACGCGGCGCGCCGGACCGGCGAGCGCCGCCACCGCCGCGACTACATCCGGAACGTGCATCCAGCGATCGCCCGCAACCGGCGTCCACGCGGGACGCGTCAGCGCGATCAGCGGCACACTCGCGCGCTCGGCGGCAGCGACCGCGTGCGCGCTCATCTGTGCGGCGAAAGGATGCGTCGCGTCGACCAGCTGCGTGATGCGCTCGCCCCGCAAGTATGCGGCGAGACCCGCCACCCCGCCGAACCCGCCGACGCGGACCGGCACCGCCTGCTTCGCCGGCGCCGCGGTGCGCCCGGCATAGCTCAGCACCGCCTCCACCCCGCGCACCGCACACGCGCCGGCGAGTGCGCTCGCCTCGGTCGTGCCGCCCAGGATCAGGAGCTTGGTCATGGATGAGCGCGGGCCTTGGCTGACGATTGTCGGGATCGGCGAGGATGGACCGGACGGGCTGTCGGCGGCAAGCCGCGCCGCGCTAGATCGAGCCGAACTGGTGTTCGGTGCAGCGCGTCACCTGTCGCTGCTGCCCGATCTTACCGCGGAACTGCGCACCTGGCCGGTGCCGTTCGACGCCGGCATCGCCGACCTGCTCGTCGAGCGGGGGCGCCGCGTGGTGATGCTCGCTTCGGGCGATCCGTTCTGGTTCGGCGCGGGCGCGACGCTGTCGCGCCACCTGTCGCCTGCCGAGTGGATCGCTCACCCTGCACCTTCCACCTTCGCGCTCGCGGCGGCACGGCTCGGCTGGCGGGTCGAGGAGATGGCCTGCCTTGGCCTCCATGCCGCGCCGGTCACGCGCCTGCGCCCGCACCTCGCGCCCGGCGTACGCATCATCGCACTGGTGCGTGACGGCGCGGGCGCGCGCGCGTTGATCGACTATGTCGCTGAGCAGGGCTTCGGCGCGTCGTCGGTGACGGTGCTGGAGGCGCTAGGTGGTCCGCGCGAACGCGTGCGCGCGACCACTGCCCACGCCGCGCCGTTCAACGATATCGCACACCCTGTCGCGGTCGCAATCGAGGTTGCAGGCAGCGGCGAGACGCTGCCGCTCGCCACCGGACGCCCCGACACGTGGTTCGACCATGACGGGCAGATCACCAAGCGACCGGCGCGCGCGTTGACGCTGTCCGCGCTCGCCCCGCGCGCGGGCGAGTTGTTGTGGGACATTGGCGCGGGCTCGGGCTCGATCGCGATCGAGTGGCTACTCGCGCACCCATCGACCCGCGCGTTCGCGTTCGAGCGCGATCCGACCCGCGCCGCGCGCGCGCGCGCCAACGCCGCCGCACTCGGCGTCGATCGGCTCGCGGTCGTCGAGGGCGCCGCACCCACAATCCTCGCCGACCAGCCCGCACCGGCAGCGGTCTTCGTCGGTGGCGGGTTGTCGAGCGCGCTGCTCGACTGGTTCGCCACGCATCTGCCCGCGGGCACGCGCGTCGTCGCCAATGCGGTCACGCTGGAGTCAGAGGCTTTGCTCGGCCAATGGCACGCGCGACGCGGCGGCTCGCTCCTGCGCATCGACCTTGCCGAGGCCGCGCCGATCGGTTCGCGACGTGGGTGGCGCAGTGCCTATCCGCTGGTGCAGTGGAGTGTGACGTGGTGATCGTCGCGGGATTCGGCTGTCGTGCGGGTGCGACGACCGACGCCTTTGCCGCGGCGCTGGCGGCGACCGGCGTATCCTACGTCGATCGCTTAGCCGTGCCGGTAGACCGGGCAGCGTTGCTCGATGCCTTCGCGCACGAATACGGCGTGCCACTCATGGTGATCTCACCCGACAAGCTGAGCGGCATCGCCACGCCGACACAATCCCCCACCAGCCTCGCCGCGCGCGGCACCGGCAGCGTCGCGGAGGCAACCGCGCTGGTCGCCGCCGGCGCAGGCGCGCGCGTCACCGTAACGCGGCGCATCTCGCCCGATCGCAGCGTCACCTGCGCGATCGCCGTTTCAGGAAGCCACGCATGACCGTCCACTTCATCGGCGCAGGCCCCGGTGCCGCCGACCTGATCACGCTGCGCGCGCGCGACCTGATCGCCGCCGCGCCGGTGTGCCTCTACGCCGGATCGCTCGTCCCCGCCGCGCTGCTCGACCATTGCCCGCCCGGCGCGCGGATCATCAACACCGCACCGCTGTCGCTCGACGAGATCATCGACGAGATCGTGCAGGCACACGCGGCTGGCCACGATGTCGCGCGGTTGCATTCGGGCGACCTGTCGATCTGGTCGGCGATGGGCGAGCAGCTGCGTCGGCTGCGCGCGCTCGGCATTCCGTTCGAGGTGACGCCGGGCGTGCCCGCCTTCGCTGCTGCCGCCGCCGCGCTGGAGGCCGAGCTGACGCTGCCGGGCATCGCGCAGTCGCTCGTCCTGACGCGCACGCCGGGCCGCGCCAGCGCGATGCCCGCGGCCGAGACGCTGGAGGCGTTCGCCGCCACCGGCGCGACGCTCGCAATTCATTTGTCGATCCACCGCTTGCCCGAGATCGTCGCCGCGCTGACACCGAGCCACGGCGCCGATTGCCCGGTCGCGATCGTGTGGCGCGCGAGCTGGCCCGACCAGCGCATCGTGCGCGGTACGCTTGCAACGATCGAGGCGGCCGCCGCGGGCGGGCCAGAGCGCACCGCGCTGATCCTCGTCGGACGCGTGCTCGCCAGCGAAGACTTCGCCGAGAGCAGTCTCTACGCGCCCGGCTACGATCGCCGCTTCCGTCCGCAATCCGCGACTTCGCGCTTCGCCGGAGAGAGCGAATGACCGCCGGGCTGATGATCGCCGCGCCCGCGTCGGGCACCGGCAAGACCACCGTCATGCTCGGCCTGCTTCGCGCTCTCGCAGATCGCGGTGTCGCAGTGCAGCCGTTCAAGTGCGGCCCCGATTATATCGACCCCGCCTTTCACCGCGCGGCGAGCGGGCGCGCGTCGTTCAATCTCGACAGCTGGTCGATGCCGCCGGCGCTGCTCGACTCGCTTTCTGCGCACGGCCACGACGCCGACCTGATCCTGGCGGAAGGGTCGATGGGCTTGTTCGACGGCGTGGCGAAAGCGGGGGCGACCGGCAACGGTGCCAGCGCCGACATCGCTGCCCGTCGCGGTTGGCCGGTGGTGCTCGTCATCGATGTGTCGGGACAGGCGCAGTCCGCCGCGGCGACCGCGCTCGGCTTCGCGCGCTACGATCCGGACGTCCGCGTCGCCGGCGTGATCCTCAACCGCGTCGCCAGCCCGCGCCACGACCGGCTGGCACGCGCAGGCATGGCGGCGGTCGGCCTGCCCGTATTCGGCAGCCTGCCCCGGCGCGGCGACCTGAGGCTGCCCGAGCGGCACCTGGGGCTGGTGCAGGCGGTCGAGCACCCCGACCTCGACGCCGCGGTCGCCGCCTATGCCGCGTTCCTCGCCGAGCACGTCGACCTCGACGCGTTGCGCGCCGCGGCCAGCGCCGGTCCGCTCGCCCCGGCACAGGCGCAGCCGGTCACGCCACCGGCGCAGCGGATCGCGCTCGCGCGCGATGCCGCCTTCTCGTTCACCTACCCGCACATTCTCGACGCATGGCACGCGGCGGGGGCGGAGATCATCCCCTTCTCCCCGCTCGCCGACGAAGCGCCCGATCCGTCCGCCGACCTCATCTGGCTGCCGGGCGGCTATCCCGAACTGCACGCCGGACGCCTCGCCGCCGCCGATCGCTTCCGCGCCGGATTGCACGCGCACGCCGCGACGCGCCCCGTCCACGGCGAGTGCGGCGGCTATATGGCCTTAGGCGAGGCGTTGATTGATGCGGACGGAATCAGTCACCGCATGGCGGGGCTGCTCGGCCTCGTCACCAGCTATGCACAGCGGCGGATGCACCTGGGTTACCGACGCGCCGTGCTGGAGGCGCCGATCGGTGCGATCGCGACGGGTAGTGCGCTCGCCGGGCACGAATTCCATTATTCGACCATTCTCGAGCAGCCCGATGCCGCGCTGGCGCGGGTTAGCGACGCCGACAGCAACGCGGTCGCCGACACCGGATCATACCGCGGGCGCGTGTCGGGCACCTTCTTTCACCTGATCGCGGAAAGTGCTGCGTGACACGGGTCAGCTTCGTTGGCGCAGGGCCGGGTGATCCCGAACTGTTGACGCTCAAGGCGGTCGACCGGCTGGCGCGCGCCGACGTGGTGCTGTTCGACGATCTGTCCGCCGGTCCGGTGCTGCGTCACGTGCGGGCGGGCGCTGATCTGGTCGCGGTCGGCAAGCGCGCCGGGCGCCCCTCGCCCAGCCAGTCGCACGTCTCCGCGCTGCTGGTCGAACATGCGCTGAGCGGCGCGCGCGTGGTGCGGTTGAAGGCGGGCGATCCCGGCATCTTCGGCCGGCTGGAAGAAGAGATCACCGCGCTGCGCACCGCCGGCGTCGCGTTCGAGATCGTGCCCGGCATCAGCGCCGCGCAAGCCGCTGCTGCCGCCGCCGCCATCCCCCTGACACGCCGGGCCGAGGCGCGCCGCGTTCAGTTCGTCACCGGCCACGACGCGACCGGCGGCCTGCCCGAGCAGCGCAACATGGCGGCGCTCGCCGACCCGAACGCGACCACCGTCGTGTTCATGCCCAAGCGTACCTTTCCCGCGCTCGCCGACGATCTCGCCGCGCATGGGCTTTCCGGCACCACGCCGGCGCTGCTCGCCGAGGCGATCGGCCATCCCGAGCAGCGGCTGACGCGCACCACGATCGCGGCACTGGCCGAGCAACTGCGCGCGGGCGTGTCGGACGCGACCGCGCTGATCCTATACGGTCCGCTGGCGGCGGAGGCATGATCGACCTGCACCTGATCGGCATCGGCAGCGGCAGCCCCGATCACCTGACCCGCGCGGGCGAGGCGGCGATGCGCGCGGCCGACGTGATCCTGCTGCCACGCAAGCGCGCCGACACTGCCGACCTGCTCGACGTGCGGCTGACGCTGTGCGACGCGGTGCTGGGTGAACGGACGCGCGTCGCGATCTTCGATCTGCCCACGCGCGACGCCGATGCGTCGTATCTGAAGGCAGTCGAGACGTGGCACGACGCGATCGCGGATGCCTGGGCGCAGGCGATCGCCACGCACCTGCCGTCAGGCGGGCGGCTCGCGCTGCTCGTCTGGGGCGATCCGTCGCTCTACGACTCGACCCTGCGCATCACCGACCGGCTGCGCGCGCGCGGGATGGCGCTGAGCGTGACGGTCACGCCCGGCATCACCAGCCTGCAGGCGCTGACCGCGGCGCATGCGATCCCGCTCAACACGCTTGGCAGTTCGGTGACGATCACCACCGGGCGACGCTTGGCGGATGGCGGATGGCCGGCGGACACAGACACGCTGGCGGTGATGCTCGACGGGCAATGTGCGTTCGAGACGGTCGACCCGGCGGGCGTGACGATGTGGTGGGGCGCGTATCTCGGCATGCCGCAGCAGGCGCTCGCCGCAGGTCCGCTCGGCGAGATTGCCGCCGAGGTTCGCATGCGCCGCGCGGCGCTTCGCGAAGAACACGGCTGGATCATGGACATCTATCTGCTGCGTCGCGCACGATCGTGACGGCTCCGGTGTTCGACGCCACATTCCGCGAGCAGTTCGACGCGCTGCTGCGCTGGCGCCGCGACGTGCGCCATTTCCGGCGCGATGCGCTGCCCGCAGGCGAGCTCGACACGATCCTCGACGCCGCACGCCTCGCCCCGTCGGTCGGCAACAGCCAGCCGTGGCGGTTCGTGCGATGCCGCTCGGACGATCTGCGCGAGCAACTGGCGGCACACGTCGACCAACAGAGCACCGCCGCAGCGGCCGCGATCTCCGATCAAGATCGCGCGGCATCCTACGCACGATTGAAGCTGCATGGCCTGCGCGAGGCACCCGAGATCGTCGCGGTGTTCACCGACGACGATCCCCCCGCCGGACACGGCCTTGGGCGTGCGACGATGCCGGAAACGTTGCGTTATTCCACCGTGCTCGCGATCGATCATCTGTGGCTCGTCGCACGCGTGCGCGGCGTGGCGGTCGGTTGGGTGTCGATCCTCGATCCTGCCTACGTCACCGCGTTGCTCGACGTACCGGCGGGCTGGTCGCTCGTCGCATTGCTGTGCCTCGGCTATCCCGAGCAGGAAACCGATCTGCCGGAACTGGAGCGCCGCGGCTGGCAAGCGCGCCAGCCGCTGACCATCCTGACGCGCTAGCCCTCGCGCGGCGGGACGAGCGCCTGCAAGCGCCAGCGGCCGTGTCGCGACAGGATCACGCGGGTGAGCGGCGCGACGTCGATCGCCAGCACGCTCGCGTCGGCCAGCGCCAGCGCATGCGCCAGCGCGGCGCGGATCACTGCCGCGTGCGTCACCGCGAGCACGCGCCCCTCTTCCAGCTCGTCGAGCCATCCACCGACTCGTTCGCGCACCGCCGTCATCGGCTCACCACCCGGAGCGCCCTGCTCGGGCGCGGCGAGCCACCGCGCGAACGCCTCCTCACCGATCTCGGCCATGCTGCACCCCGCCCAGTCACCAGCATCGACGTCGCGGAGGGCCGGTTGCTGTGCCGCGTCAATGCCGAGAAGCGCAGCAGTCTCGATCGCAGAGGCAGCCGGGCTGACGAAGCAGTGATCGACGCCTGCCCGGTCTAACCCCGACGCGCGCACCTTGGCGCGGCCGCCGTCGTCGAGCGGCTCGGCCGGATCGGGAAAGCGCCCATCGCGCACGCCGCGCGTCGCCCCGGCACATAGCAGGGTCAGGCGAGTGGTCGGGAGGCGGGCAGTCACGCGGCTGCTCTGGCCGGTTGACGCGCGGGCGTCCAGCCGCCACACCGATCGGACCGGAGCCGGGCGGGAAGCCGGTGCGAAACCGGCGCGGTCGCGCCACTGTGATCGGCGGGCTTGCCCGACCGGAAGCCAGACCCCGCCCGGCACCTTCACCCACGCCGGGCGCGTTCACCCGGACAGGAGCGACACGATGACGACCCGCACCGCCACCCATCCCGGCCCCTTCGCCGCTGCTGCTCCCGTCGTGCGGCCGATCCCGCTCGCCGACATCGCGCCCTGGGCGGTATTCGCATTCGTCGTCGCACTGATCCTGTTGTACTTCGTCAGCACCGAACAGGGCGCCTTCGCGCTGTTCGACGGCATGTACGTCCATGAATACGTCCATGACGGGCGTCACCTGCTCGGCTTCCCCTGCCACTGATCCGGCGGACGCCGTCATGACCAGGTCGTTGCTCTGGCGAGGGTTGCTCGCCGGACTCGTCGGTGCGTTCATCGCCGCCACCTTTGCGCTACTATTCGCCGAGCCGCAGATCGACGCCGCGATCGCGCTCGAGGCGCGCCATGTCATGCCCGGCATGGCGGCGGAGCCCGAGCTCGTGTCGCGCGCGACGCAGAAGACGTGGGGGCTGTTCACTGCGATGGGCCTGTACGGCACGGCGCTGGGCGGATTGTTCGCGATCCTGTTCGCCGCGCTTCACGGCCGCGTATCACGCCTGAGCCCGCGCGCGCTGTCGCTGCTGCTGGCACTCGCCGCCTTCGTCGTCGTGGTACTGGTGCCCGCGATCAAATATCCGCCGACGCCGCCCGCTGTCGGGCTGCACGAGACCGTGCGCATCCGTACCGCGGCCTATTTCGCGATGCTGGCGCTGTCGGTACTGGCGGCGGTCGCGGCGGGGTGGACGGCCCGGCGTGCACACAAGTTCGCCGGCGTCGATCGCCTGCTGATCGCAGCTGGCGTGTTCGTCGGGGTCGTCGCGATCGGGCAGATGCTGCTGCCGGTGATCGACGAGGTGCCGGCGGACTTCCCCGCCAGCCTGTTGTGGCAGTTCCGCCTCGCCTCGATCGGCACGCAAGCGGTGTTCTGGCTCGCCACCGCCGACCTGTTCGGCCGCGCGGCGGAGCGCGAGTTGGCATCCTCCGCCTGAGCGATCAGCTGCGGCGGATCAGCGCGCGCGACAGCCGGCGATCCTCGAGCGAGTAATAGAGCCAGATCGCATCGCCATCGACCACGACCGAGGCCGCAAAAGCGATGTCGGTCGCCGTGCGATCGTCGACCGGCGGCGGGGTGATGAGCGGCTCGATCCCGCGCGCGACGATGCGGGTCAGGTCGGCGTCGAACGCGATCCAGCCGATCCGCCAGCGCGCGTCGCGTGTAGCGCCGTTGTAGAACATCACCGGCACATCGGGATCGTCGATCAGCAGCGGGCCGGTCGACAGATGCCAGTCATCCCAGCTGTTCTCGCGCGGCATGAACGGGGTCGGCTGCTCGTCCCACGGCCCCGCTGCATCGGTGCCGACCGCCAGCCCGACCCGCGATGCCTCGTCCGCGGCATATTCGTAGAACAGCCGCCAGCGCCCGTCCTTGGTCCGGTTGACGGTGGCTTCCTTGGTGTTCCCTTCCGACTTCGACGAGGCGAGCGCGACGCCGCTCTTGGTCAGCCGGTCGAGCGACGGCCCGCTGGCGTAGGATAATTCGCCGTGCGCGTGGTCGGCGAGCACGCCCGAGTAGTAAACCAGATAGCCGTCGTCGGTGCGAACGACCGTAGGGTCCTCGACCCCGCCCGCGTCGTGCGCGTCGGGACCGGGCACGATCGACGGTTCGGGCAGCATTGTGAAGCGGACGCCGTCGTCGCTCCACCCGCTCCAGATCTGGCCCGTGTCGGTCATCACCTCGCCCGGGCGGCAGACCGCGCGCACCATCATGCCGAAGCGGCCGTCCGGCTCCTGCCAGACGTACGGGCTCATCAGGTCACGCGCCATCAACGCGGGCGGGCCGTCGACCTGCACGACTTCGATCCGTTTCACGTTGAAGTCGAGCGCGATGTCGGCGGGCGCGACCGCGTCCTTGCGGTGCGGATCAGCGACAGACGCATCGCTCATGCGCCCAGCGCCTGCATCAGCGACAGCCCGCCATCGATGACGATTCGCGCGCCGGTGATGTAGCGCGCCTTGTCAGAGGCAAGGAACACCGCGAGGTCGGCGACCTCCGCCGGATCGCCCGCGCGTCCCATCGGAATGTTCTGCTCCAGCGTGCGGCGATAGACCGGATCGGCCTGCGCCCGCGCATTCATCGGCGTCAGGATCATGCCCGGCTCGATCGCGTTGACGCGGATGCCGCGCGGCGCTTCCTCGATCGCCAGCGTCTCGACCAGGTTCGAGAGCCCGCCCTTCGCCGAGCAATAATCCGCCCCACCCGCGCGCACGGCGTAGGCGTGGATCGAGGAGATGTGGATGATCGAGGCATCCGCCTTCGCCTCACCACGCCCCGACAGGAAGCGGCGCGAGACGATGAACGCGCCGGTCAGGTCAGTGTTCAGCAAGCGCTGCCACTGCGCCAGCGTCATGTCGCGCACGGTGACGCCACTCATATTTAGCCCGGCGGAGTTGACCAGCACGTCGGCCGCGCCCCATTTCGCCTCCACCGCGGCAAAGGCGGCCTCGATCGATTGTTCGTCCGCGACATCGGCCTGCACCGCGATCGCCTCGCCACCGCGTGCGGTGACCGCCGCGACCGTCTTCTCCGCCGCGGCCGCATCCGAATGATAGATCACGCAGACGCGGTCGCCGCCAGCGCCGAACGCCTCGGCACAGGCGGCGCCGATACCTGATTCCGCTCCCGTCACGACAATCGTCCGCGCCGCCATATTATCCTCCGCTGATGTTGCCCGCTTAACTCACGGCAACCCCGATCGGCTGCACGCGTGCGGACGACGGTGGCGCAACGATTGCGGCTGCCTTATCGGTACGCCATGACCAACCCCTCGCCGCCTTCACGAACGCAGCACCCGGCAAGTGCCCTCGTCCTCTCGCTGCTGCTCGCCTCGTGCGGGCAGCCGGGCACCGCGACGCAGGAGGTGCCGAGCAATCCGGCGGCGAACGATGTCGCGGCGATGAAGAACGACATCGCGGCGGTCGAGGACCGCGTGACGCGCGACACGCTGACGCGCCGCGTCGAGGATCTGGAGAAAAGGGTCGGCGCGCTGGAAGTCACGCCGGAGAAGATTGACCTCGACCTGCTGACGCAGCGTGTTCAGGCGCTGGAGGCGAAATCGAGCGTATCGGACCTGGCCGACGCCGCGCCCAAGGCGCTGCCCAAGCCGCAAGCGACCTCGAAATCCGCGCCGTAGCGCGCGTCATACGACGATGGGAGTGGAGCGGGTAACGGGAATCGAACCCGTGTATTCAGCTTGGAAGGCTGCTGCACTACCATTGTGCTATACCCGCCCGGCGCATTTCCTGCGCGGTCTTGCGGCATGCGGATTATTCGAGAACCCGCGCGCGTGCAAGCAGGACGTTGCTTACGACGCATCATCAGCTTACGCACAGAATTTCAGGTCGGAATAGACACTTAGCTGATCGGCCATCGTTGAACTGAGTGCACGGCTGCGACGAAGCGTTGTTTGCGTCCGTGCATCCAATGCGGTGTTCGCGTATTTCGTCGGCGTTCATCGTGGCGCATGATGCGCACGCTATGGCGCGGCACGGCCGCGAGTTGAGGATAGAAGGTGATGCAGACGCTGAACGCGTTCGAAGGTGAGATGGGCAGCAAGCGCGCACGTGCCGGGCGAGGCGCGGCGCTGCTGCGCGTGGTCGGTGGCGCGAGCAGCGCGGTGCTGGCGCTGGTGGCGAGCCATGCCTCGGCGCAGATCATCCCGCCGGCCGCGCCGCCCGCAACCGCAACGCCGGCTCCTGCGGCAACGTCGCCCGCCGCACGCATGATCGCGCAGCCGCTGCCGCGCCTGTCCGATACCCAGACGCGCGAGTTGGCCAAGCTGATCGCGCAGGACGAGGTGCGCCAGGGCCTGCGCCAGGGCAGCCCGCGCGACCTGAGCGACAAGACCGGTGACGCGCTGGTCCGCGCCGCGCTCGACCACGCGCGCGCGGTGCACGCCGGACGGCTCGACGCGAGCGACTTCGAGCGCGACTGGGGCATCCGCCCGCAGGCCTATGATCCGCTGCCCGGCTTCGTCGATGCGGTGGAGCGCGATCGGCTCGCCGCCTGGGTCGCCTCGCTGCCGCCGCCTTATGCCGGCTACGATGCACTGGTCGCCGGGCTGACGCGCTATCGCCAGATCGCGGCCGATGGCGGTTGGGGCATTGTCCCGGCCGCGGCCGAGTTGAAGTACGGGCGCTCGGGGCCCGCGGTCGCCACACTGCGCAAGCGGCTCGCGGCGGAGGATCCTCAGGTCTCGGCGAGCGGCGACAAGTTCGACGCCGACCTGCTCGCCGCCGTGCGCCGCGCGCAGCGTCGCTACGGCCTCAACCCCGCGGGCGACGTCGGCGCGCAGACGCTGGCGGCGCTGAACGTCCCGGTCGCGGCGCGGATGCGGCAGATTTCGGCGAACATGGAGCGCTGGCGCTGGCTGCCCGCGCAATTGGAGCAGAACCGCGTTCAGGTGAACGTCGCCGCGGCGGTGCTGACCGTGTTCGACGGCGACGCGCCGGTCATGTCGATGAAGGCGGTGACCGGGCGGCCGGGCAACGAGACGCCGATGCTTGTTTCCTCGATCCACTCGGTCGTGATCAACCCGCCGTGGAACGTGCCGTCATCGATCGCTGACAAGGAATTGTGGCCGAAGGAGCGCGCCAATCCGGGTTACCTGAAGCGCAACGGTTTCCGCGTGATCGACACCGGCGGCGGCGGCAAGCGGTTGCAGCAATCGTCGGAGAAGAGCGCGCTCGGCCGCTACAAGTTCGACTTCCCCAATGACTTCGCGGTCTACCTGCACGACACGCCCGCGCAGGCCGGCTTCTCGCGCTTCGACCGGCTCGCCAGTCACGGCTGTGTCCGGCTGGAGAAGCCTGAGGCGCTCGCCAAGCTGCTGATGAAGACCACGCCGCAGTGGCAGCCCGAGGCGATCGATGCCACGGTCGCCGCCGGCAAGACGGTGCGCGCACAGATGGCGCAGCCGGTCGCGGTCTACCTGCTCTACTGGACCGCCTTCGCCAGTCCGTCGGGTCAGGTCGGTTTCCGCGACGATCCGTACAATTGGGACAGCGATCTGGCGAGCAAGGTCGAGGCGCGGCAGGCGAAGCAGACGCTCGCGTCGCTGTAACCGGCAAAAGGGAACGGACAGAATGTTGAAGAAGACGAAAACCGCCGCCGCGCTCGCCGGCGTCCTGATGCTCTCGCTCGCCGGCTGCTCGCGCTCGGCGGACGAGCAGGCGCCGCTGCCCGACAATGAGATTTCGGACAATTACCAGTCCGAGCCGGAGCCGGTTCCCGTGCCGACGGAGAGCGCGACGCCCGAGGCACTGCCCGCGACCGACCTGAACGCGACCGCTGAGGCATTGCCGCCACCTGCCGAGCGGAGCGTCGACGAGCAGATGAACGACGACGCCTTCGCGACCGGGATGACGGCGCGCAGCACGCGCGGGCAGTCGCGCGATACCGCGGCCGCGCCGACGCGCGACCAGCCGAGCGCGGACGAGCCCGCGACCGACGGCAACTACACCGGCGAGTAAAGCTGGTCCGCCGACCACGCCCAAACAGGCGCGGTCGGCGACTGCCTGCGTTAACGGTCGCGCTGCCCCGCGACGTAACCGTTGTAGGGCGGGCAATCGCCGCGCTTCTTGCGGCAGTCGCGCTCATGGTCGCGCCGCTCGCGCTCCTCGCGCTCGGCCTGCTTGCGCTGTTGGCGGACGTATTTCTCGTCGCGCTCACGCGGGCTGGTGGTGGCGAGGTCGACGCCCTTGCCGACCGCACGCACCGGCAGCGTCGCGACGTTCCACGCCGTCTTCACGCACCCGCCGGTCGCGAGCAGCGGCACCGCCGCGAGTGCCAGCACGATTGCACGCATCACTTCTTCTCCCCGGCGACGTACGCGTCGCGCGTCGCGACCCCGATAGCAGGAAAGTCGGTGAAGAACCCGTCAACGCCCTGCCCCAGCGCGGCCGCGATCTCACCCGACAGGTCGCCGTGCGCGGACGGGGCGTCACCGACAAGAAAGCGCGCACGGACGAAGGCGTTCTCGGCGCGATAGGTCCACGGGTGAACGCGCAAGCCCGCGGCGTGGGCGTCGGCGACGAGCGGGGTCGGCGCATCGCCCTGCCACAACATCGCCTTGTCGGGCCCGATCCCCCAGGCGTATTGCGAGACCTCGCGCAGCCCCGCCGGCGTCATCATCGCGGCGTAGCTGGGCCCGGCAGCGTCGGCGGGCGCGCCGCTCGCGGCGACGAGCTGGATCAGGCGGATACGCGTCATTTTCGCCAGCCGCTTCAGATTGTCGACCTCGAACGACTGGATGAACACGGGCGCCTGAGCGCTGTCCCACCCCGCGGCATGTAAATGGTCGACCAGCAGTTTGTCGGTCGGATGGTCGATCCGCGCGAAATAGCTCGGGTGCTTGGTCTCGGGATAGATCGCGACATCGTGGGCCTTCGCTAGCGCGATGATCTCGGCGAGCGTCGGGATCGTCTCCTGCTCGTTCCACGCGATGTTGCCGGGGCGCAGCTTTGGCAATCGCTCCCTCGCGCGCAGCGTCTTTAATTCGGCGAGCGTGAAATCCTCGGTGAACCAGCCGGTCAGCGTCTGGCCGTCGATCGTTTTGGTCGCGCGTCGCGCGGCGAACTCGGGATGGTCGGCGACGTCGGTCGTCTCGGAGATCTCGTTCTCGTGCCGGGCAACCAGCACGTCGTCCTTGGTCGGCACCAGATCGGGTTCGATCACGTCGGCGCCTTGCTCGATTGCCAGCTTATAGCTCGCCAGCGTGTGCTCGGGCCGCTCGCCGCTGGCACCGCGGTGCGCGATGACGAGCGGCGGCGAGGACAGGCGCGGGCTGGCAGGAGTCGCAGGCATACGCCCATCCTGCCCGTTCGCGAACGTGGGCGCCAGCAGCGCCGCGGCGGTGAGAATGATTCGCAGGGATATGAAGTGCATAACGCTCGTTATGGAGCGAACAGCGAAAAGGCGGACCATGCGCTTCACCATTAATCAGAAAACCTACGAAGCGGATGTTGACGTCCGCACCTCGCTCCTCGACCTGTGTCGCGAGCATCTGGGACTGACCGGCAGCAAGAAGGGCTGCGACCACGGTCAGTGCGGCGCGTGCACGATGCTGGTCAACGGTCGCCGGATCAACGCCTGCCTCTCGCTCGCGGTAATGCATCAGAATGACGAGATCGTGACCATCGAGGGTCTGGGCACAGTCGAGGACCTCCACCCAATGCAGGCGGCGTTCGTGTCGCACGACGGCTATCAGTGTGGGTATTGCACGCCCGGGCAAATCTGCTCCGCAGTCGGCATGCTCGACGAGGTGAAGAAGGGCTGGGCCAGCCACGTCACCGGTGACCTCGATCAGGTCTCGCTCACCGATGCGGAGATCAGCGAGCGGATGAGCGGCAACATCTGCCGCTGCGCCGCTTATCCGAACATCGTCGATGCGATCCGCGAGGTCGCGGGCCAGTCGGGTGAGCAGGCGATCAAGCCCGCGCCGCGCCCGGCCGCCGAGCAACCCGCACAAGAGAAGGTGTCGGCATGAAGACCTTCGATTACCAGCGCGCCGACACGATCGAGGCGGCGACGCACGCGAACGGCCGCTTCATCGCGGGTGGAACCAACCTGCTTGACCTAATGAAGCTGCAGGTGGAGACGCCCGAGCGGCTGGTCGATATCAGCCGGCTCGACCTGAACGCGATCGAGGAGCGCGATGACGGCGGGCTGACGATCGGTGCCCTCGTCCCGAACAGCGATCTCGCCGCCGACCGCCGCGTGGTCGAGAAGTACGAGGTGCTCAGTCGCGCGCTGCTGGCGGGCGCGTCGGGGCAATTGCGCAACAAGGCGTCAACCGGGGGCAATCTGCTCCAGCGGACGCGCTGCTATTATTTCTACGACACCGCCTCGCGCTGCAACAAGCGCACGCCCGGTTCTGGCTGCGACGCGATCGGCGGGTTCAACCGCATCCTCGCCGTGCTCGGCACCAGCGAGCAGTGCATCGCGACGCATCCGAGCGATATGGCGGTGGCGATGCGCGCGCTCGACGCGACGATCGTCACGCAAAAGGCTGACGGCGATAAGCGCCGCATCTCGATCCACGACTTCTACCGCCTGCCCGGTGACACGCCGCAGATCGAGACCGTGCTGGAGGCAGGTGAACTCATCACCCACGTCGAACTGCCCGCCCCGCCCGCGGGTAAGCAGGTGTATCGCAAGGTGCGCGATCGCGCCTCCTACGCCTTCGCGCTCGTCTCGGTCGCCGGGGTGGTCGAGGTGAAGGACGGCGTCGTCACCTCCGCCGCGCTCGCGTTCGGCGGGCTCGGGCCGATGCCGTGGCGCAACCCCGCGGTCGAGGCCGCGATCGTCGGCAAGGCGCCGTCGACCGAGGCGTTCGAGGCCGCGGCCGACGCGCTGCTCACCGATGCCAAAGGCTACGGCTCCAACGATTTCAAGATACCGCTCGCACGGCGCACGCTGATCGCGACCCTCAGGGATTTGACCGCATGAGCATTCTCGGCAAATTGTTCGGCTCCGACGACGCGGAAACCAACGCGCTGGTGATGGACGAGCCACGTCCCGACAGCTTCCTCGACCACGGCGCGCAGGATGTGATCGGTAAGCCGATCAACCGTGTCGAGGGGCCGTTGAAGGTAACCGGCCGCGCGCCCTATGCGGCGGAATATCCGGCCGAGCGGCTGAGCTACGGCGTACTGGTGCGGGCGACCTTCGGCGCGGGCAAGATCACCAGGATCGACGACAGCGCCGCGCGCGCGCTGCCCGGCGTGATCGACGTCATCACCGACTACGACACCTTCATCCGCAGCCCCGGACAGGGCGGTGCGACCGATGCGCCGCCGCAAGGTGTGCAGGAGGTGCATTATTTCGGCGAGCCGGTCGCGGTCGTCGTCGCGGAAACGTTCGAGGCCGCGCGTGACGGCGCCGCCGCGGTCCGCATTGAGCATGAGGCCAAGGAAGCCAATTACGTCTTCGCCGCGCACAAGGATCAGGGCAAGGAGCCGAAAGAAGACCAGATCCCCGGCCACAGTAGCCAAGGCAATTTCGACAAGGCGTTCAACGCCGCGCCGGTCCAGATCGACGTCACCTATACGACGCCGAGCCAGAACTCGACCGCGATGGAGCCGCATGCTTCGATCGCGGAATGGCGCGACGGCACGCTGATCCTCCACGGCGCGTATCAGATGGTGGCGAGCGACCAGCAGCAGCTCGCCAAGGCACTCGGCGTCTCGGCGGACAAGGTGCGAATCATCGCGCGCTTCGTCGGCGGCGGTTTCGGCTCCAAGCTGGGCATCGCACCCGAGAGCGTCGCGGCGGCAGTCGCGGCGAAGAAGCTCGGGCGTCCGGTCAAGATCGTGCTCGCGCGGCAGCAGGTCTATGACGCGACGGTGCGTCGTTCGAATACCGAGCAGCGTATCCGGCTCGGCACCGACGCAAACGGAAAGATCGACGCGCTGAGCCACAATTCGCTCGTCACCAACACGCCGTACGAGCGATATTGGGAGCCGGTCGCGGTCGGCACGCACTTCCTTTACGGCGGCGAAAACCGTGAGATCAATCATGACCTCGTCCCGCTCAACCTGAACGCCGCTGGTTCGATGCGCGCGCCGGGCGAGGCGGTCGGCATGATGGGGCTCGAATGCGCGATCGACGAGCTCGCCGAGGAGCTCGGGATCGATCCGATAGAGCTGCGCCGCCGCAACGAACCCGCGCAGGAGCCGGAAAAGCAGATTCCCTTCTCCAGCCGCAACCTGATCCCGGCGCTGGAAAAGGGCGCGCAGCTGTTCGGCTGGTCGCAGCGCAAGAAGGCGGGCACCGATCGCCGCGGCGAATGGCTGCACGGCATGGGCGTGTCCTCCGCGGTACGCTCAAACCAGCTGATGAAGTCGGCGGCAAAAGTGACGCTCACCACCGATGGTCGCGCGATCGTCGACACCGACATGACCGACATCGGCACTGGCACCTACACCATCCTGGCGCAGATCACCGCCGAGACGCTGGGCCTGCCGATCGACAAGGTCGTTGTCCACTTGGGCGACGGCAAGGCACCACCCTCTTCAGGGTCGGGCGGATCGTGGGGCGCGGGCTCAGCCGGATCGTCGGTCTATCTCGCCTGCGAGAAGATCCGCGAGAAGCTCGCCAAGGCGATGGGTGTCTCGGTCGCCGACATGACACTCAAGGACGGGCGCGCGATCGGCGACAACCGCTCGGTCGCGATCACCGACCTGATCGACGAGAATATGGGCGTGATCGGGCAGATCGAGCCGGGCAAGCAGGAGAAGAAGTTTCACCAGGCCGGCTACGGCGCGCATTTCTGCGCGGTGAAGGTCAATGTCGTGACCGGCGAAGTGCGTGTCGAGCGGATGCTGGGCGTGTTCGCGGCCGGACGCATTTTGAACGAGAAGACGGCACGGTCGCAGTGTCTGGGCGGCATGACCTTCGGCATCGGCTCGGCGATGACCGAGGAGATGATCCACGACGAGCGCAACGGCAAGGTCGTCAACCGCGACATGGCGGAATATCACGTGCCCTCGCACGCCGACGTGCCGCACCTGGAGGTACACTTCCTCGAAGAGCGCGATGTGCACGTCAATCCGATCCACGCCAAGGGGATCGGCGAGCTCGGCATCTCTGGCGCGGGCGCGGCGGTGGCCAACGCGATCTTCAACGCAACGGGCGTGCGCGTGCGCGATTTCCCGATCACCTGCGACAAGATCATCGAGCAACTGCCGTTCGACGCGTAAACTGGTCGTACCGCGCCAGCCGCGGCTGGCGCGGGCACATGGCGCTTCCTAAATTGGACCTGTTCAAGCGGGGAGTGCCACGGTGACCGAACAGGCGATCGACACGGCCGAGCGGCCGGGCGGGCTAAAGCGCGCGGTGCAGGGGCTACTCGGCACCCCGTTGCCGCGGATCGAAGGGCCATTGAAGGTCACCGGCACCGCGGCCTACGCGTTCGAGGATGCGCCGGAAGGCACCGCCTACCTCGCGATCGTCGGTGCGCCTGTCGGCGCAGGTGAGATTGCGTCAATCAACACCACCGCGGCGGAAGCGCTGCCCGGCGTGCTGGCAGTGATCCACGACGACCCGCGCATGATGGCGGGCGAAGGCAATTCGCGCGCCATGCCGCAGCAGGGAACACGGCGGATTTTTTACGTCGGCCAACCCGTCGCCGCGGTCGTTGCCGAGACGCAGGCGATCGCGCGCGAGGCCGCCGCGCTGGTGCGCGTCACGGTTGACGAGCAAGCAGGCCGCTACGATTTCGCCGTCGCAGCCGTCGATGACGCGCCCAAGATCGGCTTCCTCCCCCCCGTTACCAAGGGCGACCTCGACGCGGCGATGCGCGACGCGCCCGTCACCTTCGACGCGACCTACTCGACCCCTGCGCACTTCCCCGCCGCGCTGGAGCCGCACGCCACCACCGCCTGGTGGGAAGGCGACCAACTGACCGTTCGTTCGAGCAATCAGGTGATCGGCGCAGCCAAGAGCACGATCGCGACCGCGCTGGGGATCGCCGAGGATCATGTGCGCGTGCTCGCGCCGTTCGTCGGCGGCGGGTTCGGCGGCAAGACCGGAGTCGGCGCGGAGGTGGTACTGGCGGCAATCGCGGCGCAGAAGCTCGGCCGTCCGGTCAAGGTCGCGCTGCCCCGGCGCGACACCGCCTATCTCGTCCATCACCGCAGCGAGACTCGCCAGCGCATCCGTATCGCCTGCGACCACGAGGGCCACATCAGCGCGATCGCGCACGAGGGTGTTGCCTACCAGAACGACGACAGCGCGTTCCTGGAGCCGATCCCGTTCGGGTCGATCCCCCTCTACAGCGGCGACACGCGCGTGTTTCGCACGGCGCTGGCGCGGGTCGACCTGCCGCCGACCGGCGCGGTGCGCGCGCCGGGCGAGGCGATCGGCACCTTTGCGATCGAATGCGCGATGGACGAACTCGCCGAACAGCTCGGGCTCGATCCCATCGAGCTGCGCCGCCGCAACGAGCCGGCGTACGACCCGACCTCGTCCAAGCCCTTCTCTACCCGCCGCCTGCTCGACTGCTACGCCGAGGGTGCGCGCCGCTTCGGCTGGCCCAAGCGCGTGCCCGATCCCGGCACCACGCAGGAGGGCGAGTGGCTGATCGGCATCGGCATGGCGGCGGCGCTGCGCGGTAATTTCACCGTCACCGCCGCGGCCAACGTGCGGCTGGAGCCGAACGGGCGCGTCACGGTCGAGACCGACATGACCGATATCGGGACGGGCACCTACACCATCCTGGCGCAGACCGCTGGCGAGGTACTGGGCGTCGATGCCTCCCAGGTCGACGTACGCATCGGTGACACCAATTACCCCAAAAGCGCGGGCTCGGGCGGGTCGTTCGGCGCGGGCAGCGCGTGCGCGGCGGTGGTGCTGGCGTGCGAGGACGTGCTCGCCGAGCTGGCGCTCAGGATGAACGCCGCGCCCGAAGAGCTGGTCCTGCGCGACGGCTGCGTTGCGGCGGCTGGGCGCGAGGTACCGCTCGCCGACCTCGCGCGCGGTGAGCCGATCGAAGGGCGCGGCAAGTCGTCACCGGGTGAGCAGTCCAAGCGCACCAGCCAGGCGAGCCATGGCGCGCATTTCTGCGAGGTCGCGGTCAACGCAGTCACCGGCGAGGTCCGAGTGCGCCGTATGCTCGGTGTGTTCGACGTCGGCCGCGTGCTCAACCACAAGACGGCGGCGAACCAGATCGTCGGCGGCATGGTGTGGGGCGTCAGCTACGCGCTGGGCGAGGCGGCGGTGATCGACACGCGCAGCGGCCGCTTCGTCAATCCCGACTTCAGCGAGTATCACGTCGCGGTGAACGCCGACGTGCCGCAGATCGACGTCCATTTCATCGAAGAGATTGACGACGCCGCCAACCAGGTCGGCGCAAAGGGTGTCGGCGAGCTCGGCATCTCGGGCGCGGGTGCGGCGGTCATCAACGCGATCCACAATGCGACCGGCGTGCGCGTGCGAAACGTGCCCGCGACGCTCGACACCCTGCTCGCCGGCCTGCCGCCGGTCTGAGCCTCATACGAGAACCGAACATGGCCGATAACGACTCCGTCCTCGCCGCCGCCGCCGCCTGGAAGGGTGAGCCACTCGCGCTCGCCACCGTGGTCTCAACCTGGGGCTCCGCACCGCGTCCGAAGGGCAGCCACATGCTGGTCCACGCCGATGGGCGGTTCGAGGGATCGGTGTCGGGTGGCTGCGTCGAGGGCGACATTCTCGACACCGCGGCGCAGGTGATCGCGGGCGCGCCGTTCCAGGTGAAGACCTACGGCGTCGCCGACGACAGCGCGTGGGAGGTCGGACTGCCGTGCGGCGGGCAGATCAGCGTCATGGTCCAGCCCGTCTCCGCCGAAGGGTTCGACCCCGAATTGTTCGACCGTATCGCTGAGGCGCGCGATCATGGACAGGGCGTGACCGTCACGACCGACCTCGCAACCGGGCACAGCGACCTGCGTCCGGTCGAGACGGGTGAGGTATTCGCCAACCGCTACGCGCCGCCACGCCGGTTGCTGATCGTCGGCGCGGTGCAGATCGCACAGAGCCTCGCCGCGCTCGCCGCGACACTCGGGATCGAGGTGGTGGTGATCGATCCGCGCGGGCGTTTCCTGACCGAGGAGCGCTTCCCGAACGTCACGCTCGACGATCGCTGGCCCGACGAGGCGGTCGAGGCGTATCGCCCCGGTCCGGCGACCGCGGTGGTGACGCTCAGCCACGACACCAAGATCGACGATCCCGCGCTGATCGCCGCGCTCAAGACCAACGCCGCCTATGTCGGCGCGCTCGGCAGCCGCAAGAGCCACGCCGCGCGTCGTGAACGGATGGCGGCGGCAGGACTGAACGAAACGCAGATCGATCGCATCGACGGACCTGTCGGCGTCGACATCGGCGCGATCGGTCCGGCGGAGATCGCGCTGTCGATCGCCGCCGCGATGGTGCGCGCGTTCCACCTGCCCACTACTGCGGCGGACACCGCGACGGATCGCGCCGCCGAAGCCGTGCTCGCGTGATTGCGGCGGAGGACACCGTCCTCGTCCTGCTCGCCGCGGGCAAGTCGGCGCGCTTCGGCGATGTCGGCAGCAAGCTGAACGAGCCCTTTCTCGCTCGCCCGCTCGGCCTCCACGTCGCGGTCGCGCTCGAAGCCGTGCCGTTCCAGCACCGTGTTGCGATCACCTCGCCGCGTTGCACGATCGACTTCGCACCGCACGGTTTTCAGGTGGTGAGCAACGACGATCCGGTCGGCGACATGGCCTCGTCGGTGCGATTGGGCGTGGCTTGCGCGCAGGAGCATGGAGCACGCGCGGTGCTGCTGGCGCTCGCCGACATGCCGCGCGTCACCGCCGCGCACATCCACCGCCTGCTCGACGCCGCGGATGCGAGTGACGCGGTGGTCGCCTCTAGCGACGGTGTCTCGCCCAAGCCGCCCGCACTGTTCGCGCGCGCGCACTTCGACACCTTGCTCGCGCTGAGCGGCGACCAGGGCGCGCGCGACCTGATCCGCGCCGGACGCCACGTCGTCACCAACGCGGCCGAACTGATCGACGTCGACACGGTGGAGGAACTGGAGCGCCTGCGCGAACTCGTCCATGCGCCCGAGGCGCTGACGCTGCCCGGCACGCGACTGCACGGGGGCTGAGGCGCACTGACGGCGCGGCGCGACGCGGAAGTGAATTCCGCGTCGTCGAACAGCACTGGCGTGCTGCCGGCCGAGCCGGTGCGTGCTTCGCACCGCGCGCCAGCGTGGCACGCTCGCACCGGCTGCGACACTTCGCGACATAAAAGCGCTGGACGCCGCGCGGTGTGTTGTCCATCTCCATCACCATGACGCGTTTGCGCCTCTCGCTCCTCTCCGGGCTCGCTGCCCTTCCCGTCGCGCTGGCCGGTTGCACGGTGGGGCCCGATTACGCCCCGCGCTCGGCCGCCGAACTGGGCGTGCCCGATCGTTATTCGGTCACTGCGGCCCCGACGCGCGAAGACCTGACGCACTGGTGGACACGCTTCGACGATCCCGTGCTCGGCCAGCTGGTCGAGCAGGCGAGCGCCGCCAACACCGATGTGGCGCAAGGCCTCGCGCGGCTGCGGCAGGCGCGCGAGTCGCTGGTGCAGAGCCGCGCCAATCTGCTGCCCACGCTGAACGGGTCGGGCGGGTACAGCCGGTCGGAGACGTTTCGCGGCGGCGGGCAGTCGGTGACGCTGCCCGACGGCACCGTCCAGAACGTCGGCGGTGGCGGCGGTTCCAACTTCTCGCTCGGGCTCGACGCGCAATATCAGCTCGGGCTGTTCGGCGAGGTGCGCCGCACCGTTGAGGCAACGCGCGCGCAATACGAGGCATCCGGTTTCGACTATGCGACGACGCTGTTGTCGGTGCAGCAGGAGGTCGCGCGCAACTACGTGCTCGCGCGGCTCTATCAGGCGCAACTCGCCAACGCGCGCGCCAGCCTCGCGCTGCAGGACGACAATCTCGAGATCGCGGGCTTCCGCGTCCAGGCCGGCCTCGTCTCCAGCCTGGATCAGGAGCAGGCACGTAGTCAGCGCGCAGCCACCGCCGCGACGATCCCGGCGTTGGAGCAGCAGTATAACGCCGCCGTTTCACGCCTCGGTGTACTGACTGCGCAGGCGCCGGGCGCGGTGAAGCCGCTGCTCGGCACCCCGCGTCCGATCCCGACCGGCCCGCGCGTCGTCGGTGCCGGCATCCCCGCCGACGTGCTGCGCCAGCGTCCCGACGTGCGCGCGGCCGAGCGCACACTCGCCGCCGCAACCGCGCAGATCGGCGTCGCCAAGGCCGCACTCTATCCCGCGCTCGCAATCAGCGGCAACATCAACACCAACGCGGGCAATGTCGGCGGGCTGCTCGGCACGATCACCGGCGGGTTGTTCGCCGGGCTGACGCAGGCGATCTTCAACGGCGGGCGCCTGTCCGCGCAGGTTAGGAGCAACGAGGCCGCCGCCGATGCCGCGCTCGCCGCCTACAAGGGCAGCGTGCTGGTCGCGCTGGAGGATGTAGAGAATGCGGTTGTGGCGCTCGACACCGCGCAGCGCCGCGCGCGCGAGTTCACCGTGCAATTCGATGCCGCCAGCAACGCCGCGCTGCTGTCGCGCACGCAATATCGTAGCGGGCTGACCGATTTCACCACGCTGTCGCAACAGGAGGCGAGCCTGCTGTCGGCGCGCAACAGCGAGGCGCAGGCGCGCGCCGACCAGGCGACCGCGTTGATCCAGCTGTTCGGCGCACTCGGCGGCGGCTGGAACCCCGACGTGACCCCGACCGCATCCGATCCCGCAATCCAGCAGCCCGCGACCACCCGAGAGACCCGCTGATGGCCGACCAGAACCTCGACGAATTCCTGGGGCAGAAGCCGCAGCCGAAATGGCGCAAGTGGCTGAAATGGGGCTTGGTCGCGCTCGGCGTCGTGCTGCTCGCTCTCCTCGTCCAGCGGCTGGTCTTCGGATCGGCGAAGGCAGCCGATTACGCTACCGCGCCGGTTGAGCGCGGCAATCTGACCGTCAGCGTGTCAGCGACGGGCAAGCTCGCCCCGACCAACCAGGTGACGGTCGGCTCGCAGCTGTCGGGTCTGGTCACCAAGGTCGTGGTCGACGTCAACGATCGCGTCAGCGCCGGGCAGCCGCTCGCGCTCATCGACCCTGAGCAGATCGAGGATCAGATCCGCCAGCAGCAGGCGCAGATCGCCGCCAATCAGGCGCAGGTGCGTCAGGCGCAGGCGACGGTCGCGGAATCGCAGGCACAGCGCGCGCGGCTGGAGGAAGTGTACCGGCTGTCGAACGGTCGCGTGCCGTCGGCGACAGAACTCCAGACCGGTCGCGCCGATTACCAGCGCGCGGTCGCGGCGCTGAAGGTCGCGCAGGCGAACGTCACCGCGGCGCAGGCGACGCTGGCGCAGAGCCAGACGCAGCGCGCGCGCGCGATCATCCGCTCGCCCGTCAAGGGCGTCGTGCTCGCGCGGCAGGTCGATCCCGGCCAGACCGTCGCCGCCTCGTTCAACACGCCGACGCTGTTCGTGATTGCGGAGGATCTGAGCAAGATGAAGCTGGAGGTCGCGATCGACGAGGCTGACGTCGGCTCGGTCAAGGTCGGGCAGAAGGCGAGCTTCACCGTCGATGCTTTCCCGGGCAAGACCTTCCCCGCGACGATCACGCGTGTCGATCTCGGCTCCAACCTGACGGTCAGCAACGCGTCCGCCTCGTCCTCGTCGTCGACCGCCTCGACCGGCAGCGCGACCGGACAAGTCGTCTCCTATGCCGCCGATCTGACGGTGGAGAACCCGTCGCTCGAACTGCGCCCCGGCATGACCGCGACCGCCGACATCATCACCTCGGACAAGGGCAATGCCTTGCTCGTTCCCAACGCCGCCTTCCGCTTCAAGCCGCAGGCGGCGGGTGCGAAGGACGACGGCGGCATCGCGGGCTCGCTCACCTTCCGGCGTAGTCGTGACCGGCCGGAGCGAACCGCGACGGTCGGCCGCGGCGCGACGCAGACGCTCTACGTCAAGGGCGAGAACGGCCAACCCAAGCCGATCCAGGTCACGACCGGTGACACCAACGGCACGATGACCGAGGTGCTGTCGGGTCCGCTCAAGCCCGGCATGCAGGTCATCACCGGGCAGCTCGCGGGCGGCGGTGATGGGGGCAGCGGCGGCGGATCGCGTCGTGGCGGCGGCGGTGGGGGCCGGCGCGGGGGTGGCGGTGGTGGCCAGTAACGCCGTGCCTTCACCTGACACCGCGCCGCTGATCCAGTTGCGTGGTGTCACCAAGAGCTACGGCGAGGGCGGCACCGCGTTTCAGGCATTGAAGGGCGTCGACCTTGACATCGCGGCCGGCGACTTCATCGCGGTCATGGGGCCGTCGGGATCGGGCAAGTCGACGACGATGAACATCCTCGGCTGCCTCGACGTGCCATCGGGCGGCACCTTCCTGTTCCGCGGCCACCATGTCGAGACACTCGACCGCGATCAGCGCGCACTGCTCCGGCGGCGGTACCTTGGTTTCGTGTTTCAGGGCTTCAACCTGCTCAGCCGCACGACTGCGCTCGAGAATGTCGAGTTGCCGCTCCTTTACCGCGGCGACGAGAAGAAGGCGCGGCGCGACCTGTCGATGGCGGCGCTGGAAAAGGTCGGACTCGACCGCTGGTGGGACCACACGCCGGCCGAACTATCGGGCGGGCAGCAGCAGCGCGTCGCGATCGCGCGCGCGATCGTGACGCAGCCAGACGTGCTGCTCGCCGACGAGCCGACCGGCAACCTTGATTCCGAACGCTCGGTCGAGATCATGGAATTGCTCACCGACCTCAATCGCGGCGGCATCACCGTGCTGATGGTGACGCACGAACCCGACATGGCGGCGTTCGCGCGCACGGTGATCCACTTCAAGGACGGGCTGGTGGAACGCATCGAGCGCAATCACCACCAAGGCGAGGCGGTGGAGGCCTGATGCTCGGCACTACCTTTGTTCTCGCACTGCGCTCGATCCGGCGGCACCTGCTGCGCTCGTTCCTGACGACGCTCGGCATCATTATCGGCGTCGCCGCGGTGGTCACGATGGTGACGCTCGGCAAGGCGACTACCGCGCAGGTGCAGCAGAATATCTCCTCGCTCGGCACCAACATCCTGCAGGTGCGTCCGGGCCAAGGCTTCGGCCGCGGCGGCGGTGGTCCGCGCCCGCCCGACTTCAAGCCCGAAGACGTGAGTGCGATCGCCAACCAGATCGCGGGCGTCTCCGCGGTCGCGCCGCAAGCGCAATCGACCGCGACTGCGATCTACGACGGCGCGAACTGGTCGACGACGATCAACGGGACCACCGCGGCCTATTTCCAGGTACAGCCGTGGCCGCTCGCCGCCGGCCGGATGTGGACGCGCCAGGAGGAATCCGCGGGCAAGGCGGTGTGCATCATCGGCAATACCGTCAAACAAAATCTGTTCAGGACCGGCGACGCGGTCGGGCAGCGCTTTCGCATCGGCAACGTCAGCTGCGACGTGATCGGCGTACTGTCGACGCGCGGACAGGCGGGGTTCGGCGGCGATCAGGACGATGTCGTCATCATGCCGATCAAGACGGTGCAGCGCCGCTTCACCGGCACGCGCGACATCCGCCTGATGCTGGTCGGCGTCGATCAGGCCTATTCGACCGCGACCGTGCAGG
>NZ_CAJYVU010000019.1 GCF_913778135.1 uncultured Sphingomonas sp. | reverse complement strand
GTGTAGCGAACCCCGGCGCGATCGAGCAGCGCCCGGCAGCTTCCGAAATCGTCGGCCAGCGCGGTCAGCTTTCGCCCGGTGAACGCGCCGACCGGCTCCGACAGGTCGAGCGGCGTCCACGGCAGGTCCTGTGGTCGACCGCGCATCACGCCCCACGCGACCAGTGCCATGACCCCAAGCAGCATCAGCACGACCAGCACGCGCGTGAACCGCCGTGCTCCGCGCATCAGCCGCGCGCCCACGCTCATGCCGCGCGCTCGGCCAAGCGGCACCGGTCGATCAGCCGCGCATCGCGCTGCCGATCGGCTCCGATGTTACTGGATAGCCGAGGTCCTCGGGTATGCAGAGCCGTTCTTCTCCGTCGCGCCACTCGGTCCACGGCGTCACTACCCGCACCGGCGTCGCGCGCGCGTGCGCGACCGCCTCGTCGAAGGAGTCAAACCGTGCCAGTCGCTCCAGGTTGCGGCGCGTCGGAAAGATGATCGATAGTCGGCCCGCGTCGGCATCCGCCAGCACGCTGGCGGCGCTTGCCCACACCAGCCGCACGTTCTCGGTCCGATCGACGCTCGCGGCCGGCGCATCGGCGGGCAATCGCGCGAGATAGAAGCGCGTGTCGAAGATCCGCATGTGTCGGTGCGCCGGACGCCAGCGCGCGAACGGCACCAGCGCCTCCAGGTCGAGCGTCGCGTCCGCGTCGCGCAGCACATTGCCGAACGGCACGCCCGTGTGGAGCGCACGCCGCATCTCGTCCAGGGTCGCGGGCGGGGGCACGTCGGCGAGTCCGACCGGCACGCCGGCTTCCTCGATCGTCTCGCGTATCGCTGCGATCCGCGCCGCCGTATTGCCATCATCCTCCACTTCACCATCGTGACCAGGCATCAGCGCCCGAGCCAGTGCGTGATCGCCGGGGTCGATCCGCCCGCCCGGAAACACCATCGCACCCGCGGCGAACGCCATCTTCTGCGCGCGCTCGACCATCAGCAGTTCTGGCGGAGCGCCGACGCGCTCGCGAAAGATCACCAGCGTCGCCGCCGGGATCGCGGCCGGCAGCCCGGCATCGTCGTCAGCCACCACTCGCACGGCGGTCTCCGAACCGTTCGCGTCGTTGCCCGCCTCCGTCATCCGCATCTCCTCGTCTTCGATCATCGGCGCGGGCGCGACATCCCGCAAGCACCGCCATCTTCATACAAACCGGCAAGCGGAGAAGTGGATGCGACGAAGTGCCCGTTGCGACGTCGTAACGATAGGAACGGATCGGCCCTTTGCCGCTTTATTGGGGCGCACACGACGCAGACAATCGGCGCGTTGCTGTCCAGCAAGGAGGACCTAATGGGCTACGAACGTTACCCGCGCGGCACCAATCCGCAAGGCGATTACTACAATCGCGACGAGACGCAGGACTATGGCCGCGACTACGGCTCGGGCCGTCAGTACAGCTATTCCAGCGCGCGCGACTATCAGTCGGCGGGCATGATGGGCCGCGACGACGACCGCGACTATCGCGGTGATCGCGGCGGCCGAGATCGCTACGGCTCGGGTTCGTACGGGTCGGGTTCCTACGGACAGCGCGAGTACGGCAACGCCGGCTACGCGCGCGACCGTGACGATAACCGCTTTGGCTACGGCAACTCGAACTATGGCGGTTCGGACTATGGCCGCTCGAGCTATGGCCAATCAAACTACGGGCAGTCGCGCCAATACGGCTCGTCTGGCAGCAGCGAGTATCACGGCAGCTACGGTTCGGACGGACGCCGCTTCGTCGATGTCGGCGATCGCAAGCACTGGGACGACGACAACCGCAGCAGCTACGGTCGCGACCAGAACCGCTACGGCGGCAACGATCGCGGCGATTCGCAGCGCGGCAATTACGGCCGTGCACCGCAGGGCTACAACTACCAGGAGCGCGGCTTCTTCGATCGCGCCGGTGACGAGGTCCGCTCGTGGTTCGGCGACGAGGAAGCCGAGCGTCGCCGCGAAATGGACAACCGCTACGACGAGCGCGAGTACAACCAGCGCGACCGTCACGATCGTGACTCTGACTATCATCACTGGCGCTCGGGCCAAATTGCGGCGCTCGACCGCGACTATGACGAGTACCGTCAGGAGAACCGCACCAAGTTCAACAACGAGTTCGGCTCGTGGCGCACCAATCGCCAGTCGCAGCGCGACTCGCTCGACAAGGTGAAGGAGCACGCCGAGGTCGTCGGTTCGGACGGCAGCCACGTCGGCACCGTCGACAAGGTGCGTGGTGACCGCATCCTGCTGACCAAGAATGACGTCGACGCGGGCGGCCAGCACCACTCGATCCCGTCAAGCTGGATCAGCTCGGTCGAGGACAAGAAGGTCACGCTGTCGAAGACCGCCGACGAGGCGAAGAAGCAGTGGCGCGACGAAGAGAACAAGCAGGCGATGTTCGGCTACGGTGATCGCACCAGCGACAACATGGCGGGTCAGCGCTCGTCGTCGCAGTCGGGCAGCTACGGCAGCACTTCGGGCCAGACGACGAGCGGCAGCAGCACCGCGTCGACTTCGACGACCGGCAGTGACACCAACCTCAACAGCAGCTTCTCTGGCACCTACCAGAACAAGTAAGCGTTGAGGCACCGGTAACGCGTGGGGCCCGGGCGGAAACGTCCGGGCCTTTTCGCATTTGCGGCTCAGCCCGGAGGTTTGGTCGACCCGGCTACAAGCAGCAGCAACGCAAGCACCAGCAGCAGCGCCACGTTCCAGCGCGGTGACCGGACAAGGAGCAAGGCGATCAGCACCGGCATGATTGCGACGCCGGTTGCCGTGGAAATGAGTTCGCACCGGTTCGGACGTGGCAGCATCATGCCCGGGTGCCGCATGCGTCAGCGCACCAGCACAACCGAGGCGACCTAGTTCGCGACATTAGCGCCAGCAATCCGCCGAGCACCAGACGCCGCCGGGGCAGGTACCAGGCAGCGAGATCGGTCCGGTCCTCGATCGCGTCGGGAAAGATCAGGGTCGCCGCGATCGCACCCGCGACGACGATCGGTACCTCAATCAGCGTCGGGTAATTGGCGTCGATCTGTTTGCGCTTGTTCCACGCCGGCAACCAGAAGGTCCACCCGTCGAGCACGTCTACCAGCCCGAGTTGCGGCACGAGCCATCCGATCCGATCCGATCGGATCCGCACCGGGCGCAGGTCGCGCGATGCTGTCAGCGCACGCGAGTAGCCCGCCAGCGCTTCGCAAAAGGTGCGGCCTAACAGCAGGCTGAAGACGACGAAGACCAGTGCGAACGGGCGAATGGCACTTTCGCCGCTCGGACCATGTGCCGCAAGCAATTGTGTAAGGCTTACCGATCTTGCGTATGATCGCGCGGGCTCGTTAACGCTCTCTGTCTATAGCGCTCACGCATGCGCGTGCTCACGCTCTCGACCCTGTTTCCCGACGCGTCTCGGCCCAATTTCGGCGTCTTCGTCGAACGTCAGGCGCGCGGGCTGGCGGGATATCCCGGCGTCGACCTGCGCGTCGTCGCGCCGCTCGGCCTGCCGCCGTGGCCGCTTAGCAGGCACCCACATTATCGCGCGCTTGCGGCGTTGCCTGTACACGAGACGTGGCGCGGTTTGGACGTGACGCGACCGCGCTTTACCACGCTGCCGGCGACCGCTGGACGCTTTCACGCCGCCGCGCTGACGCGAACGCTGCGCCCCGTGCTCGATCGCCTGCGCGACACGTTCGCCTTCGACGTCATCGATGCAAGCTTCTTTTTTCCCGACGGTCCCGCCGCGGTCGCGCTTGGGCGCCGCTACGGCGTGCCGGTCTCGATCAAGGCGCGCGGCGCCGACATCCACCATTGGGGCCGCGCATCCGCCACCGCCGCGCAGGTTCGGCGCGCGGGGCAGGGGGCGGACGGCCTGCTCGCGGTCAGCGCGGCGATGCGCGACGACATGGCGGCACTTGGCCTCCCCGCCGACCGCATCCGCGTTCACCACACCGGCGTAGACCTCGACCACTTCGCACCCGGCGACCGCGCCAGCCTCAAACAATCGCTCGGCGCAGACGGCGCGCTGGTCGTGTCGGTCGGCGCGCTGATCCCGCGCAAGGGCCACGACATCGTCATCGAGGCGCTGCCGAGCCTGCCAGGCGTGACGCTGGCGATTGCCGGAGAAGGACCCGAGCGCCACCGACTGCGACAGCTGAGTGACCAGCGCAGCCTCGGCGGTCGTGTCCGCCTGCTCGGCAGCGTCGCGCACGCCGAGCTGCCACGCTGGCTCGCCGCCGCCGACCTGTCCGCACTCGCCTCGTCGTCGGAAGGGCTAGCCAATGCCTGGATCGAGTCGCTCGCCTGCGGCACCCCGATCGTCATCCCCGATGCGGGCGGTGCGCGCGAGGTGGTGACCGATGCCTCGGCAGGGCGGATCGTACCGCGAACACCGGACGCGTTCGCCGAAGCCATACGCGTGCTCCTCGCCGATCCGCCGCGCGCCACTGACACGCGCCGGCATGCCGAACGCTTCACCTGGACGGCGAATACCGCCGCGCTTCACGATCATCTGTCAGGGTTGATCGCGCGCCATCGATAGCGCGCGCCGCCGCTCAGGCGTCGATCGGGTAGAGCGCCGCCACCACCTGACGGTCCTCGGCGCGCAAGACACCCCAGGCACGCGCCGCGGCGCGGCTGTCCATCGCCTCCACGCCGATCCCGCGCGCTTCCAGTGCGGCAACCAGCGCGCGCGGCGGTCGTGCCAGGTTCGCGCCGGTGCCCAGCAGCACGAACTCGGGCGCGCCCTCCAGGATCGCGGCCAGCGCTGCCTCGTCCAGTTCGGAGAGCGGCGGCGGCGACCACGCGTCCGCGCGCAACGGCGTCAGCGTCAGTGCGATGTAGACGTTCTCGTCGACGCGGAACCCGCTCGGCCCCATTGCACGGATCAGTGGTCCCGCTGCGCCGGCGCGGTCCATCCGTATCGATCCCGCGCGCGTTACCACGACGTCAGTTCCGCGGCCCCACGCGCTCGGCATTCTCGATCCCGCCGCGACCCGGCCGCGCCGCGCCGCCTTCCGGCTCAGCACGTAGGCCCAGCGAGATCAGCAGCGACGACGACACGTAGATCGACGAATAGGTACCGACCACGATGCCGAGAATCATCGCCGCGGTGAACCCGCGCAGCACGTGCCCGCCCAGCAGCAGCAGCGCGGCGAGCGCCAGCAGGATCGTGACCGAGGTCATCACCGTACGCGGCAGCGTTTCGTTGACCGATAGGTTGATGATCTCGCGCATATCCATCTTGCGATACCGGCGCATGTTCTCGCGAATGCGGTCGTCGATCACGATCTTGTCGTTGATCGAGTAACCGATGATCGTCAGCACGGCGGCGACGATGTTCAGGTCGAACTCGAACTGCGTAAGCGCGAAGAAGCCGAGCGTCATGAGCAGGTCGTGGACGATCGCGACGATCGTCGACACGCCGAACTGCCACTCGAAGCGGAAGATCGCGAACAGGCCGATGCCGAGGATCGCGAGCACGATCGCGATCGCGCCGTTGCGCACCAGCTCGCCCGAGACCTTGCCCGACACGGTCGAGTAACGCAGGAACGTCGCGCCCGGGAACTTGGCGGCGAGTGCGGCCTCGACCTTCTTCACCGCGGCGTTGGTCGCGCCCTCGTCGCCGCCCGACTGCACTGGCAGGCGAATCGACAGCGTGGTGCCGTCGCCGATCGGCTGGATGTTGGCGTCGCCGACCTCCTGCTGCTCGATCACGGTGCGGACCTGATCGATCGGCGGCTGCGTCGCGAACCGCTCCTCGATCATCAACCCGCCCTCGAAATCGACGCCGAAGTTGAGCCCATGGTAAAAGGTCAACCCGACCGCCACCACGCTCAGCAGCAACGTCAGACCAAACGCCCAGCCGCGCAGCCGCACGAAGTCAATGTTGGTGTTGTCGGGTACGAGCTTGAGAAGTTTCATATGCTGTGCCCGGCTTTAGATGTTGATCGTCTTGGGCTTGGTGCGGCGCACCCAACCGGCGACGAGCATGCGGGTAAAGGTAACCGCGGTGAACACGCTGGTCGCGATGCCGATCAGCAGCACCACCGCAAATCCCTTGACCGGGCCCGAGCCCAGCAGGAACATGATGATGCCCGAGATCGCGTGGGTCACGTTCGCCTCGAAGATCGTCCGGCTCGCTTCCTTGTAGCCTAGCTCGATCGACTGCACGACGCTGCGCCCGCGGTGGAATTCCTCGCGGATGCGCTCGTTGATCAGCACGTTGGCGTCGACCGCGGTACCGATCGTCAGCACGAAGCCCGCGATGCCCGGCAGCGTCAGCGTCCCCTTGATCAGCGCCAGCACACCCAGGATTACGAACACGTTGATGATCACCGCCAGGTTCGCATAGGCGCCGAAGCGACCGTAGGTCACCAGCATGAACGCGACCACAAGCGCGACCGCGACTGCGCTGGCGAGGATGCCGGCGCGGATCGAGTCCTTGCCCAGATCGGGCCCGACGGTCGATTCCTCGACCACCTTCAACGCGACCGGCAGCTTGCCTGAGCGCAGTGCGATCGCGAGCGCATTGGCACTCTCGGTCGTGAACCCGCCGTTGATCGCGGCGCGGCCGCCCAGGATCGGCTCGTTGATGTTGGGTGCGGAGATGACGCTGTTGTCGAGGATGATCGCGAACGGCTTGTTGACGTTCTCCTGCGTCA
>NZ_CAJYVU010000018.1 GCF_913778135.1 uncultured Sphingomonas sp. | reverse complement strand
TTCTTCTTGAACGCAGCAGCACCGGTGCCGACCTTCGAGCGCCCGAAGTCGAAGCGCGTGCAGTCGCGCGACCGCGCATGTGCCATCAGCGCGAAATACATCCGGTCGTTGGCGCGCAGCTCACGCGCCGCCGCGGTGCCCCCGCCCCAGTAAGGATAGACGGTGCCGCGCCAGTAGAGGCTCAGCACGCTCGCGACCGGCTCGCCCCCGTGCCGCACCGTCAGCACGTCGGCATCCATCCGCGCTGCCACCTCGCGGAACAAGGCGCGTGGAAACACCGGGGTGCCCAGGTTGCGCACCGACTCGGCGTAGACACTGTAATGGTCGCGCAGCGCCGGCGCGTCACGGCCGATCTCGACCGTCAGGTCGTTCGCCAGCGCCTTGCGTACCTCGGCGCGCTGCTTGCGCGGGATGGCGAGCAGTTCGGCGGCGTCGTCCTCGGCGAGCGGGCGTGCGAAGCCGAGATAGCTGCCCGCATCCACCGCCCAGCCGGCCGGATGCGGGCCGCCGCGAAGCTCGACCGACGGACAATTGAGCCCGGCCGCCAGATCGCGCGCCGCCGACGCGAGCGGCTCGATTGCAACCACGTCGCCGAGGATGCCGCCATCGACCGCGAAGCCGGCCGACACTAATGCGCGCCCGAACAGCGGTGAACGCATCTCGGTCAGCGGCAGCACGCCGGCAAGGCTACCATCCGCATATTCAGCGACGAGCACGTGCGCGCGCTGACCGCAGGCGGCAGCGATCGCTTCGCTCCACGCAGGCAGATGAAAGGGCGTCGCGTTCGGGTGCGCGCGCACGAAGGCATCGATCGCCGCGCGATCTTTCGCGCTGGCAGCACGCACGCCGACCGGCTGTTCGAGCAGCGGCATCGTCACGTCGCCAGCCGATCCACCACTGCGTCGACCCGACCCCACTCGTGGCGTTTGAGCAGCCCACGCAGCTTGCCCGCCATCGCCCCCAGTCGGCTGTAATGACGCAGTTTCGACCTGAGCGGTGCCGCCGTCACCCGCGGCTGACCGGGATCGACCTCCCACGGATGGAAATAGAACATGCCGGGCTGCCCCGCCGCTGCGACCTGCCGCAACGCAAAGTCGGTCACGCCCGCGGGCAGCAGGCGAAAGAAGCCTCCGCCGGTCGCGAAGCGTCGTCCCGCCGCCTCACCGACGGTCACCGGAACCTCGACCAGCGCGTCATCACCCAGCGGACGCCAGGCATAGCGCGGGCTGTCACGCCAGCCGTAATGGTCGTGTGCGACCGGCGCGACGCTGGAGGAATAACGATACCCCTCCTCCGCCAGCACCGCGTGCGCCCAAGGGGTCCGCTGATCAATCGAGAAGCTTGGCGCACGGTAACCGGTCACGGCTCTGCCGGTCGCGTCCTCCAGCGCCACGCGCGCACGGCGCAGATCGGTGCGAAACGAGCCGGCATCCATCGTGAACACACGCTGGTGATCCCAGCCGTGACTCGCGACCTCGTGACCCTCGTCGACGACACGCCGCATCAGCGCACCGTGGCGGGCCGCGACCCAGCCCAGCGTGAAGAACGTCGCCTTGGTGTCCGTTTCGGCGAACAGGTCGAGCACACGCACGGTGTTGTCGGCGACGCGGCTCTCGAGCGTCGCCCAGTCAGCCTTGTCGATCGTGTGCTCGAACGCGCCGACCTGGAACCATTCTTCGACGTCGACCGACATGCCGTTCAAAACGCGCGCGTTCGCCATCTCAGGCGGCTCCGCGCACCGGCACGTCGCGCAGTTCGTCACGCTCGACCCAGTCGATCAGCAGCGTCAGCACGCGCCTGAGCGCCGCATCCTGCTCCGCGATCCGCTCTTCCAGCACCGCCAGACGTTCGTCGTCGATCGCCGACGGGGCCGGCTGTGCGGCCTCAACCTCGTCGTGGTTGGTGTTCGCCGCGGCGGGACGCTCGGGCGTGGGAAGCGTCGATGCGTTGACCGCGGGCATCTCGCGTCGTTGATCGTTCACAACTGCGCGCACCACCTTGGCGTCAATCATCTCGATCTCGCCTACCGCGGCGTGGAGCAGCACGCGGCTCATCAACTGGTTGAGCCGGCGCGGTACACCCTCGCTGGCGCGGTACAGCACCGGGAACGCGTCCTCGGTGAAGTTCGGGCGCCCGGTCCAGCCCGCGATCTGCAAGCGGTGGCCTACGTAATCGGCGACCTCGTCGGGCTCCATCGGATCGAGGTGATGCACCGCGATGACGCGCTGGCGCAACTGCTCCAGCCGAGCCGACCCATTCAGCCGTTCGCGAAATTCGGGCTGGCCGAGCAGGAAGATCTGCAACACCGCGTGCCCGCCGGCCTGAAAGTTCGACAGCATGCGCAGTTCTTCGAGCGCGGAGGTCGGCAGCGCCTGGCTCTCGTCGACGATCAGCAGCGTGCGCCGTCCGGTGCGTGCCACCGCGTGCAGCCCACGCTCGATCAGCAGCAGCAGTTCGGCCTTGTTCTTACCCGTGTGATCGATGCCCAGACCAGTCGCGACGATGCGCAGCAGGTCGTCCGCCTCGATCGCGGTCGACACGATCTTGATGACCTTCAGGTTGGCTGGGTCGATCTGATCCATCAGGTGCCCGACCAGCGTCGTCTTCCCCGCGCCGATGTCACCGGTAATGACGATGAAGCCCTCGCCCTGTGCCAGGCCGTAGCCAAGGTACGCCATCGCCTTCTTGTGCGTGGCGGTATCGAACCAGAAACGCGGGTCGGGCGTCAGCTGGAACGGGCGGTCGTGAAATCCGAAGAACGTCTCGTACATGGCCGTATCCGTTCAGAAATTATAGCGTGCGCCGAGCAGCGCCTGCGCCGACACCTGCTTGTCGAAATCGCCCTGGTCGAAGGCGTAGAGCCCCGCCGACAGCGACGTGCCGAGCCGCCCGAAGTTGCGACTGTAGGTGCCGTTCAGCCCGGTGCCATACACGTCTTGCGCGCCCACCAGATCGCTGGAATACCAATTGGCGTAGAGGTTGGCGTCAAACTGCGACACACGGCTGAGCGCCCGCGAGTAGAACACCTGCGCGTAGGCGCTCTGGTCCTCGTTCCCCAGCACCTGCGTGCCGACGGCGACCCGCGGCGCGTAGAGCCGGCGGTTGGCGTAGCCCGCGCCGATGCCGTAGCCGGTCCGCCCCTGCTGCACGGTCCACGCGCCGTCGATTCCGCGCGCGCGGTAACTGGCGGTCGAGATCGACTGGAACACGTCGTTCAGGCATCCGCCCGCGCCGCTCTCGCGGCTGCCGCCCTGGCGTCCGAACACGCAGCCGCCGAACAGCTGGCCAAAGGGATCGTTCTGCGTCTGGAAACTTGTCGGCAGGCCCGCGATCCCGTCGCGCAGCTGGCGCCCGAACGTCTCGATCGCGTCGTAGACGACGACTTGCAACCCCGATGCTTCCGACATCCGCCACGACAGCGCGCCGGTGTAGGTCTCCCCGCCGTAGCGGTATCCTGCGGTCGCCTGCAATTCGACGCGCGGCGACGGACGCCAGATCACGCCCGCGTCGTAGATCAGCCCGTCGGTATCGTAAGCGATCCGCTCGGGCGAGTTCGGGTCGGTGACGAAGCGACCGTTATTGTCGACCACCGCGTTGCCGGCCGCGTCGACCAGCGGGTCACGCTGCGTCGCCTTGATCCGCTCGTATCCCGCCCCCGCGCGCAGCGCGACCGTACGGCTGACCGGCACCACCACGTCGCCGCGCCCGTAATAGCCCTCGTATTTCTGATCGAGCTGGTTGGCGTCCTCGCGCTCATACGCGCCGCTCAGGGTCACACCGAACGGCGCGATCCGGTTGGCGGGCACACCGATGCTCGCCTGCAAGACGTGGTTGGTCGACGAATCGTAGCCGTCGAGCCGCGGCGAGCCGGGCGCTAGCAGGATGTCATTGTTCCCCTCGACCTTGGTGTAGCCGAAGCGATAGCTTCCGTTCACGTCGAACGGTCCGGCACGCGTCGCCACACTAGGCCCTGCGAACAGCGAGTAGACCTGGGTCAAATTGTCGCTGGTGCCGACAAGATTGATCGGTGCCGCACCGCGAATGTCACTGCGCTGCCGGGTGGCAAGCGCGCCACCGTCGAGCGACAGCCAGGGGGCGACCTGCGTCGTCACGCGGGCTAGGCCGCTGTGAACGCTCAGGTCCTCCGTATTGTCCTCCCACGAGAAACGCCGCTCGTAGCGGTAGCTGATCTGCCCGTCGGTTCGCCCGGTGCTGATCCCCGCGTCGACGCCGGCGGCAAGCGCGGTGTAGGTGACGACATCGTCGCCGTTCGACAGGTCGGCCGCGACCGCCTGCGTCGCCTCGATATAAGGCGACACGTAGTGCGAGCGCGACTGCGCAACGGCAGGTGCGGCGTAGAGCACCGCCACCGACGCCAACAGCGGTCCCGCCACGCCTGATGAGAACCGGGTCACGATTACTTCTCCTGACCGTAATAGCTGCCGAAGCGCCCGCGCCCCGGCTCGAACGATACCGAATTGATGACGAGGTGGATCTGCTCGCATCCGTCGAGCAGCTGCACCGCCTCGCGCACGTCGGTCTCGGTTGTGCGATCGGCGCGCACGACCAGCATGACCTGCCCGACCAGCAGTGCGAGCGTGGAGGCGGGCGAGGCGGCGAGTGCGGGCGGCGTATCGAAGATGATGATCCGGCGCGGATTGGCCGCGAGCAGACGATCGATCACCGCCTCGGTCCGGTGCGAAGCGAGCAGCTCGGTATCGGCATGGCTCCGCTTGCCCGCGGGCAGCAGCGACAGCTGCGGCACGTCGGTGCGCACCACGCACGTCTCGGGATCGAGCCGCGGGTCGCCCAAAGTGTCGAGCAGCCCGACACTGTCCTCCAGCCCCAGCCGCTGCATGATGTCGGGCTTGGCGAAATCGGCGTCAACCAGCAGGATTTCGACATCGCGCTCGGCCGCCAGGCTGATCGCGAGGTTGATCGCGCAGAAGGTCTTACCTTCGCCCGGTTTTCCCGATCCGACGATGATCGTGCGCGCGCGCTGCCCGATCGGCCCCTCGGCGATGTCGCGTGCGGTCAGCAGCAGCTGCCGCTTGACCAGCCGGAACTCCTCGGCGAGCGCGCCGACGGGGGCGCCGGGCACCAGCATGCCCGCCTCGGCAAGCATCGTGCGATCGATCTGCGCGACGTCGCTCTCGGGCGCCTCCCATTCATCCAGCCCGTCGTCGTCGGTGTCGGACAGGAACTCCGCCGGGATCGCGGCAAGCGTCGGCGGCACCGCGCGCGGCGGCGCGTGATCGGCCGGCGCCGCGCGGGGCTCCTCCACCGCAGCGACCGGCTCGTCATCGAGGAAGTTTTCCTCGACGGGCGCGTGGTGCTCGTCGAGCGGCGGCACCCCCCGCGCGCGCAGGTGCGCACCGAAATCATACACCTTCGCCGCGCGCTCGATCAGCGATTCCTCGCCCGCGGTCTTGGGGAAACGGTTCATGCGGCAAGTCCCCGCTGGAGCATCTCGACGCCGATCAGCGCCACGTACGCG
>NZ_CAJYVU010000017.1 GCF_913778135.1 uncultured Sphingomonas sp. | reverse complement strand
CGCTTCCGGGCATCGTTACCGCTTTGCTTACCATTGCTGCCCTAACCGCCGATCGATCGCACCGCCGCACGGGTGCGAGCCTATCGGAGCCGCTCGACATGTCCGCCGTCTCTCTCGCATCTCACCCTACCCCGGCACTCGCGATCGTCGTCGATGATCATCCGATGTGCCGACAGGCGACCGCGATGGCGCTGGGCGTGGCGGCGCCGGAGCTGACGGTGGTAGAGGCGGCGTCACTGGCCGAGGCGAGCGAGCATGCGGCCGATGCGACGCTGATGACGCTCGATCTGGCGCTGCCCGACAACAAGTCGGTACTGGGGGTGCCTGCCTTGCTGAAGCGCTTCCCGCACCTGCGGATGCTGGTGATCAGCGGAGCGCTCAACCCCGATGTCGAGCAGCAGGTCGCCGCCACCGGCGCGCACGGCTATCTGTCGAAGGCGACGCCAATCTCGGTGATGGTGGATGCGATCCGCGCGGTGATCGCGGGGGAGGCATGGTTCTCCTTTCCGGTCGCGGACGCCGCCATGCCCGCCGACAGCGACTTCGCCAGACTGTCGTCGCTGACCGGCGCGCAGTCGCGCGTGCTGAATGCGATGGAGAGCGGGCGCCTCAACAAGCAAATCGCGTTTGACCTGGGACTGTCGGAGATCACGGTGAAGGCGCACGTCAAAGCCATTCTGAAGAAGCTGGCGGTGCCCAACCGCACGCAGGCCATCCTCATGCTACAGCGAGCACAATCGTGACCGTCATCACCCATCCTGCCACGATCGAGGCCGAACAAGCTCCGCTGATCGATCCGGCGCAGCTGCGCGACTATGCGGAATTTCTGCCGGGCGCGCAGGTCCTCCAACTGATCCGCACCTTCACCAAGGAGCTGGAAACGCGGCCGTCGATGGTGCTTCATCTGGCGCGGCAAGGTGACCTCGCCAACGCGCGTGCGGCCGCGCACTTCCTTAAAGGTGCCGCGCTCAGCATCGGTGCACGCCGGATCGCACTGATTGCCGACACGGTCGAACATGCCAGCGACGACGCGATCATCTCTCAGGCGCAGGAGCTGCCGGCCTGCGCGCTCGACACGCTGGCAGAGCTGGAGACGGTGCAGGCCGGGTTGCGCGACGCCGCCTGAGACGGGCTAGCGCCGCTCGGACGCGGTCTGCGCGCGCGTCGCCGCGAACTCCGATCCGGCGCTCCACGTCGGCCAGACGCCGGCGTGGCTCAACCGCTCACCCATGTCGCGGAACAGGTCGACGTCCTGCGCCGCACCGACGAGGTTCCAATCGGCCGACCAGCGATCGCACGTCTTGTGATAACAGGCCATGTAGCCGTCGAGCCACTTCTGCCCCGCAACCGCGCCGCCGGTCCGCAGGTCGGGTGCACCGCCCAGCGCCATCAGCAGCAGCGACGGCACGCCGCGCCGCACGACCGAGAAATGGTCGGCACGGTAGAACAACCCGCGCTCGCTGAATGTCTCGGGCGTGATCGTGCGCCCTTGTCCCGCCGCCGCGCGCGCCAGCAGCTCGTCGAGCGAGGTCTGCCCCTTGCCGACCAGGATCACGTCGCGCGCCGGGCCCGCAGTTTGCAAGATATCCAGCGTCAGATTGGCGGCGGTGAGCCCGAGCGGGTAGACCGGATGCGTCGCGTAATATTCCGAACCGAGCAGCCCGCGCTCCTCACCCGTCCATGCAGCGAAGACCAACGTGCGGTCGGGCGCCGGCATCGCCTTGAACTGCCGCGCCAGCTCGATGATCCCGGCGATGCCGAGCGCGTCGTCGTTGGCGCCCGGTCGCAGCGTCGCGCCGCTCGCGTCCGCCGGACCTTCGCCGTACGCATCCCAGTGCGCGCCGAACATCACGCTCTCGCGCGGACGTTTGCTGCCGGGGATCTTGGCGAGGACGTTGGCGCTCTGAATACGCTCCACCGCGACCTTGGCGGCGGCAGAAAAGCCCGTCCTCATATCGACCGGCCGGAACGACGACGATCTCGCCTGGGCGCGCAGGGTGGCGAGGTCTAGCCCCGCATCCTTGAACAGGCGATCGGCGGTGTCGTGCTCGATCCAGCCCTGCAACGGCACGCGCGGATCGTTCGCCGCGCGGACGATGTCGTAATTCTCGCCGTTCGAGGCATTTACCGTCGACCACGGATAGCCCGCACCTTCGGTGTCGTGGACGATCAGCGCCGCGACCGCGCCGCGCCGCGCGGCTTCCTCGAACTTGTAGGTCCAGCGCCCATAATAGGTCATGCGACGGTCGCCGAAGCGGCCCTTCGCGTCCTCGCCCGCCTGCGCCTCGAAGTCGGGATCGTTGACGAGGAACACCGCGACCTTGCCGCGCAGATCCTGGCCCTTGAAGTCGTCCCACTTCGCCTCGGGTGCGGACACGCCGTAGCCGACGAAGACCATCGGCGCGTCGCGGATCGCGATGTCGGACGCGGCGCGCACCGTGGTGACCGCGATCTCCTTGCCCTGCGCCAGCACGGTCTTGCCCACGCGCATCGCGGCCTCGGCGCCGATCTGTGTGTGGATCATCGGCACCGCCTGCGTCCACGCGCCGTTCTCGCCGCCGGGCTCCAGCCCCAGTGCCTTGAGCTGCGTGACCAGCCAGTCGACGGTGACTTTTTCGCCCACGGTGCCCGGCGCGCGGCCGCCGAAGCGATCGGAGGCGAGCGTCTTCACCGTCTCCGACAGGCGTGCCGGATCGGTCTGCGCCGCGGCGGCAGTCGACAGCAGCGCCGCGGCGCCGGCGAGCAGGATGGAGCGCATCAACGAACCCTTTTGACGAGAGCGCGGCCATCACGCCGCTCGATCTGAAAATTGGGCACCGACTCGACCAGGTCGGACAGCCGCTTGAACCCGTAGTTGCGAACATCGAACGATGAACGATTGGCGGCGAGCTGACCCATCGCCGACAGACTGACATAGCCCTTCTCGTCGCGCTTCGACGCGTCATAGGCATCGATCAGCAGCTTGAGCAGTTCCTGATCGACCGGCGGCTTGGCCTTCTTCGCCGCAGCAGGTTTCGCGCCGATCGAGGGCGGTAGCGCATCGGTCAGCCCAAGGTCGCTGGGGGGCGTGTCGGCGATCGGCTCTGCGGCCGTGACAGGCGCTGCCTCAGCGCCATTCGCTTGTTCGAGCGCGGCCACGTCGATGAAGCGGCTGCACGCCTGGCGAAAACCCTGCGGCGTCTTGGCGGTGCCGAACCCGTAGACGGGCAGGCCGTCCTGCCGGATGCGTGTGGCGAGCGGCATGAAGTCGCTGTCCGACGACATGATCCCGAAGCCCTGCACGCGGCCGCGGAACAGCAGGTCCATCGCGTCGATCGTCATCTTCATGTCGGTCGCGTTCTTGCCCTTGGTCAGGTCGAACTGCTGCTGCGGTTCGATGCCGTGACGCACGCTCATGTCGCGCCAGCCCTTCAGTCCCGGCTTCGACCAATTGCCGTAGACGCGGCGGATGTTGACGGTGCCAAGCTCCGCCAGCACGGTCAGCACGGGGTCAAGCGCGTGCCACGACGCATTGTCTGCGTCGATCAGCAGCGCGATGTTGCGGGTGGGGGTGTCGTCAGTCGGCATCGTTCAGCGGTGTCGACCGGCGGGGCAGCGAGGTCAACCCGCGCGTCGTGGTTCAACGCGCGGGCCGACGCTTCTTATCGATCGCTGTCGTACGCGACGCCTGCGTCGATGTCGTCCCGCTTGGTCGCACGCGTGGTGCCATCGGGATCGGTCACCGTCTTCATGTCGGCCTGCGATCCGACATCGCGGGCGAGCGCGCCGCCGCTGGTGCCGGTCTGCGCCTCTCCAGCGGGGATCATGCCTTCAATCAGCTCCTTGTCATCGTGGTCGCGCGCGGTGTCGGTGCGGGTCTGTTCGGTCATGGTCGTCTCCTTCACGCACACGAACGGACGGGCGCGCGCCCGCGTTCCTCAAGGATCGGGATAGGTGACTGACAAGACCTCATATTCGCGTTCGCCCGCGGGCAGCGTCACGCGGCGCACGTCGCCGACTGCGGCCCCGCGCAGCGCGAGGGCGAGAGGCGCGTTCCACCCGACCAGCCCCTTGCCCGCGTCCGCCTCGTCGTCGCCGACCAGCGTCAGCTCGCGCTCGTGATCGTCCTCGTCGACGATCCGCGCGGTCGCGCCGAAGAAGATGCGCGAGCGGTCAGGCGCGGCGGCGGGATCGACCACCTTCGCCGCCTTCATCCGCCGGGACAGCCAGCCGAGCCGCCGGTCGATCTCGCGCAGTCGCTTGCGCCCGTAGATGTAATCGCCGTTCTCGCTGCGGTCGCCGTTGCCCGCCGCCCAGGAGATCGTCTCGACCAGCTTGGGTCGCTCGGTCGCGAATAATTGCTCGTATTCGCGGCGCAGTACGGCATAGCCTGCCGGGGTGATGTAATTGGGTCGATCCATCGCGCCCGACTAGCCGACCGGGAGCGGCGGCGTCACCCCATGCGGCTGCGCCCCAGATACCAGCTGAGGTTCGCCGGGCCACGGCTCTTGGCACGTGCCGGGTTCATCAGGTCGTAGACGACCGCATTCTCCAGCACGCGCTGCACGTAGTTGCGCGTCTCGTTGTACGGGATCGCCTCGACCCAATCGACCATGTCGACCCCGCCGGTGCGCGGGTCGCCGTTTGCGCGCAGCCACTTGTTTACGTTGCCCGGCCCCGCATTATACGCCGCGATCGCCAGCGGATAACTGCCGTACAGCCCGAAGATACGCTGGAAGTAACTCGACCCCAGCATGACGTTGTAGCTCGTATCGGTCGTCAGCCGGCCCGCGTCGTACGGCAGTCCCAGCTTGCCCGCCTGCTCGCGCGCGGTGGCGGGCATCAGTTGCATCAGCCCGCTTGCCCCCACGGGACTGCGCGCCTCGCGATCAAACTGGCTTTCCTGCCGGCTGACCGCGTGAATCATCGTCCACTGGCTTTCGTACCCGCCGGGCACCGGAACGGTCGGGAAGGCAACTGCGCTATATTGCGTCAACCCGTTCTGCATCGCGCTGCGCCCGACCAGCACTGCCAGATCGGGGCGGCCGAGTTGGCGCGACAGTTCGTCGGCGAGCAGATGGTCGGTGTCGCTGGTCGCGTCCGCGGCGATCAGGCGGATGAACGCGGTCTGGTCCTGCCGCTGCCCGGTCTGCCCCAGCAACTGCGCCGCACGCACCGTCTCCTGGTTGAAGAACGCGGCGCGCACCGCGGGATCGATCGCGCGCTGCGGCACCGCCGGCGGCGCGACCAGCGGCTGGCGCAGGTGCTCGAGCGCGAGCTGACCGTAATATTGGTCGCGGTAGCTGCCTGCACGCGCGAACAATCCCTGCGCCTCTGGCTTGCCGGCCGCCTCCGCTGCACGTGCTGCCCAGTAGAACCCCTTGGCGCGCGTCTGCGGCGACTGGCTCGCCTCGCCGTAGCGCTGGAACAGGAAGGCCGCGTCAGCTGGCCGGTTGAGCTGCTTGAGCGCGGTCTGCCCCGCCAGCCAGGCGAGGCTCGTGTAATCGTCGCGCTCGCCGTACGGCTTGGTCGAAATGTCGGTGCCGGTCGGATAAGCGTCGTCGATCTGGCGCGCGATGTCGTAGGCGGTCTGCCACTGGTGATCCGCCGCCGCGCCGCGCGCGTTGGTCAGCAGCACCTCGTAGAATTTCTCGACATTGCCCGGCCGGATCATGCCCTGCCGCGCCCGCGCCAGCCAGCTGCGCGCACTGGGCGAGGCGCCGCTGTTGCGCAGCCACACCGCCTTGTCGGCGATGTATCCTGCGTCCGCCGCACCCGCCGCATCGTTGACCGAGGCGAGCGCGGACGCATTCTCCCCGCCGGTGCGGAACGCGAGCCGCGCCTCGAATAACGGCCGCGCGCCGGCGCTCGTCAACGCGATCTGCCGCGCCGCCGCGCCGGTCTGTCCCTGCCAAAGCAAAGTATCCATGCGCGCGTCATGGTCGGCCGGGGTCAGCGCACCCGAAAAGCTCGTCAGCACCGCGCTCTCGTCGGTCGGCGAAAGGCTGCCGCTGCGCCACGCCGCCCGCGCCGCCGCATAGGCCTCCTTCTGATTGCCGCTCGCCTGATAGGCACGCGCGCACGCCACCCAGCCGCCGCCGGTCAGCGGCGGGAAGCGGCGACAAAAGGCGATGACGTTCGCGGGCGAGGCGTATGGGCTCGCCGCCTGCTTCTCCGCAGCACGGCGGTTGGCGGTCTGGTTGGGCCAGCCGGGATGCGCGAGCAGGAAATTGGCGTAGGTGTCGAATGGCAGTGAGTCGCTCTGCTGCAACACTTTCCACTGCGCGATCGCCTGCGCCAGCCCCGCCGCCTGCGCCTGCGCGTTCGGCTGCACGCTCGCCGGATATTGCCCCACAGAACCGACCTGGCCCTGCGCGAGCAACAGCGCCGCCCCAACTCCCGCCACGATACCGATCAACACGCCCGCCTTCATCACCATTCCAGATCGGTGGACAGGATAGCGATCCAACCCGTATCTGTCCTGAACGACTTCGAATATTCATCGCGCCGGAGAGAGCGTCCGTCTTATGTTCACAGGTTCGATCCCCGCGCTGGTCACCCCGTTCGACGATGATGGCGCGTTCGCCGAGCAGGTCTATCGCGACTTCATCGAGTGGGAGATTTCCGAAGGATCATCCGCGCTGGTGCCGTGCGGGACGACCGGCGAGGCGGCGACGCTGACCAAGGAGGAGCAGTTCGCAATTGTGCGCGTCTGCGTCGATCAGGCGCGCGGGCGCGTGCCCGTGATCGCGGGCGCCGGATCAAACGATACACGGGTCGCTCGTGCCAATCTGATCGCCGCGAAGGAGGCCGGCGCCGACGCTGCGCTGATGGTGCCGCCTTATTACAATCGCCCGGGGCAGGAGGGTATTTTCCGCCACTTCGAGGCGCTGGCGCACGACGCCCCGCTGCCGATCGTGCTCTACAATGTGCCCGCGCGCACGGTGACCGACATCCTGCCCGACACGCTGGCGCGGATCGTTCAGGCGTTCCCGCAGGTGTTCGTTGCGGTCAAGGACGCGTCGGGCGTCATCACCCGCGTGTCGCAGCACCGCGCCAGCCTGGGTGAGGGCTTCTGCCAGTTGTCGGGCAACGACGATCTCGCGCTCGCCTTCAACGCCACCGGCGGCGTCGGTTGCATCTCCGTCAGTGCCAACGTCGCGCCGCGGCTCTGCGCCGACTTCCAGGCGGCATGCGCCAGCGGGGATTACGCGACCGCGCGGACGCTGCACGACCGGCTGTTCCCGCTCCACACCGCGTTGTTCACCGATGCCTCGCCGGGGCCCGTCAAGTATGCGGTGAGCAAGGTGCGGCCCGACTTCCCGCGCGGCCTGAGGTTGCCGATGACATGGCCGGGAGAGGCATCACGCCACGCGGTCGACGCCGGCCTCGCGCACGCGGGACTGTAATGATGATTGGGAAGGAAGCGATGCAGCAGCCTTCCCGATGGAGGATGATCCAATGCTGATCGCGGCCTTGTTCCTACAGGTCGCGGTGTCCGGCCCCGTCCTCCCAAAGCCGAGATCGGTGCTGCCGCGTGAGTGTCCGAAGGCTGAGCCCGGCGACACGTCGATCGTCGTCTGCGCGCGCAGTCAGGAAGAGTTCCGCCTGCGCGTCACGCCCGAGCGCTACTCGACCGACCCGCAGGCGCTGCCAAAGGCCGCGATCAAGATCGGCGACAACACGGTTTCCGCCGATACAGAGCAGGGTAGTGTCGGTGGCTTCACCAGCAACCGCGTCATGCTCAGATTGAAGCGTCCGTTCTGATTGGCGGGTACCCACGCTTGCGGGTCCGGTCGGTCAGCGAACGCGGCCAATCGTAACGAACGCCCTTTGCCGCCGCGTGCCCTTATGCCTACATCGCGGGCATGTCGCGTCCCAAGCCTGCCACCTTCGATAAGAAGAAGATCGTTGCCGAGAATCGCCGCGCGCGGTTCGATTATGCGGTCGACACCGTGTACGAGGCCGGCATCGTCCTGACCGGTACCGAGGTGAAGTCGCTGCGCTTCGGCGAGGGATCGATCGCGGAAAGCTACGCCGAGGTGCGAGGCGACGAGGTGTGGCTGGTCAATTCCAACGTGCCCGAGTTCAGCCACGGCAACCGCTTCAACCACGAAGCGAAGCGCCCACGTAAACTCCTGCTTCACGAGCGCGAGATAAACAAGCTGCACGGTGCGGTCGCGCGCGAGGGCATGACGCTCGTTCCCCTGACCGTGTATTTCAACGGGCAGGGTCGCGCGAAGGTGGAGTTGGCGTTGGCGAAGGGCAGAAAGGCGCACGACAAGCGCGAACACATCAAGGAGCGCGAGTGGAAGCGTGATGCCGGGCGCATCATGCGCGACCACGGCTGATGGCGACGCGGCCGATGACGACGTGGGACCGGTTCGCGGCGTGGAGCAGGCGCAACTTGCCGACGCGCGAGTCGATGGAAAAGAGCCGCATACTTCGCCCGGTCGCGCACCGCGTGCTCGCGCCCGAATTGTGGCGCTTCACCCGGCGTTCGGTGCCGCGCGGCGTCGCACTCGGCATGGTTGCGGGCATCCTGTTCCCGGTCGGGCAGATCGCGATCGCGGCGCTGATCGCGCTGCCGTTCCGCGCCAACGTGCCGGTGGCGGCGCTGACCACCTTCATCACCAATCCACTAACGACGCCGTTCATCCTGTTCGCCGCCTATCAGATCGGCGCTTGGCTGCTGCGGACCAACGCGCCGACGGTGGCGCAGCCGGTGGCAGAGGCGGCGACCGGCTGGCTGCAATGGTTGTGGAACGCAGGCCCACCGCTGGTGCTCGGATTGCTGCTGATCACCACCGTCTGCGCGTTGCTGGGCTATGGTCTCGCGGCGCTCGGCTGGCGACTGTGGATCGCACGCAAGTGGAAGGCGCGCCACCAGCGCGATTGAGCATGCGGGCAGGCTGGCGCGGCCTCGCGGGCGCGCCTAAGGAATGATCATTCCTCGTACGGGTGATTGTTCATGCGTCGTTCGATCCTGTTTCCTGCACTCTTCACCGCGGCGCTGATCCCGGCCGCGTTGTTCGCCCAATCGGCCTCGCAGCAGCCCGCACCGGCCGCCGACGAGGCGCCGCGCGCCGGTCCGCGCTATGGTACGTTCGGCTTCGACACCGCCGGCATGGATCGCTCGGTCAAGCCCGGCGACGATTTCTACGGCTATGCGAACGGCACTTGGGCGAAGACGACCGCGATCCCGGCCGACGAGGCGAATTACGGCGCCTTCTCTGTGCTCGCCGACCTGTCGCGCCAGCGTACCCGCGGGCTGCTTGAGGCGGCGCGGACGGATGGGGGATCGAAGATCGGCCGCGCCTATGCGAGCTATCTCGACACCGCCGCGATCGAGCGCGCCGGTTTGGCGCCGATCCAGCCGTGGCTCGCGAAGATCAAGGCGACCGACAAGGCGGGCTATGCCGCACTGCTGGCAGAGGCGAACCGCAACGGCGTCGACACGCCGTTCGGCGTCTACGTTGGGCAGGACGACAAGAGCCCTGACACTTACGCAGTTAGCCTGTCGCAGGCCGGGCTCGGCATGCCTGACCGCGATTATTACCTCAGCACCGACCCGAAGCTGGCGCAGACCAAGGCCGCGTATCAGGCACATCTAGCCAAGCTGCTGACGCTCGCGGGCGAGCCGAACGCGGAGGCACGCGCCGCCGCGCTGGTCGCGTTCGAGACGCAGATCGCGCAGGTCAGCTGGACCCGCGTCGACAGCCGCGACGCCGACAAGACCTATAACAAGATGACGCTGGCGCAGCTGCAGCAGTCCGCGCCCGGGTTCGATTTCGCGAGTTTCATGCGTGCGAACGGGACCGCGGCCGGCACGCTGATCGTCGCCCAGCCGACCGCTATCACCGGCATCGCACAGGCGTTGGCTGCGGCACCGATCGCGGTGCTGCGCGATCAGTTGCTGGTGCGCAGCCTTGACGGCTTCGCCGACGTGCTGCCGCGCGCGGTCGATCAGGAGAACTTCGCTTTCTACGGTACCACGCTGAGCGGCACGCCGCAGCAGCAGGAGCGGTGGACGCGCGCGGTCGACTTCACCAGCGGAGCGCTCGCCGACGAGGTCGGAAAGGTCTATGTCGCGCGCTACTTCCCGCCCGAGACCAAGGCGGCGGCGGACCAGCTCGTCCGGAACGTCATTCAGGCGATGAACCGCCGGATCGACGCGCTGACCTGGATGGCGCCCGAGACCAAGGTCAAGGCGCACGCGAAGCTCGCCGCCTTCACCCCGCGGATCGGCTATCCGTCCAAATGGCGCGATTATTCCGCGCTCGAGATCAAGGCGGGCGACGCGTTCGGCAACGAGCTCCGCGCGAACCAGTGGCGCCACGATTACAACGCGACCAAGCTGGGCAAGCCGATCTATCGCTGGGAATGGGGCATGACCCCGATGACGGTCAACGCGCAGGCCGACTTCGGGCTCGTCGCGATCACCTTCCCCGCGGCGATCCTGCAACCGCCGTTCTTCGATCCCAAGGCCGATCCGGCGGTCAACTATGGCGGGATCGGCGCGGTGATCGGCCACGAGATGAGCCACCATTTCGACGATCAGGGCGCGAAGTACGACGTGCACGGCCGGTTGACGCAGTGGTGGACCGATGCTGACGTGCAGCGGTTCAACGCGCTCAGCCAGCGGCTCGTCAAACAGTATGACGCATATGAACCGCTGCCCGGCATGCACGTGAAGGGTGCGCTGACACTGGGTGAGAACTCGGCTGATCTCGCCGGCTTGTCGGCAGCGTACGACGCCTATCATGCCTCGCTCGGTGGCAAGCCCGCGCCGGTGCTGAACGGCTTCACCGCCGACCAGCGCTTCTATCTCGGCTGGGCGCAGGTGTGGCGGCGCAACTACCGCGAGGCAAACCTGCGCCAGCGGCTGCTGACCGACCCGCATGCGCCATCGGAGCAGCGCACCGACATCGTCCGCAACATGGACCCGTGGTATCCCGCGTTCCAGCCCAAGCCCGGCAACAAGCTGTACCTCGCGCCCGACGCGCGCGTGAAGATCTGGTAACGATCACGCGTCGATGCGCGGCGGCAAAACAGGAGAGATCATCGGCGGACCCCGCGTCGCGCTGCTGATCGCGCTCGCCGCCGGGGTGGTCGCGGGCGGCATCGTGCTGTGGCTGATCGGCAGCATCGTCGTGGCGAGCGCATTCCTTGCTGCGGCGGTCGTTGTCGCAGGCGTGGCGATTGCGCTGCGTGTCGCGCTCGCGAAGCCGCCGGTCAGCCAGCAGACCGCCGATTGGTCGCTCGCCGCGGCGCTGGCGAGTGCCAACACAGATGCGGTCGCGGTGACGGGGCGGACGGGTCATCTCGTTTGCGCGAACGAGGCTTACGAGACCATGTGCGGCGGGTTCCCGACGCCGCCCGCCCTCGCGCTGTCCGACCCCGACCTGGCGCGGCTGACCGCGACGGGGCGCGACGCGTGGCGCGACGGCCATGCCGCAGCTGCGCGGATCGAGATTGCGGGACAGCCGGTCTCGGTCGAGGTGACACGCTCGGGCCACGCGGGCGATCATCTCGTCTGGCGCTTCACCGGGCAGCGCACGACCGACATGCTGGGCGGCATCGCCGACGAGCTCGACGGCGTCATGGGTGATCGCATGGGTGAGGCGGGGCTGATGGCCGCGCTGCTCGACGCCGATGGCAAGGTCGTCGCCGGCAACCGTGCACTGCGGGCGCGCGCCTTCGGACGTGCCAACGCGCCGATCGAGGGACAGGATCTGGCGAACCTGCTCGTCGGCGACGCGCAGCGCGGCATCCGCTTCACGCGCGACGAAGAGGATGCGGGGGCAATGCGCCTGCTGCAGGTAGCGTTGGGCAGTGGCGATCATTCGCCGACCCTCATTGCGCTGATCGACGATGCGGGCAGCGCCGCCGCGGTCGGCGATCCACACGATGTCGAGACATTGCTGTCGGTGATCCCGTTCGGGCTGGCGCTGGTCGATCGTGAGGGACGCTTTCTCGCGATGAACGCGGCCTTCGCGCGCATGGCCGGCGCAGAACCCGCCGCGCCGCCGCTCTATCCCGGCGATCTGGTCGTTCGCGAGGACAAGGCCGCCGTCGCCGACGCCGTCCGCCGCTTCACGACCGGGGGCGCGCAATCCGCTGATCTCGCAATTCGGCTGAAGGATCATCCCGACGAGACGGTGGCGCTGTCGATCGCGGCGACCCGCGGCTTCGGCGGCGCGTCGGTGCTGTTGTCGTTCAAGGACAATGGCGAGGAGAACCGCCTGAAGCGCGAGGTCGCGCAGGCGACCAAGATGCAGGCGGTCGGCCAGCTGGCGGGCGGCGTCGCGCATGATTTCAACAACATCCTGACCGCGATCATCGGTCACTGCGACCTGATGCTCATGCGCCATTCGCCCGGCGACAGCGATTACGATGACATTCAGCAGATCCGCGCCAACTCAAACCGCGCAGCGAGCCTGACGCGACAATTGCTCGCCTTTTCGCGCCAGCAGACGCTCCGGCCGCAGATCTTGCAGCTGCCCGACGTTGTGTCGGAAGTGTCAACGCTGCTACGCCGCCTGCTCGGTGAAACGGTGGTGCTGGAGGTCAAGCACGGTCGCGACCTGGGCGCGGTGCGCGCCGATCCAGGGCAACTGGAACAGGTCGTCGTCAACCTGGCGGTCAACGCGCGCGACGCGATGCTGGCGAAGGGCGCAGGAGGGCGCGTCACCATTCAGACGCGCGCCGCGACGATCGCAGAACTCCGCCAGCGCGGCACCGACATCATGCCGATCGGCGACTATACGGCGCTGGAGATCGCCGACACCGGCACGGGCATCCCGCCCGAAGTGCTGCCGAAGATATTCGAGCCCTTCTTCACCACCAAGGAAGTCGGCAAGGGTACCGGGCTGGGTCTCTCCACCGTCTACGGCATCGTCAAACAGTCGGGCGGGTACATCTTCGCCGATTCGCGTCCCGGACAGGGAGCAACCTTCACGATCTATTTCCCGGTCCATGCCGCCGGGGACGAGGCGGCCACGCCGCGCGCGCCGGTGCGGACCAAAACGACTGATACTTGGGGCAGCGGCACCATCCTGCTGGTCGAGGACGAGGATATGGTCCGCGCGATCGCGGAGCGCGCGTTGACGCGGCAGGGCTACACGGTGCTCTCCGCCGATCACGGCGAGGCGGCGCTGGAGCTGCTCGAAACCGCCGAGCGGCCGAGCCTGATCGTGTCCGACGTGATGATGCCGGTGATGGACGGCCCGACACTCGCACGTGCGGTACGGGAGCGTTATCCCGACATCCCGATCCTGTTCATGTCGGGCTATGCCGAGGAGCAGCTGCGTCGCTCGATCGACCTCGATCACGTCGCCTTCCTTCCCAAACCCTTCTCGGTCCAGCAATTAGCCGAGGCTGCGCGCGACGCGCTCGCGAATGGTTGATCTGGATCAAGGCTGTGGGGGCGGCAGTTGCACTCGCCCGAGCGGACGTTATGGCTTCGCGCGATGACAATGCGCGTGCTCCTGGTCGAAGACGAACCCTTGATCGCGATGATGCTCGAGGATTTCCTCGACGCACTCGACCGCCAGCATGCCGGTACCGCCGACAGCGTCGCGGCGGCGCTGCCGATGGTTGAGGAGGGCGCGCTCGACGCCGCGATCCTCGACGTCAATCTGCGTGGCGGCGAGAAGAGCTTCGCGATCGCCGACGCGCTGGCGGCGAAGAACATTCCATTCGTCTTCGCGAGCGGCGGCGGCGGCGACGACATCGCGCCCGAGTACCGCGATCGGCCGATGCTGCCCAAGCCATACACGATGGAAGGCGTCGAACAGGCTTTGGCAAAGCTCGGCTGACGTGCCGGCGTCGGGGCTTCGACGAACTTTTCTGTCATCGATCCGCTTCTAGGCTTGCCATAGCTTGCGCGGGCGCAGCATAGCGCGCGCCATGACTACCCGCTTCGACAAGAACCGCCTGCCGAGCCGCCATGTCTCGGTCGGACCCGAACGCGCGCCGCACCGCAGCTATTATTACGCGATGGGGCTCACCGAGGAGGAAATCGCGCGGCCGTTCGTGGCTCTCGCTTCAGCGGGTAACGACAGCGCGCCATGCAACACCACGCTCGACGCACAGGCCGATGCCGCACGACGCGGCGTGGAGCAGGGCGGGGGCATGCCGCGACGTTTCAACACCATAACCGTCACCGACGGCATCGCGATGGGCCATCAGGGCATGAAGTCCAGCCTCGTCAGCCGCGAGGTGATCGCCGATTCGGTCGAACTCTCGGTGCGCGGTCATTGCTACGACGCGCTGGTCGGCTTCGCTGGCTGCGACAAGTCGCTGCCCGGCATGATGATGGCAATGCTGCGGCTCAACGTGCCCAGTATTTTCGTCTACGGTGGGTCGATCCTGCCCGGCCGGTTCGAGGATCGCGACGTGACCGTCGTCGACGTGTTTGAGGTCGTTGGCCGCTACGCCGCCGGAACGTGTCCGATCAGCGAGGTGCACGCGCTCGAAAAGGTTGCCTGCCCGGGCCACGGCGCATGCGGCGGGCAGTACACCGCCAACACGATGGCCTGTGTGGGCGAGGCGATCGGATTGTCGTTGCCAAACAGCAACATGGTGCCCGCACCTTACACATCTCGCGAGCAGATCGCGGTCGCGGCCGGTGCGCAGGTAATGGAGCTGCTTGCCGCCAACATCCGACCGCGCGACATCTGCACGCGCGACGCCTTCGTCAACGCCGCGCGCATCGTCGCGGCGACCGGCGGATCGACCAACGGCGCGTTGCACCTGCCCGCAATGGCGCACGAGGCGGGGATCGAGTTCGACCTGTTCGACGTCGCCGAGATCTTCAAAACCACGCCCTATGTCGCCGACCTCAAACCCGGCGGGAAGTATGTCGCCAAGGACATGTACGAGGCCGGCGGCGTCTACATGCTGATGAAGACGCTGCTCGCCGAAGGCTTGCTCCAAGGCGACTGCCTGACGGTAACGGGCCGGACGCTGGCCGAGAACATCGACCAAGTGACGTGGAATCCCGATCAGAAGGTGATCTACGACGCGAAGACGCCAATTACCCCGACCGGCGGCGTTGTGGGCCTGCGCGGCAGCCTCGCGCCCGATGGTGCGATCGTGAAAGTCGCCGGCATGCACCGCTTGCAATTCGAGGGACCGGCGCGCTGCTTCGACTGCGAGGAGGACGCCTTTGCGGCGGTCGAGGCGCGCGCGATCAATGAGGGCGAGGTAGTCATCATCCGCTACGAAGGACCGAAGGGCGGACCGGGCATGCGCGAGATGCTGTCGACCACCGCTGCGCTCTACGGGCTCGGGCTGGGCGAGAAGGTCGCGCTCATCACCGACGGGCGCTTTTCCGGTGGTACCCGCGGCTTCTGCATCGGCCACGTCGGGCCGGAGGCGGCCGATGGCGGGCCGATCGCGTTGGTCGAGGACGGCGACACGATCCGTATCGACGCCGACGCAGGAACGATCGACCTCGACGTTGCCGATGACGTGCTCGAACGTCGGCGCGCTGGCTGGCAGGCGCGGCGCAACGACTATGGCTCGGGCGCATTGTGGCGTTATGCTCAGAACGTCGGTCCTGCCTGCAAGGGCGCTGTCACCCACCCCGGCGCCGCTGCGGAAACGCATGTCTACGCGGATATCTAGCGCTCTGCTGTTCGCCACGGTCGCCGCCGCCTGCTCGCCTGAGCAGACGGCGAACACGCAGGTGCTGGCAAATGTCGAGGCGGCGCAGGACCAGGAAGCGGCCGATGACGGCCTGATCAACTGCGCGGTCGGCGCGGCGGCGACCTTGTCGCGCGTGTGCAGCGTCGAGCGGCAAGACAGCGACCGCGGGCTGCTGCTGACGGTGCGGCACCCGGACGGAGGTTTCCGGCGTCTGTTGGTGACCAAGGACGGGCACGGCGTGGTCGCAGCGGACGGCGCGCAGCCGGCGCAGGTGACGCTCGTCGGCACGAACGAGATCGAGGTCGCGCTCGGCGACGACATCTACCGACTGCCGGTCACGGTGAAGCCGACCGACCTCAAGCGTCAGTGAGGCTGATCGCAGGCGCCGCGGTGCTGACCGCAGCCGAGATGCGCGCGGCGGAGGCGGTAGCGTTCGACCGCGGCGATGACGCCTTCGCGATGATGCAGCGCGCGGGGCACGCGTGCGCCGCGGCGGTCCGCCGTCTCTCCGCGGGCGCGGAGGTGCTGGTGCTGTGTGGGCCGGGCAATAACGGCGGTGACGGCTACGTGATCGCGGCAAGCCTGGCGGCTGCCGGGCAGCCGGTGCGGGTCGCCGCACTGGGTACGCCGACCGGCGACACAGCGGTGCAGGCGGGGACTGGATGGCGTGGTCCGGTCGAGGCGCTCGATGAAGTCTCCGCGGCGCCGGTGCTGGTCGATGCGCTGTTCGGAATCGGTTTGTCGCGTCCGCTCGATGACAAGGTTGTGGCTGCGCTCTCGCGCCTGCGCGAAACGGCAAGGCTGACGATCGCGATCGATTTGCCCAGCGGCGTCGCTAGCGACAGCGGCGCGCGGCTCGGCTGTCCGGCACCGGTCGACATCACGCTGGCGCTCGGCGCGCTCAAGCCCGCACACCTGCTGCAACCCGCTGCGGCGCTATGTGGCACGGTGCGCCTGCTCGACATCGGCGTCGACGAGTCGGCTGAGGCGCGGGTCATCGCACCTCCCACGTTGCCGGCGCCCGGACCGCAGTCGCACAAGTTCAACCGCGGCATGGTCGCGGTCGTGCGCGGGCGGATGGCGGGTGCAGCGGAGCTTTGCGCCACGGCGGCAATGCACGCGGGGGCAGGCTATGTCGCGCTACTCGGCGCGTCGATGCCGGGTGAACCGCACGCCTTGGTCCGGCGCAAGTTCGACGACGAGGCGCTTGCCGACCGTCGCATCGGCGCGCTGGTCGTCGGCCCAGGGTTAGGCCGAGATGACGGGATGCACTCGCTGATCGAACGTGCGCTCGCCAGCGTGCACGCGCTCGTCATCGATGGCGACGCGCTTCATCTCGTCACCTCCGAACAATTGCGCGCACGCGGCGGGCAGATCATCCTGACGCCCCATGCCGGCGAGTTCGACGCCTTGTTCGGCCACGCGCAGGGCAGCAAGCTCGACCGCGTCCGCGCCGCCGCACGCGCGTCAGGCGCGACCGTGGTGTTCAAGGGGGCGGACACGGTGATTGCTGCGCCAGACGGCCGTGCGCGGCTCGCTCCGGCGGCGAACAACTGGCTGTCGACGGCGGGCAGCGGTGACGTGCTCGCAGGCGCGATTGCGGCCTGCCTGGCAGCCGGTCACGACCCGCTCGACGCGGCAGCGGCGGGCGTATGGCTTCACGGCGAGGCGGCAAAGCGCTGCGGTGCGGCCTTCATCGCCGACGATCTCGCGCGCGCGCTGCCGCAGGCACGCGCCGCGCTGGCGTGACGCGCCGGTTAAACCGTTCTAGGGCGCCGGCATGACCACGATTATACGCGTCGCAGCGCGCGGCGAGGGCGTTGCCGAGGATGGCCGCCACGTGCCCTTTGCCGCGCCCGGCGACACGCTCGGCCTCGATGGCGCGATTACGCCCGGCCCGCACCATCAGACCCCGCCGTGCCGCCACTTTCCGACCTGCGGCGGATGCCAGTTGCAGCATCTGGACGACGCCAGCTGGTCCGCGTTCCTGACCGATCGTATCGCCGGCGCACTCGCCGCGCAGGGCCTGTCGACCGAGGTTCGCGCCGCGCAGCTATCCCCGCCGCGCACACGCCGCCGCGCGACGCTCCACTACGACCCCGCCGGTCGCCTCGGCTTCGCGGCCGAGAAGAGCCACCAATTGATCGACCTGCACGAATGCCACGTGCTCGCGCCCGAACTTTTCGCACTGGTGCGCCCGCTCAAGCGCTTGCTGCCGGTGTTCAAGCCCAAGCGCCGGCTCGACCTTCACCTGATCCTCGCTGATCAGGGCGTCGACGTGCTGATCACCGGCGTGACACCGTCGGGACTGGCGCACGCCGATGCGATCGCCGACTTCGCGCAGGCGCACGGCATCGCGCGTATCGCCTTCAACGATGGCCTCGGCCCCGAGACGCACTGGGAACCCGACGCGGTCACGATCACGCTCGGCGGCACGCCCGTCCCGCTGCCCCCCGCCGCGTTCCTGCAGGCGACGCGCGAGGGAGAGGCGGCGCTGGTCGCTGCCGTACGTGAAGCGATCGGCAGCCCGCGGATCACCGCCGATCTGTTCGCCGGGCTCGGCACCTTTGCGCTGTCACTGTCCGGCCGCGTCTACGCCGCCGAAGGCGGGCGCGACGCTATCCTGTCACTCAAGGCCGGCGCCGACCGTGCGCAACGGCTGGTCTTTACCGAGCACCGCGACCTGTATCGCCGCCCGCTCACCACCGCCGAGCTCGATCGCTTCGACGCGGTGGTGCTCGACCCGCCGCGCGCCGGCGCACGCGAGCAGATCGACGCGCTGGCCGCTGCGCGCATTTCGGTGATCGCGTATGTTTCGTGCAATCCCAGTAGTTTCGCGCGTGACGCGAAGATCATGTGCGAGGGTGGATATCGCCTCGACTGGATCGTGCCCGTCGGCCAGTTCCGCTGGTCGACCCATACCGAACTCGCCGCGCGCTTCTCGCGTCAATAATCGGCGGCGACGAAGAACAGCCCATCGGGCGGCGCGTTGAGCCCGAGCTGCGCGCGGTCTGCCGCGACCAGCGCCTCGCGCAACCGCTCGACGCTCCACCGCCCGAGGCCGACGAGGACGAGGCAGCCGACCATCGATCGTACCTGATGATGGAGAAACGATCGTGCCGCCGCCTCCACCATCACGCGGTCACCGACGCGTCGCACGCCGAGTCGCGCGAGCGTCTTGATCGGGCTCGCCGACTGGCAGTGGACCGAGCGAAAGGTGGTGAAGTCGTGTTTGCCGACCAGCACCTGCGCGCCCGCCTGCATCGCCTCGGCGTCGAGCGGCTGCGGCACCTGCCACGCGAGGCCGCGCTCGAACGTCAGCGGCGCACGGCGGTTGACGATGCGATATTCGTAAGCACGCCCCAGGCACGAGAAGCGCGCGTGCCAGTCGTCCGTCACTTCCTCGCACGCCAGCACTGCGACGGGAGCGGGCCTGAGCCGCGCGTTGAGCGCCTCCATCAGGCGAAAGGGCGTGATCGCCTTCGCGACGTCGACGTGCGCGCGCATCGCGAGGCCGTGGACACCCGCGTCGGTCCGCCCGGCGGCGTGAACCGTCGCCGCCTCGCCGGTCACCGAGTGCAACGCATCCTCGATCGCGCCCTGGACGCTGGCGCCGTGCGGCTGGCGCTGCCACCCCATGAACGGCCGCCCGTCGTACTCGACCGTGAGCGCGAAGCGCGTCACGTCAACTCGGTTCCCGATCGAACCGGAAAGCCCCTCAACATCTCCTCCGCGCTCGTCACCCCGCGGCCCGCGCGTTGCACCAGCCTAGGCCGCAGCGCGCCGTCGCCGCAGCCGATCGTCAGCGCCGCGTCGACCGTCACGCCCTCGCCGCCCGGGAAGGTAAAGGGCAGCACGTCGGCGGCGAGCACCTTTACTCGCTCACCAGAAACCTCGAACCACGCTCCGGGCGCCGGGTTCAGCCCACGCACAACGCGTTCGATCTCGCGCGCGCTGCGCGTCCAGTCGATCTTCGCCTCGGCCTTGCTGATCTTCGCAGCGTAGGTCACGCCCTCGTCGGGTTGCGGCATTGGCGGATGCGCGTCGATGTCGGCGAGCACCTCGACCATCAGCCTCGCCCCCATGTCGGCCAGCTCAACCGTCAGCTGGCGCGCGGTCTTTCCGTCGATCTCCGTCCGCCCTTCCAGCCGCACCGGTCCGGTATCGAGCCCGGCCTCCATCTGCATGATGCCGACACCCGTCTCCGCGTCACCCGCCATGATCGCACGCTGGATCGGCGCCGCGCCACGCCAGCGTGGCAGAAGCGAGCCGTGGACGTTCAGGCATCCAAGCCGCGGTGCATCCAACACCGCCTGCGGCAGGATCAGCCCGTAGGCCGCGACGACGCCGACATCGGCGTTCAGGCCGGCGAACGCCGCCTGTTCCTCCGCGCCCTTCAGCGATACCGGCGTGCGCACCGAGATGCCGAGCGCTTCGGCCCGGCGCTGCACCGGCGAGGCGACCAACTCGCGTCCGCGTCGCCCGCCTGGTCGCGGCGGCTGGCTGTAGGCCGCGACGATCTCGTGTCCCGCCTCGACCAGCGCGTCGAGCGTCGGCACCGCAAAGTCGGGAGTTCCCATGAAGACGATCCGCATAAGCGCCGCCTTTTCCACAACGCGCGGGTCGCGTCACCCCACACGCTGGCGCGAACGCCGCCGCGTTGCCATATACCCGCTATGGCATCCCCCGAGATCGAGGCGCTGACGCAGGCGCTCGCCCGTTTGCCCGGCTTCGGTCCCCGATCCGCAAGGCGTGCGGTGCTGCACCTGGTCAAGAAGCGTGAGAATGCGCTTGTCCCCTTGCGCACCGCGCTCGCGGCGGTCGAGGAACGGCTAACGACCTGCTCGACGTGCGGCAATGTCGATACCAGCGATCCCTGTGCGATCTGTGCCGACCCGCGCCGCGATCCACGCTCGCTGTGTGTGGTGGAGGACGTGAGCGACCTGTGGGCGCTTGAGCGATCGCGATTGTTCCCCGGTCGCTTCCACGTGCTGGGCGGGCGGCTTTCCGCGCTCGAGGGCGTGCGCCCCGAAGATCTCGCGATCGAGCCGCTGGTCACGCGTGTCGCGAAAGGTGAGATCGACGAGGTGGTGCTCGCGATGAACGCGACGTTGGAGGGGCAGACGACCGCGCATTACGTCGCCGACCGGCTGGAGCGTTATCCGGTACGATTGACGCAGCTGGCGCACGGCCTGCCAGTGGGCGGTGAGCTCGACTATCTCGACGAGGGTACGCTCGCGCAGGCGCTGCGCGCGCGCCGTCCTGTCGCTTGACGCTGGAATGACAGCGACCTAGCTGCCGCCGTCATGGCCATTCTCCCGATCGTCGAAGTTCCCGACCCCGTCCTGCGCAAGGTGTGCGAACCCGTCGCGCAGGTCACTGACGAGGTGCGCGGCATCGTCGCCGACATGTTCGACACGATGTACGACGCGCGCGGCATCGGCCTGGCGGCGAGCCAGGTCGGCATCCTGCAGCGGATCGTCGTGATCGACCTGCAGGAGCGGCCAGAGGGCGAGGGTGAGCCGGCCGACGACGCTGCGGAGGCCGACGCCGGCGGTACGCGCAACCCGCACGCCTTCATCAACCCCGAGCTGGTGTCGGTCAGTGAAGAAACCTCGACCTACAACGAGGGCTGCCTGTCGATCCCCGAGCAATATGCCGAGGTGACCCGCCCCGCGCGCTGCCACGTTCGCTGGCTCGACACCGACGGTCAGCCGCGCGAGCAGGAGTTCGACGGGCTGATGGCGACCTGCATGCAGCACGAAATCGATCATCTGAACGGCGTGCTCTTCACCGACCATATCTCGCGATTGAAGCGCGGCATGTTGATGAAGAAACTCGAGAAGATGCGCCGCAACGGCTGAGTGCCGCCGCGATCCGGTGGCCGAAGCCGCCGGCACATTCGCGCTTTCCTACGACAAACGTTCGATCTATGTTCCCCCTCGCGCGGCGCGTTCGCGCGCGTACGCCCGCGCGCGCACCTGCGTAGGGCTGTGACCTTTGTGACTTTCCACCGGAGTGCCGCATGGCCGAGACATTGCTGATCGCCCTCGTTGCTCTGGTCGTCGGCGTGGCGCTCGGCTGGTTCCTGTCGCGGCAAGGGACGAGCGGGGCGATGGCGGAGCGCGATCAGGTCCGTGTCGAGCGTGACGCCGCACGCGCCGAGCGCGACGCGCAGGCCGAGCAGTTCCGCCGTGCAATCGCCGATCTGGCGGGCGCGGAGGAGCGCGCACGCGCCGCCGAGCAATTGCGCCACGATCTCGCGCAAGCCCGCGACGAGCGCGAGGCGGCGCGGCTCCACGTGTCGCGGCTGGAGGCGGAAGGGCGCGCCGCCGAGCAGCGGATCGCCGACCTGAAACTCGCCGCCGACGAGATGAGCCTGCGCTTCAAGGAAGTCGCGCAATCAGCGCTGGGGGACGCGCAGAAGCAGTTCCTCGAACGCGCCGAGGCCCGGCTGCGCCAGAGCGAGGAAGCGACGGGGCAGGGGATCAAGGCGCTACTACAGCCAGTCAACGATCGCCTGCTGCGTTACGAGGAAGGAGTCCAGCGGATCGAGGCCGAGCGCCGCGATGCCTTCGGGCAGCTTCACGGTCAGATCGAGGCGATGCGTGCTGGGCAGGAGCGTGTCTCGGGCGAGGCGGCAAAGCTCGTCAACGCCCTGCGCAACGCGCCCAAGGCGCGGGGGCGCTGGGGCGAGCAGCAGTTGCGCAACGTGCTCGAGTCGTGCGGTCTTGCCGAGCACACCGATTTCCAGATGGAGGTCAGCGTCGCGCTCGACGACGGCGCGCGGCTGCGCCCCGACGCGATCGTCCGCATTCCGGGCGGTAAGTCGTTGATCATCGACGCCAAGGTGTCGCTAAATGCCTATCAGGACGCCTTCGGCGCGGTGGATGAGAACGAGCGCCAGTTGGGCCTCGCCGCGCATGCATTGTCGATGCGCAACCACGTCACCTCGCTCGGCAACAAGGCCTATTGGAGCCAGTTCGACGACGCCCCCGACTATGTCATCATGTTCGTGCCCGGCGAGCATTTCCTGGGCGCGGCGCTCGAGCATGATCCGAAGCTTTGGGACGATGCATTCGACCGCAAGGTCTTGCTGGCGACGCCGACCAACCTGATTGCGATCGCGCGTACCGTTTCGGCGGTGTGGCGGCAGGAGAAGCTCGCCGCGCAGGCGCAGGAGATCGCCACGCTGGGCAAGGAGCTGTACAGCCGCCTGGCGGTTATGGGCGGGCACGTCGCCAAGCTGGGCAAGAACCTCGACACTGCGATGGGTGCATACAATTCGTTCGTCGGCAGCCTGGAGAGTCAGGTGCTGACCAGCGCGCGGCGGTTCGAGGCGCTCAACATCGACACCGGCACCAAGTCGATCGAGACGCTACCCGTCGGCGAGCAGGCGGTACGCCCGCTCACAAAGCTCAGCTACGACGCTGCGGCCGAGTAAGCGTCAGCGCCGCATCAGCCCCATCGCCACCGTCACCAGTCGCGCCGCGATCTGCGCGCACAATCGGTGTGGATCGTCGCGATCCGGGACGTATTCGGCGAGGATCAGACCCACGATCGTGCCGCGCGCGGCGAGTCCGTGCAGCAGGTCGAGACAGTCTTCGTAAGTGAGCCCGCCCGGCGTCGGCATCGCCACCGCCGGAAACACCGCCGGATCGATCCCGTCGCAGTCGATTGAGACAATGTACCGCTCACCCGCGGGACGTTCCGCCAGCACCGCCTCGGCGCCGCGGCGGTGCCACTCGCGCGCGGTGACGACCTGGTCACCGAATGCCCGCGCGTCGTCGTGCTGCCACGCCTCGCCGCTGCCCAGCCCGCGAATGCCGACCTGCACCATGCCGGTGACCCACGGCATCTCGGCCGCGCGCCGCATCGGCGAGCCGTAGCCATTATCCTCTTCCTGGATAGTCCCGCCCCAGTCGACGTGCGCGTCGATCTGCACGACGGTGATCGGACCATAACCGTCATAGGCGGCGATCACAGGGATCGGCACCGAATCGTCCCCGCCGAGCACCACCGGTAGCGCGCCCGCCGCCAGCACCTGCTCGACCGCGGCGGCGATACGGTGGCGATTGCCTGCGGCGTCCTGCACCTTGGTCACGACATCGCCTGCGTCGACGCCGATCGCCTCGCGGCGCTCACCCTTCACCAGCAGCGTCGCATCAAGGTCGAAATCGTGCTGGAAGACCTGCCCCGCAAACTGCTGCGATGCTGCGCGGATTGCGCCGGGCGCGTCGGCCGAGTGGCTGCGGCGGGCGGGATCGTACGGCGTCGCTTCCGCCGCACCCAGCACCACGACCGGCGTGTCGGGCAGGTCGTCGAGCGTGGCGGCGGGAAGGCGGAGGAACGTGGGAAAGCCAGTTGTCACGCCGCTGCAAACCGATGGCCGGCCGCTTCGTTGCCGCTGCCTTGCGGTTCAGCGATGACGGGCGAGCACCTCGTAGGCCATCACCGCGGTTGCGACCGCCGCGTTCAGGCTGTCGGCCTTGCCCAACATCGGCAGCTTGACCAGCAGGTCGCACTCGGCCTCGTAAGCTTCGGGCAGTCCCTGCGCCTCGTTGCCGGTCAGCAGGAACGTCGGCGCGGCATAGTCGGCGCTGCGATAATCATGCTCGGTCTGCAGGCTCAATCCGACAAGCTGGCCGGGGCCGCGGCGCAGCCATTCGACGAACGGCGTCCACTCGGTCCGCACGATCGGCACCGTGAACAGCGCCCCCATGCTAGCGCGCACCGCCTCGACCGAGAAAGGATCGACGCACTCGCCGATCAGGATCAGCCCGCCTGCACCGACCGCGTCGCCGGTGCGCAGGATAGTGCCGAGGTTGCCGGGATCACGCAGACGCTCCGCCACCAGCCAGATCGGCGCGGCACTGCAATCGAGGTCGGCAAGCCCGGTCTCGAACGCGGCGAAGACGCCCACGACTGCCTGCGGATTGTCTTTCCCGGATAGTTTGGAGAGGATGTCGGGCGTCGTCTCGATCGCCTCACCCCCGGCGCCTTCGACGGCGTGGATCAGAGCCTCGACGAGCGGGTGGCGAGCCGATGCCGCGGCAAAGAACAGGTAGCGCGGCACGCGACCGGTCTCGCGCGCCTCGGTCAGAATGCGCAGCCCCTCCGCCAAGAAGAGGCCCTGTTCTCGACGGTGACGCTTGTCGCGCAGGTCGCGGACCTGCTTGATCAGAGGATTCGAATAAGCGGTGATCGTGCGTGGCATCGCGTGCGGTCGTCAGGCGGGATCAATCCTCGCCGAACTTGTCCTCCACCAGCGCGCACATCGTTGCGACGACCGCTTCCGCATCGTCGCCGGCAGCGCTGATCGTGATCGTGTCGCCCTTTGCCGCGCCCAGCATCATCAACCCCATGATCGACGTGCCGGTGACGGTGGAGCCGCCACGCGCGACCTCGACCGGGACCGGCTGTGCGGCGGCGAGCGTCACGAACTTGGCGCTGGCACGCGCGTGCAGCCCGCGACGGTTGGTGATCTCCACGGTGCGCGACGCGGTCATGCCGCCGCCTCGCCGAGTACTTCGGATGCGACCGAGATATACTTGCGCCCCGCCTCACGCGCGGCGGCGACCGCGGCGACGACCGACATCGCCTTGCGCGCCGATTCGAGCCGGATCAGCATCGGCAGGTTGATACCTGCAATCACTTCGATACGGCCACGTTCCATCAGCGAGATCGCCAGATTAGACGGTGTACCGCCGAACAGGTCGGTCAGCACGATCACGCCTCGCCCGCCATCGACATCGGCGATCGCGCGCGCGATATCCGCACGGCGCGCTTCCATGTCGTCGTCGGGACCGATCGCGACAGTCGCCACCTGCTTCTGCGGTCCGACGACATGCTCCATCGCAGTGACGAACTCATCGGCCAGACGGCCATGCGTGACGAGCACCAGCCCGATAATCTGCATTGACTTACCGTTCATTGACCCTGCGGTCGCCCCTCAAGCGTGTCCTGCGGTGCTACCGCCAGATCGCGGTGCAGGATGGTGGGCGAAAACCCCGCGTCGCGCAACCGCGCCGCTACTCGCTCCGTCACGTGCACCGATCGATGTTTCCCTCCGGTACACCCGAACGCGACCGTAACATAGGGCTTTCCCTCCGCCCGGTAGCGCGGCAGCAGCAACAGCAGCAGGTCCTCGATCCGGCTCACCGCCTCTTCATACGCCGGGTCGGCGGCGACATAGGCGGCCACCGCCGGATCGCGTCCCGTTCTGGGGCGAAGGCTCGGCTCCCAGTGCGGATTGCGCAGGAAGCGCATGTCGAACATCAGATCGGCCTCGTGCGGGACACCGCGTGAGAAGCCGAACGACTCGATCGTCAGCGTCGTCGCGGCCTCTGCACGACGGCCGAACAGCGTGCGCACCTGTTGTGCCAGCGCATTCGCCTTCAGATCGGTCGTGTCGACCAGCCGGTTGGCCCAGCGGCGCAGCGGCGCGAGCAGACCGCGCTCGGCGATGATCCCGTCGCGTACCGGTCGATCCTCCGCCATCGGGTGGCGGCGTCGCGTCTCGGCGTAGCGACGCGCGAGCTCGTCGCTGGAGCAGTCGAGAAACAGCAGCCCGATGTCCAGATCGGCACGCTCGCGCAGCGCCGTCACCTGCGTGATGAACGCGTCGGGATCGAAGTCGCGCGTGCGGGATCCGAAGCCGAGCGCAAGCGGGCGGTTCTGTCCATCGGCGTCGGGCTGCGTGCCGTGCAGGAAGCGCATCAGCAGCGTCAGCGGCAGATTGTCGACCGTCTCCCAGCCGATGTCTTCCAGCGTCTTCAGCACCGTCGACTTGCCCGCTCCCGACATGCCGACGACCAGCAGCACTTGCATCGTCACGCGTTCGCCTCGGCGATGACCTGCCGGAGTGCCTCTTCGACCTTGATCGGTGCGGAGGGAGGGCAGGGGTCGATCACGACCTCGCGTATGCGAAGCCCCGCGATCATGCGCCAGCGCGCTTCGGGCATACGGTCGATTTCATCGCCGAGGGTTACCACCAATTTGACGGTTGTGGAGGCTGCAAACGCGCGCTCGACGATGCCTAGGCCGCGTATCTCGATCTTGCCGGCGATGGTGGACGGCGGAGCGGCGATCACCGCGTCGCCGGCGCGAACCAGATCAGTGTAGTCGTCGCTGACCAGCAATGCGCCGCGATCGATCAAGCGTAGCGCTAGGTCGGATTTGCCCGCGCCTGAGGGACCGACTAGCATCACGCCGTGCCCGTTGATCGCGATCGTGGTTGCATGGACACACGAGCTAGGCGGCTTGGTGCTCATGCCGGATCCTCGCGCTCGGCGATCGGCAGACGCACCACGAAGCGGGCACCACTCAGGCGATCCTCGCGGCTTTCGACCGCGATGCTGCCCTGATGCGCCTCGACGATCGTGCGCGCGATCGCCAAGCCCAGACCCGAGTGCTTGCCGAACGCCTCCTCGCTCGGCCGGACGGAGTGGAAGCGGCGGAAGATCGCCTCGCGGGCCTCGGCGGGGACGCCTGGCCCCTCGTCTTCCACGCGCACCTCGACGTCGTGATCGATACGCCGGACTGCGATCGAAATAACACCGCCGTCGGGCGAGAAGGACAGCGCGTTGTCGAGCAGATTGTCGAACACGCGTTCCAACCGCGCGCCCTCCGCCATCACCGGCGCCTCAGCGCCGGGCAACAGGTCGAGATGAAGTCGAATGCCGCGCGTCGACCCGCGCTGATTGCGCTGCGCGAGCAGGCCCTCGATCATCGCAATTAGGTCGATCCGCTCGAACTTCGCGCGGCTCAACTGGGCGTCGAGTCGAGATGCTTCGGAGATGTCGGTGATCAGGCGGTCGAGCCGATGCACGTCGTCGGCGACGATCGCGAGAAGGCGCGCCTGCGCGTCGCGGTCGCCGACCCGCGCTAGCACGTCGACCGCGCTGCGGAGCGAGGCGAGGGGGTTCTTCAATTCGTGCGTCACGTCGGCGGCGAACGCCTCGGTCGCGTCGATCCGCGCACGCAGCGCAAGGCTCATGTCCGACAGCGCGCGCGCGAGCATACCAATCTCGTCGCGCCGTTCTGGCAGGCGCGGTACGACAACCTCGCGCGCGCGGCCGAGCCGGACACGTACTGCGGCGCGTGCCAGGCGGCGCAATGGATCAACGATGGTGCGCGCGAGGAATAGGGAGAGGGCGACCGAGATCAACAACGCGGTCAGCACTACCAGGCTCAGACGGTATCGCTCGACGCGAACCCGCTCGGTGATGTCGCGCGCGTTGATCGTCGACAGGATCGTCGATCGGTTTGGAAGCACGGCAGCGGCGGTGATAACCGGGGTACGATCGGGCGCTCGCCACACCGTCGCCGACAGTGCGCGCGTGCTGCGTGCCACATCAGGATCGGGCGGCATCCCATTTCGTGCCGGATCGTAGGTCGGAGATGACGGCGCGCGAACTATGAAGTCAATGCCTGCATCGAGCCACCGTGCGGCGCGCTGGCTCAGCCCGTCAGTACGCGGATTGACCAGCGTGAAGGCGGGACCGCCCAGCCGCTCGCTGTCAAGCAGGACCGCGTCGTCGGGCGCGAGCAGTTGCAACCGTGCCCCCGTGTCGCGCGCCAGTCGCGTCAGCAAGGCGGGCCGCGCCGCCTTCGGCGCGGTGGCGAGCGCTTCGGCCATCAGCCCGGCCTCGCGCCGGACCTGATCGATGCGGCTGTCAAGGATGCGCGTGCGGAACGAGTCGAGGTAGAAGAACCCGCCGCCGAGCAGCAGCAGCGCGAAGACGTTGACCGCGAGGATGCGCGGCGTCAGCGATACCTGATCCGACCACCGAGCGGTGGGATCGCGCGGATCACTCCTCGGAGAAGCGGTAGCCGGCGCCATACAGCGTCTCGATCGAGTCGAAGTCGCGGTCGACCTCGCGGAATTTGCGTCGAACGCGCTTGATGTGCGAGTCGATCGTGCGATCGTCGACGTAGATGTCGTCTTGGTACGCCGCGTCCATCAACTGGTTGCGCGTCTTCACGATGCCGGGGCGCTGCGCCAGCGTTTCCAGAATCAGGAATTCGGTGACGGTCAGTGTGACCGGCGTGCCGTTCCACGACACGCGGTGCCGAGCCGGATCCATGATCAGGCGGCCGCGCTCGATCGGTCCGTTTGCCTCGGTCTGGTCGGCGTCGTGGCCGGCCGACAATTCGGTACGCCGCAGGATCGCACGGATACGTGCGATCAGCAGCCGCTGGCTGAACGGCTTGGCGATGTAATCATCTGCACCGAGCGCGAGACCGAGCGCCTCGTCCAGCTCATCGTCCTTGCTGGTCAGGAAGATGACCGGTGTCGTCTGTTTCTCGCGCAGTCGTCGCAGCAGCTCGAGCCCGTCCATCCGCGGCATCTTGATGTCAAGGATCGCGAGATCGGGCGGGTTCTCGATCAACGCCTTTAACGCCGCCTCGCCGTCGGGATAGAGCCGCGTGAGGAAACCCTCCGCCTGCAGCGCGATCGAGACCGAGGTCAGGATGTTGCGATCGTCGTCGACCAGGGCGATCGTTGCACTCATGATGCGCTCGCTAGTCCAAACGACGGCGAGGCTCAATGCGCTACGATGCGCCGAGCAGGCCGTTGCATAATGGAGACGTGAACCGTGCGTCTGTGCTGGTGACCCCTACGAGAATCGAACTCGTGTTTTCGCCGTGAGAGGGCGACGTCCTAACCGCTAGACGAAGGGGCCGTGCGCGGTGTGAGGCGCGCTGATACGGGCGCCTGTGCCCCTCGTCAAGCATCCTTTTGGACGCGCGTTGGCGAAGAGCGGCACCGCCGTTCTCCGCCAGCGTGGGCGATCAGGCAGCCTTGCGACGCTGCGCCATTTCGGTGTTGAGCATTTCTGCCAAAAGGAAGGCAAGTTCCAAGCTCTGACCTGCATTGAGGCGCGGGTCACAATGCGTGTGGTAGCGGTCGGCGAGGCTCTGCTCGGTCACGTCGATTGCGCCGCCGGTGCATTCGGTGACGTTCTGCCCCGTCATCTCGGCGTGGATGCCGCCGGCATGCGTTCCCTCCGCGCGATGGACGGCGAAGAAGCCGCGCACCTCGGTCAGAATGCGATCGAACGGCCGCGTCTTGTAGCCGTTCGCCGCCTTCACGACGTTGCCGTGCATCGGGTCGCATGACCAGATCACCGGATGGCCCTCGCGCGTTACCGCGCGGACAAGCCGGGGCAGATGCGCCTCGATCTTATCGTGTCCGTAGCGCGTGATGAGCGTCATGCGGCCGGGTACGCGCGCGGGGTTAAGCGTGTCGAGCATGCGCAGCAGCGCGTCGGGCTCGAGGCTCGGTCCGCACTTGATCCCGATCGGATTGCCGATCCCGCGAAGGAACTCGACGTGTGCCGAGCCTTCAAAGCGCGTGCGATCACCGATCCACAGGAAATGCGCCGATGTGTCGTACCAGTCGCCGGTCAGCGAGTCCTGCCGCGTCATCGCCTGCTCGAACGGCAGCAGCAGCGCTTCGTGGCTAGTGTAGAAGGTCGTCTGCGACAGCTGCGGCACGGTGTCGGGGCTGATCCCGCACGCTTCCATGAAGTCGAGCGCTTCGCCGATCCGGTCAGCAGTTTCGGCGTACTTTTTCGCCCACGGGCTGCGGCCCATGAAGTCGTGTGTCCAGCGATGCACCTGGTGCAGGTTGGCGTACCCTCCCTGCGCAAATGCGCGCAACAGGTTTAGGGTCGCGGCAGACTGCGCATAGGCGCGCACCATGCGCTCCGGATCGGGCAATCGCGACTCGGGCGTGAAGGCGATGTCGTTGACGTTGTCGCCGCGGTAACTCGGCAGTTCGACGCCATCGATCACCTCGTTCGGCGCAGAGCGTGGCTTGGCGAACTGGCCCGCCATGCGCCCCAGTTTGACCACTGGCAGCTTGCTGGCGAAGGTCATCACCACCGCCATCTGCAGGATGACGCGGAACGTGTCGCGGATGTTGTTGGGATGGAATTCGGCGAAACTCTCCGCGCAATCGCCACCCTGAAGCAGAAATGCTTTTCCCTCCGCAACACGGGCAAGATCGCCGGTCAGATTGCGCGCCTCGCCCGCGAAGACCAGCGGCGGGAAGTTGGACAAACGGTCTGTCACATCCTGCAAGCGCGCGGTGTCGGGGTATACGGGAAGCTGGCGTGCCTCGTGGTGGGTCCAGCTGTCGGGGGCCCAATTCGCGGCCATGTTCAATTCCATCTTGATGTTCGAGCAACAATCCGTGTGTGCGTTACGCTCTACGCGCAACGAAGGAAACCTTGCAGATGCTCACGCCCTGATGTTGCGACGCATCAGAACAGGTCCAGCGCACCGCCGCGGACATCGAAGATGATGTACGCAATCGCGATCGCCCATCCGCAAAGGCAAAAGGCCCACAACAACGTCCACTGCGTACCGCGTCGCATGATCGATCGCCTGCCTGTCCCGGCAGGTGTCAGGTGAACCCGTTTTGCTGAACCACGGCTGAGCAGATGCTAGACCCGCCGCCACGTCACGTTGGTTATGTCCACGACCGCGTCACAACCACGCCACGCAGGCGTGCAAGCTGGATCGAAGCACATGACGTTAAAGGGAAGCCGATTGTCTATGCGCCTGTCTGCTTAACAGCTCGCAGCGCCGAAGTGACGGCTTTCCCAGACGATGAAGGGATTACCGCGCGGCCGAGCGATTACTCACCGGCGTGTACGATTTGATCCCGCGCAGCCGCAGCTTGCGTGCCTTATTCTTACGCGACCATATCAGGCCCGCAATGCTTCCGACGATCGCGATCGCGGCGATCAGGCCGTAAGCGAAGATTAATCTAGCTTCCAACTCCAAACTCCCGGTTCAAAGCGGGACCGTCGTAGGAAGAATATTCGCTGGCTGCAATGATCGGATGCGAGATATACTGCTTGAGCCATAGGCGAATGGTCTAGGAACGCTCCCAGACTGCCCGGCACATCAGTAACCTGCGTCCAGATCGGCTACATTCTTGAGCCTGTCGCCGGAGCGATAAGCAGCGAGATTATCGATGAACAGGGCGGCCGCGCGCTGGAACATTTTGGTTTGGCTGCGTCCCGACAGGTGCATGGTGATCATGCAATTCGGTGCGCGCCATAGCGGATGATCCGCCGGCAGCGGCTCGGGACTGGTCGGGTCGAGGAACGCGCCGCCGATCCGTCGCTCGCTCAGCGCCGACAGCAACGCGTGGTCGTCGATCATGTCGCCGCGCGCAATATTGATCAGCCACGCACCCCGCTTCATCGCGGCGAGCTCGTCGGCGCCGATCATGGCCTTTGTCTCGTCGGTCGATGGGGCGGCGAGGACAACCCAGTCAAATTCACCGAGGCGGTTTCGCCACGTGTCAGGTGTCAGGGTTCCGTCGCGACCGGAACGGGTGACGCCCGTCACCTCCACCCCGAACGCCGCTAGCCGCTCCGCAATCAGGCGACCGATCGCACCCATGCCGACGATCAGCGCGCGTGTCTCGGCGAGTTCCACCTTGCCCGGCGCATCCTTCGGCCACTCGCACCGATCCTTTGCGCGCACGACCTCGTCGAAGCGCTTGGCTGCAACCAGCACGCCCATGACGGCATATTCGGCCACTGCGATCGCGTTTATGCCGTTACCGTTGGTGACGGTCACGCCGCGCTCGCGCAGCAGATCGAGTGGAAATGCGTCAAGACCGGCGTAGATCGTCGACACCCACTTGAGCGCATCGCCCGATGCGCGGATCGCGTCGGCGACGTGCTCGGTCGGCTGCATGTCGACCCAGGCGATCTCCGCGTCGGCGATCATCGCCTTCGCCTCGTCGGGCGATGTAAACCACGCGGCCTCGATGTCGGCAGGAAGATGCGACTCTAGCAGCGGACGCGCGATGGCAGGGAGAACGGCCTTCATAGCTTCACCTTCCAATCCCAACCGAGCGGGTCACCATCCATCACCTCGACGCCGACCGCCGCAAGTTCATCCCGGATCGCGTCGGAGCGAGGGAAGTCCTTCGCCGCGCGCGCTTCGCGACGCTCAGCCAGTCGTGCCTCAACCTCGTTGGCAGTGATCGTGGCGGCGACGGGACGCACCCGCAGTGCCTCACGCGTCAGTTTCGTAAGGCCGAGCCCCAGCACCGCGTCGAAGTCGGCGAGCGCGGCGAGGCGATCGGATGGCGCCACTTTCTTGTCGGCGAGCATCGCGTCTAGCACCGGCAACGCACGCACGGTGTTGAGGTCGTCCGACACCGCGGCATCTAGTTGCTCAAGGTAAGCGGTCGTGGTCGCGCCGGGCTTGGGCGGACGGTCGCGTAGCGCGCCGACGGCGTGAACCAGCCGCTTCAATCGCACCTGCGCCGCGGCAAGATTGTCCCAGGAGAATTCCAGTTCGGATCGATAATGCGCCTGCAGGCACATCAGGCGATAGGCTAGTGGGTGAAAGCCGCGCGACACCAGCAGGTCGAGCGTCAGTGTCTCGCCTGAGGATTTGCTCATCTTCCCCGTACGATCGACCAGGAAGTTGTTGTGCATCCAGAAGGTCGCGCCGGTATCTGTACAGCCGCAATGCGCCTGGTTCTGCGCGATTTCGTTCGGGTGGTGGATCTCGCGGTGATCGATGCCACCTGTGTGAATGTCGAACGATGGCCCGAGGTATTTCGCCGCCATGACCGAACATTCGAGATGCCATCCCGGCGCACCGCGACCCCAAGGCGAGTCCCACTCCATCTGCCGCGTCTCGCCGGCGGGCGTGGTGCGCCAGATCGCGAAATCCTGCGGATGGCGCTTGCCTGCGACCGCGTCGATCCGTCCGGCGGCGGCATCGTCTGCCGCGCCCGCCAGCGCGCCGTAATCGGGGACGGTGGTCACGTCGAAGTAGAGCCCGTCATCGAGCCGGTAGCAGTGCTTCGCCTCGATCGCTTTGCCCCAAGCGATCATTTCCGCGACGTGATCGGTCGCGAGTGGAAAGCGGCTCGGCTCGCGAATGTTTAGGTCGGCAAGATTGCGCTTGAACGCCGCGGTATAGTGTCGCGAAATCTCCCAGATGTCGCGCCCGCTCGCGCGTGCCGCGGCCTCCATCTTGTCGTCGCCTACGTCCGCGTCCGAGGTTAGATGCCCCACATCGGTGATGTTGATGACGTGCGTCAGCGGATAGCCTTTCCACGTCAGCACGCGCGAGAGCGTATCGGTAAAGACGTAGGCGCGAAGATTGCCGATATGCGCGTAATGGTAGACGGTCGGCCCGCACGAATAGACCCGCACGTTGCCGGGATCGATCGGCACGAACCGCTCGCTGGCGCGGGTAAGGCTGTTGTAGAGGGTGAGGGTGGGGCCGGTCATGCGACCTCTTAAACGCAGGCACGCGCATGCGCCAAGCCGCTCGCTCTCGTTCATGCGCGTCGAAAGCACGCGCGCTTGAATGCGCCACGTGGCACAAGCGACTTCATGAAGATAGCACTCGTCCAGACGACTACCGGCATCGATCCCGATGCCAACGCCGCCGCGCTCGTCGCCGCGATCGAGGAAGCGCGCAGGGCAGGCGCCGCCATGCTGTTCACGCCCGAGATGTCGGGCCTGCTCGACCGCGACCGCGCCCGTGCTGCCAGCGTGATCCATTCTGAGGAAGACGACCCGGTTCTCGCGGCGGTCAGGCAAGCGGCGCGATCCGCCGGCATCTGGGTTCACCTCGGCTCGCTAGCGCTGCGACGAGCCGACGGCATGCTCGCCAACCGTGCCTTCGTCATCGATGCGACCGGCGGCATCAGGGCGCGCTACGACAAGATGCATCTGTTCGACGTCGATCTGCCCACGGGTGAGTCGTGGCGTGAGTCCGCTGCATACGCGGCCGGAGAGCAGGCGGTGGTGGTGGGTAGCCCGGTCGGACCGCTGGGCGTGACGATCTGTTACGATATACGTTTCCCCGACCTGTTTCGCGCCTTGAGCGACGCCGGCGCGCGCGTGCTGTCGGTCCCGGCCGCCTTCACGCGCCCGACCGGGGCGGCACACTGGCACGTGCTGCTCCGCGCCCGCGCGATCGAGGCCGGCGCGTTCGTGATCGCCGCGGCACAGACAGGCATGCATCAGGATGGACGCGAAACCTTTGGGCACTCGCTGGTGGTCGATCCGTGGGGTGAGGTACTGCTCGACATGGGCGATCAGCCGGGCATCGGCTACGTCGATCTCGATCTTGCCTCAGTCGATCGCGTTCAGGCGCGCGTTCCGGCACTGCGCCATCGCCGTGCGATCAGCGAGGTGTTACGCATCGAGTGAACGTGCGTGCTTAGCGCCTTGCGGAGCCGCTACCTAGCTGATAGACGCGGCGCGTTCGGCGCAGGCCTGCCTGCCGCCGCTGTAGCCGTTTTCCCGGAGTTCATTGGTTTTATGCAGATCATCGTTCGCGACAACAACGTCGACCAGGCCCTTCGCGCGCTCAAGAAGAAGCTGCAGCGTGAGGGTGTGTACCGCGAGATGAAGCTGCGCCGTCACTACGAAAAGCCGTCGGAGAAGCGCGCGCGCGAGCGTGCGGCCGCAGTCCGTCGCGCACGCAAGCTGGAGCGCAAGCGCGCCGAGCGCGACGGCGCACGGTAATCGTCAGGGGCGCGCCTCGCGCAAAGGCGTGGGGGTGCGGCCTTTTTACCTTTATGGGTGATGGCGGTCCGGTCAGGATCGCGCCAAATGCAGGTGCTCTGATCCATGTCGACCGTCACCGCCGTGCCGATTGCTCCCGTCAAGCGCGCCTATGTGCTGTGGCTGTGGCTCGGGCTTGTCTTCGCGCTGGTTGCTGGAGTGGCGCTCGCGCAGGCGGGCTCGACCGGTATCCAGACCACAGCTTCGGGGCTTCGCTACAAGGTGCTGAGGCAAGGCAGCGGACTGAACCCGACCGATGCTGACGTGGCGCTGGTCCGCTACGAAGGTCGGCTGATGAACGGCACTGTCTTCGACAAGGCCGATCAGCCGACAGCACTGCCGGTCGCGCGCATGATCCCCGGCTTCACCGAAGGGCTGAAGCTGATGAGCAAGGGCGCGAAGTACCGCTTCTGGATCAAGCCCGAGTTAGCCTACGGTGCCGAGGACAAGGGGCCGATCCCGGCGAATTCGACGCTGCAGTTTGACGTCGAACTGGTCGACTTCATGTCGGAGCAACAAATCCGCGCCATGCAGCAGATGATGATGCAGCAGCAGGGCGGCGTGCCTGGTGGCGCGGCAGCGGGCAGCACCGTTCCGGGAGGCGAGCCGCAGGGCCGCTGATCACGCTTCGATCATGCGAATGTATGAGGCGGGTTCGACATGGTCGAGCCCGCCTTTTTCGTGCCTGTCAGGCCACTACTTTTTAGCCTCGGTGCCGCGCGCGTGCATGTCAACGCATTCGCCGCACCGGCCCAAGCGGCGGCTTGATGCCGGGCGCGTACAGGTCAACGCTTCTTATCCGAGCGTCTGTCGTACCTTCGTGGCTGGGTACTGCCGGCGTGCAGGTCAGCCCTCCGCGCTGATCAAGTCCTCTGCCACAGTCGCAACTGGACGCCGCGCGCGTTCCGGTCAGCAAGCCATCCGTTATAGTTGGTGCAGCGCTGTCCGCGAACGTCTACTTACCGAGAGCCAACGTGCGCTGGGTGAAGCTAGCGCGCCGCGACGAGTATCGGTGATCGTCAGACAAAAAAATAGCGGCCCGAAGGCCGCTATTTCTTTCAGCTTTTGGCTGAACTTAGTTGCTGTCGGGGCGGTCATCGCCGTCGGTTGCGACAACCACGATGCCTGCGACAACGGCAGCAGCCGCGATGATAGCGATGATTACGCCGCCACCAGCGAGCTCGTTCTTCTTCGCCGACGGCGCAGCGGCGCGCGACACCGACAGGCTGCTCGCCGGGTTTACCGGAGCGGCCATCGCCGGAGCAACCGAAACCGACGCCGCAGCGGCGGCGAGCATGTACTTAGCAAGACGCATGTGAAACTCCCTTTGCTTCCCGCTGGCCGATATAGCGCCGATCCGGCAAAATCAACCCCTGCGACAGGGCTTGTGACGTTTCGCAACTGGCAATGGTGAAAACAGACTAGGCGGTCGCCTGCAGGATCCAGTGATCCTCGCCCTCAAGCCCAAGCGCAGTCAGCGGCCCGCCGGCATAAGCTCCCGTATCTATCCCGATTCGCCCGGCTTTTCGTTCCACCTCGGGTGCAATCGTGTGACCGTGCACGATCATCTTCTCGTGCCGGCCGGCATGGTCGAGAAACGTGCTGCGGATCCAGCGCAGGTCGGACACCTTTTGCTCCGACAAAGCGACGCCGGGTCGGACGCCGGCGTGCACGAACGCATAGTCGCCGATCGCGATCACATCCTCGAACGACTGGAGAAAGGCGGTGTGTGCAGGCGGTACGATCCGCTGAAGCTCCCCGGCGAGCTCGACATAATCGAGCCGCTCATACTCGGGACCGCTCAGGCCGTAGCTCATGATCGTCTCGCGCCCGCCGATGCGACAGAACATGCGCAAGGCCTGTTCGTCGCCTTGCAGTGCATGAAGAAAGACCTCTTCATGGTTTCCGGCGATGAAGCGCGTGGCAGGCGCACGCTCACGCAACGCGATCAGCTCATCGATGACCTCGGCCGATCCCGGACCGCGATCGACCAGATCACCGAGGAGGATGATCGTCGTCTCGGCGTTGCCGCGCCCGGCATCGTCGGCGGCGATCATCGTCAGCAATTGCCGCAGCTGGACCACGCAGCCGTGCACGTCGCCGATCGCGTACACGCGTTGGCCTGCGGGAATCATCGGGGGCGGAGCAGCGGACGCACGGCCGCCGCGAAAGAATTTACGCAGCATAGACGAAGGTCAGCCGGTTAACGGGAGTCATCGCAGCCGGCAAGCCCGGCGATCAGGACGTATCGCGTTGGATGATATGGCGTTTGCCCGGTCTCGCGACGACCGTTAGAGCGCCACGGCAATACATCGAAACGGGGATACGCATGACGATCAAGAGGGTCCGCAAGGCGGTGTTCCCAGTGGCGGGGCTGGGAACGCGCTTCCTGCCGGCGACCAAGGCGATGCCGAAGGAGATGCTAACGGTCGTCGACAAGCCGCTGATCCAGTATGCGGTCGAGGAAGCGCTGGAGGCGGGGATCGAGCAGATCATCTTCGTCACCGGTCGCGGCAAGGCCGCTCTCGAGGATCACTTCGACATCTCCTACGAGCTCGAGACGACGATGCGCGAGCGTGGCAAGAGCCTGTCGTCAATCGAGAGCATACGCCAGCAGCCCGGCTCACCCGTCTACGTGCGCCAGCAGGAGCCGCTGGGTCTCGGCCACGCCGTGTGGTGCGCGCGCGAGATCGTCGGCGACGAACCCTTTGCGGTGCTGCTGCCTGACGAGTTGATGGTCGGCAGCCCCAACTTCACGGCGCAGATGGTCAATGCGTACAATCAGGTCGGTGGGAACGTTATCGGCGCGCTCGAGGTCACCGACGAGGAAACGAGCAAGTACGGCATCATATCGCCGGGCAAGGTCGACGGTCGGCTGACCGAAGTCACCGCACTGGTCGAGAAGCCCGCTGAAGGCACCTCGCCCTCGAACCTGATGATCCCCGGCCGCTATATTTTGCAGCCCGAGGTCATGCGCATCCTTGATGCAAAAGAGACAGGTGCGGGCGGCGAGATCCAGCTGACCGATGCAATGGCGCAGCTGATCGGCCGGCAACCGTTCCACGGCTTCACCTTCGACGGCGAGCGCTACGACTGTGGCGGCAAGGAAGGTTTCATCCAGGCCAATCTCGCGCTGGCGCTCGCGCGTGAGGATATCGGGCCGGCAGTGCGCAAATTCGCGAGTGAGTTGCTCGGCTGATGCGTCAGGCGGCGCGCACGCCCGCGCCGCCACACGCACGGCATCCAGGGTCCTTAGGCAGGCGAAGGGTTCGAAAGCGTAGCGCGAGCAGATCGACCAACAGCAACGTGCCCGCGCTATCGTCACCGAATGGTGCGACCGCTCGAATCGCCTCCAGCGCGGCCATGCTGCCGAGTATGCCGGTCACGGGACCGAGCACGCCTTCTTCGGCACAGGTCAGCCCCTCCCGCGCCGGATCGTCGCCAACGAAGCAGCGATAGCACGGCTTGTTTGCCTCCCAGCCGCGGAACACTGCGACCTGACCCTCGAACCGGCTGACCGCAGCGGAGACGAGCGGAACACGCCGCGCCAGCGCCGCATCCGCCACGGCGAGCCTGGTCGCGAAGTTATCGCTCCCGTCGATCACGACATCGGCACCGTCGAGCAGCCCGTCGGCGTTGCTAGCATCGATCCGCTCGACCGCAGCATGCGCCTCGACGTGAGGATTGATCCGCCCGATCGCCTCTACCGCGCGCGCAGCCTTGGCCTGACCGCGCTCGTCGCCCGAGAACAGGGTCTGGCGATGAAGGTTCGACGTATCGATCCGGTCGTCGTCGATGACGGTGATGCGGCCGAAGCCAGCCCCGGCGAGATATTGCAGTGCAGGCGAACCGATGCCCCCCGCGCCGACCACGGCAACGTGCGCGCGCTTCAGCCGAAGCTGACCGGGGCCACCGACTTCGGGAAGGACGACATGGCGCGCGTAGCGGGCGACTTCGTCCGTGGAGAGCGTCACCGCCATGTGAAGGCGATCGTCATCCGGTGCCAGCCGACCATCTCGGGCGGCTCGATCTGGCCGCGAAGGCTGCGCAACGCGACGCCGGAGGCATATTGCTCCACGGTGGGGCAATTGATCGCGCGTGGGACGATGCGACGCACACGCCCCGACTCGGCGACATAAACCGCCAGATCAATCGACAGCGTGCCTGGCTGCGGCGCTGCGCAGCGTCCCGCGCGAACTTCGTCGCGCACGTAGTCGGATACGAGTTCCGCCGCCTCGGCGGTCGGCGCACGCAAGGGCGGCAGCGTCCTCCAGTCAGCCGGCGGGCTGTTGATCGTCGCGGCGACCTGTAGGAAGAGCGCGAACAGCATCAGCGCCCGGTCGAGCCAAACCCGCCGGCGCCGCGCGCAGTATCGTCGAGTGTCTCTGCCAAGGCCAGCTCGGCGCGCAGAACGGGGGCGGGCACGAGTTGCGCGATCCGGTCCCCGCGGCGCACGGCAAACGACTCCTGACCGAGGTTGGCGAGAATCACCTTCACCTCTCCGCGATAATCGCTGTCGATCGTGCCGGGCGTGTTCAGGCACGTGACGCCGTGTTTCAGGGCAAGGCCGGAGCGTGGACGCACCTGGACCTCATAACCCGTTGGGATCGCGAGTGCAAAACCCGTCGCGACCGCGGCCCGTGTTCCCGGTTCGAGCACGATGTCCTCCGCCGCGACAACATCCATGCCGGCCGCCCCATTCGTCGCGTAGGCGGGTAAAGGCAGATCATCACCGTTTGGCAGGCGCTGCACCGCGATGCGGATCGGCTCAGAGGGCATCGGCAATCCTTCGTGCGAGCCGTTGCGCCACATCGCGCTTCGGCAGTCTGGTCCAGCTCTCCACACCGTCCGCAGTCACCAGATGAACGGTGTTGGCGTCACCACCCATGACATCGCCAGACACGTCGTTGGCGACGATCCAGTCGGCATTCTTGCGCAGACGCTTGGCGGTGGCATGCTCGACCACGCGCTCGGTTTCGGCCGCAAAGCCGATCAGTAATCCGGGACGACGATCGCTTTGCCCGAGCGCGGCAAGAATGTCGGGGTTCTCCACCAGCGTCAGTGCCGGCTGTGCCTCGCCTTTCTTGATTTTCTGTCCCGCAGCGGCGTCGACGCGCCAGTCGGCGACAGCGGCGACCATCACGGCGGCATCGGCGGGAAGCGCGTGATCGACCGCGAGCGCCATCTCGCGCGCCGTTTCCACGTCGATGCGCGTCACGCCCGCTGGCGTCGGGAGCGTTACCGGTCCGGCGACCAGTCGCACGCCGGCGCCGAGCGCCGCCAAGGCTCCGGCAATTGCAAAACCCTGTTTTCCCGAGGATCGATTGGCAATGTAGCGGACCGGATCGATCGGCTCGTGCGTCGGCCCCGCAGTGACGATCACGCGCTTGCCGGCGAGCGGTCGGTCAAATGAGGGGGCCAACGCAGCCTCGATGGCTGCGACAATGGCTTCCGGCTCGGGCAGGCGGCCCGCACCCCATTCGCCGCACGCCATCGCACCCTCATCGGGTTCCATGACGTCAATACCGTCGGCGCGGAGCTGCGCGACGTTGCGCTGCGTGGCGGCATGGTGCCACATGCGCACGTTCATCGTCGGCGCGGCGAGCACGGGCTTGTCGGTGGCGAGCAGCAGCGTCGTCGCCAGATCGTTGGCGATCCCGCCCGCCATACGCGCGAGCAGATCGGCAGAGGCGGGCGCGACCACGACCAGGTCTGCCTCGCGGCTGAGCTGGATATGGCCCATCTCCGTCTCATCCTTTAGGTCCCACAGGGTTGTGTAGACCTTGTCCTCGGAGAGAGCGGCCAGCGTCATCGGCGTGACGAAATGTCCGGCCGCGTCTGTCATCACACAGCGAACCGAATGGCCGCGCTTGCGCAGGCCGCGCACGATCTCGCACGCCTTGTAGGCCGCGATGCCGCCACCGACGATCAGCAATATCCGGCTCACGTGCCTAACCTACCTCGCTCGTGCTCAACGCGCCACGCGCGTCACCGTAATGCGGCGCCGGCTCGATGCCTGACGGATCAGCGACGCGATCGCATCTACCGCAAACATCAGCCCGAGGGGAAGCAGCACGATGGTGAGGGTAGCTGCCGATTGCATGCCTGGCAGAAGTGCTAGCAGTACCCCAATTGCAGTCGTGACTGCGACACGTGTAGCGAGTGGGTCTCGCACCGAAAACCAACCGAGCACAGCCAACATCCAGCTTGCCGCGCTCAGCCACGCCGGCATGCCGGGCAGGAACGCTGCGGCCGCGAGGTCGATCGGGGGTGACGGTGCGCCGATACCGACGCTCGCTATGGCCAGGTTCGACAACGCGGCGCGGTGCGCGATCCACGTCGCCAAGCCGAGCACCGCCGCGAGCAGCCAACCGCCCGCCTCGCTAGCTTCACCCTCGTGCATCGCGGCCGCTGCCATGACCATGACGAATGGCAGCGCGGCAGGATCGATCGTCGTCGCCGCGGCACCGAGCGCTACCGCCTCTACCCAGCGGTCGCGACGCCGTAGCAGCAGCGACCAGGCAACCAGAAGCGCGGTCCAGCCTGCGTGCGGCTCGACGATGGTCAGAAGCGCTCCCACGCTGCTCCCACCAAGTAACAGCAATCCGGCGGTCAGACGTGCAGGCAGATGCGTGAAGAGCTCGCCGAGTCGGTTCCACCCGACCAGCAGAAGCGACGCGAGCACCGCGCAGAGCAGGATCGTCAGCGTGAGCACGCCGACGCTGCTCTCGACGACCGCCAGAGTCGGCAGCGGCACCAGCCGTCCCGCAAACGCGCCAGCAGGCACGATCCCGGCGATCAGTCCGTAGAAGCCGCTCCCGTCGCGCATCGCCGACACCATCGCGACATGGTCTTGATCACCGAGCGTGAGCGCAGGTCCGGCCAGCAGCGCGGCTCCGACGATCAGGAAGGCGACCGCGGCCAGCGCGATCCGCGCGGTCGTGCGGCGCAGCTCGGCCATGCGGCTCACTGGCAGCGAGCCGCGGCGATGGTCAGTCGCTACCACGCCGTGCCGATGAGCATCGCGCCGACCGCGACTGCCGCGCTTGCCACGGCAACCACGACGTAGCGCCAGCCCGCGCCGATCCGCACCACCTCGATCTGGCGCAGCGGCGGGGCAGGCGGCGCGCCGCCTGGGGCCGGGTAGCGCGCCTCGATCCGGCGGACGAGCTCGGGAAGTCGCGCCAGCGTGCGTACATCGGCGACGATGCGGTCGGCGATCGCGGCCTCTGGACCCAGTTCGTTGCGGATCCAATTTTCGACGAAGGGACCTGCCGTTTCCCACAGGTTGATGTCGGGGTCGAGGCTGGTCGCGACACCCTCGACCATCACCATCGTCTTTTGCAGCAGCAGCAGGTGCGGCTGCGTGATCATGTCGAAGTCGCGCGTGATTGAGAAGAGCGAGTCGAGCATCATGCCGATCGACATCTCTTTGACCGGCAGCCCACGCATCGGCTCGCCGACCGCGCGCAACGCGGTTGCGAATTCACCGACATCGTGGTGCGCGGGCACGTAGCCTGCCTCGAAATGGATCTCGGCGACGCGCCGGTAATTGCCGGTAATCAGCCCGTAGAGGATCTCCGCCAGCCAGACGCGCGCGCGCCGGTCTATCCGCCCCATGATGCCGAAATCGATCGCGACGACGCGATTGCCCGGCACCGCGAACAGATTGCCCTGGTGCATGTCGGCATGGAAGAAGCCATCGGCGATCGCCTGCCGAAGAAAGGCGTGGATCAGCACGCGCGCCAGTTCGCGCAGGTCGTATCCCGCCGCGATCAGCGCCGCGCGGTTCGACAGCTTGATGCCGTCGATCCACTCGCTGGTCAGTACCTTCCCCGTCGTGCGCTGCCAGTCGATTGCGGGAACGAGGAAGCCGGGTTCGGCCGACATGTTCTCGGCGAGCTCGGACGACGACGCCGCCTCGCGCCTGAGATCAAGCTCGCGCGCGGTCCAGCGCTTGAACGTCTCGATGACGAGCCGCGGTTGCAGCCGCGCGAGCTCGCCGCCCATCGGCTCGATCTGCGCCGCCGCCCATTCGTAGGTGTCGATCGCGCGCGCGAAATCTTCCTCGACGTTGGGGCGCAGCACCTTGACCGCGACGCGCCGCCCGTCGGTCGTGGTTGCGCGATGCACCTGCGCGATCGACGCGGCGCCGACTGGGACCTCTTCGATCTCGGCGAACAGCTCGTCCAGTGGTCTGCCGAAGCTCGCCTTCAGCTGCGTACACACTACCGAGAAGGGGATCGGCGGCACCGCATCCTGCAACCGCAGCAGGCCGGTTGCGGCATCCTCGCCGACGATGTCGGGGCGCGTCGCGAGCGTCTGCCCCAACTTGATCGCCGCCGGCCCCAGCGCCTCGAACGCGTCGGCGTAGCGCGGCTGTTCGGGCACACGGGCACCAAACCGGGCGAGGCGGAGCAGGCGGCGCAACCGTGCGGGCGTGTTGGGGTCACGCTCGATCCCGCGCAGCGCGCCGTGGCGCGCCAGTGTGCGGCCCCAGCTGAGCAGTCGCCAGGTGTGAACGATGGCGGAGGTCAAATCTTCCAGCCGCTGTGGATCGCGACCAGCCCGCCCAGCATCGGCTCGACCTGCGTGCGTACGAAGCCCGCCTCGCCGATCATCCGTTCGAACGACGGCATGTCGGGAAAGCGGCGGATCGACTCGATCAGGTAGCGATAGCTGTCGGGATCGTTCGCCAGCAGCTTGCCCAGTTGCGGCACGACCTTGTGCGAGTAAGCGTCATAAACCTCGCCGAAGCCCGGCCACGTCGTGGTCGAGAATTCGAGGCAGAAGAAACGGCCGCCGCGGCGAAGCACACGGTGTGCCTCGCGCAGCGCCTTCGGAATGTCGGTCACGTTCCTGATGCCGAACGCGATCGTGTACGCGTCGAAGAACTTGTCCGGGAACGTCAGCGTCTCGGCATTCGCCTCGGTCCAGACCAGCCCGGTCAGTCCGCGCTCCTGCGCGCGCTTCATGCCGACGCCGAGCATTTCCGGGTTGATGTCGGCAACCGTGATCGCCGCCCCAGACGGCGCCATGCGGAACGCGATGTCGCCGGTGCCCCCCGCCATATCGAGGATCTGCTCGCCGTGGCGCGGCTTCACCCGGCGTACGAAGCGGTCCTTCCACAACCGGTGCATGCCGCCCGACATCGCATCGTTCATCAGGTCGTATCGGCTCGCCACGTTGGAGAACACGCCGCGCACGCGCTGCGTCTTCTCGGTCGGGGACACGTCTTCGTACCCGAAGGAGACGGTTTCTTGCTCGCTCAACGTTTCATCCGTTCGTCGTCGGTGCCAGCGGGCGTGGCGCGGATGCGCACGCTGTGCGGGGCAGATGACGCCGCTCTAGCCAAGCCTTGCCGGTCGGGCAAACGCAACCTAGCTCGCTGGGCGTGCCAGAGCTTCCCGAAGTCGAGACCACGGTGCGGGGACTGCGCCCCGTGCTGCAGGATCAGGTGATCACCACGGTCGAGGCGCGCCGCGCCAACCTGCGCCGCGCCTTTCCCGATGACCTGCGACAGCGGTTGACCGGTGCGCGCGTCGTCTCGCTTGGCCGTCGCGCCAAGTACGGGCTGATCGGCACAGACCGCGGCGACACGATGGTCTTTCATCTCGGCATGTCGGGACGTTGGCGCGTCGATCCCGAGGAGTTGCAGACCCACGACCATCTGGTGATCGAGACGGGGCAGGGCAGGCGGCTGGCGCTCAACGATGCGCGACGCTTCGGTTCGGTTGATCTGGTCGCGACCGACGCGCTGACGGCGTTCCCGGCCTTTCAACTGCTCGGGCCGGAGCCGCTCGACCCCTCGTTCAACGCGCATTATCTCCGCGCCGCACTCACGGGCAAGCGGACCTCGATCAAGCTCGTGCTGCTCGACCAACGTATCGTGGCGGGCCTTGGCAATATCTACGTGTGCGAAGCACTGTACGACGCCCGGATCGATCCGCATCGCGCCGCAGGAGAGATCGGCGTCGCGCATCTGGTCCGGCTGATCGATGCGATTCGCCTGGTGCTCAATGCGGCGATCATCGCGGGCGGTTCGACCTTGCGCGATTATGCGCGACCCGACGGCGAGCTCGGCTACTTTTCCAAACAGTTCGCCGTCTACGGTCGTGAAGGCGAACCGTGCGGGTGCGGTGGTACGGTCGCGCGCTACGCAGAGGGTGGTCGGTCGACCTTCTGGTGCCCGGCCTGTCAGGCGGGACAGCCGCGGCCAAGTCGTCGCAAGAGTTGACGCTACCACGGCGGATCGCTATGCGCGGCACCTTCACGAGGGTGGCGGGCCGTTCCCGCGCCCTTTGTCAACGTTTCAGCAGATCAGAGGACCTACATGGCGAACACGCCGCAAGCCAAGAAGCGCATCCGCCGCAACGAGCGCCGGGCCGAAGTGAACGGTGCCCGCGTCAGCCGCATCCGCACCTTCGTGAAGAAGGTTGAGGCAGCGCTTGCGGCCGGTGACAAGGCTGCGGCGACCACGGCACTCGCGGCGGTGCAGCCTGAGCTCGCGCGTGGCGTCGCGAAGGGCGTGCTTCACAAGAACACCGCGTCGCGCAAGTTCTCGCGCCTGACGAAGCGTTTGACCGCGCTCGCCTGAAGCGCGTTTTAAGCGATTGTTAAAGGCTCGTCGGGGTGACCCGACGGGCCTTTTTTCATGCCTGTTGCTGATCAAATGGAACATTCCGTGATCGGAAAGGCCGCCATTTCGTCGCGGATTTGAAAAGCTAGGGAAGTCCGCGATTCGTGTTGGGCGCACTCACGCACGCAGCTAGAAAATCGCGTTCAAACAGTAGCTTATTAGATTTTCGACGCGTTTCAGCGCCGAATTCCGTGTCAATCCGCTTTATTTCGTTTTTGTGTCCGCGCGCGGACTTGATCGACTCACGCCCTTGTTCCTAATCCTGTTGCTCCAAGCCGGCGTTCGCTCGGTTGGGGCAAACGGATCAGCTTGGCGACCCGACGTGGTGGGGACCGCGTTTGGGCAGTTCTGACCTTTGAAGACTGGGCGCTGCGGACACTCGTTCGCGGCAACGGGAGAGTTGTGCGTGCTTCACGGCGGTGATCAGACGGGGTTGAGCGACACGGGCCGGGCATGGGCCCGCGTCCGCGCCAACCTGCGCCTGTCCGCCGGTGCACGCTTGTTCGATCAATGGCTCGCCCCGATGTCGCTGGTCGAGCCGTGTGACGGCGAGGATGTGCGTCTGGCGCTGCCCTCCGCGTTCATGACCGACTGGGTCCGCAATCACTATGCCGAGCGGCTGGTACACGAATTCCGCGCGCTGCTGCCGCGAGTGCGCAGCGTCGCGATCGAGACGCGCCGCGCGACAACGACACCCGAGGTGATGACGATTGCGGTGCCTGCGCCCGCGCCTGCGCAGCACGCGGCGGCGGCGGCGGCGGCAGCCCCGCTGCTTGATTTCGCCACCGCGCCCGTCACCCCCGCACCGCGCACAGCCTCGGAGCCGGTCCTCCACATCGAGCGGCCGCAGCTCGACCCGCGTTACACGTTCGAGCGCTTCGTTGCCGATCCGTCCAACCGCGTCGCGCTGAACGCCGCGCGCGCCCTCGCCGAGCCGGGTCCGGTCCGGTTCAGCCCGCTCTTCATCCATGGCGGCACCGGGCAGGGCAAATCGCACCTGATGCACGCGATCGGACACGCCTTTCTCGAAGCCCGCCCCGATGCACGTGTGCTGTGCATGTCGGCCGAGCGCTTCATGTTCGATTTCGTCGCTGCGATGCGCGCGCGCGACACCCACGCCTTCAAGTCTCGCCTGCGCGGCTGCGACCTGCTGCTGATCGACGATCTTCAATTCATCGCCGGCAAGGATGCGACGCAGGAGGAATTCTTCCACACGATCAACGAGATCATGGCTGCGGGCAAGCGGCTGGTGATTTCCGCTGATCGCGCGCCACAGGCACTCGACGGGGTCGAGTCGCGCATCCTCGGGCGGATGAGCGCGGGGCTGGTCGCCGACGTGAAGGGATCGACGCTTGAGTTGCGCCGCGCCGTGCTGGCGCAGCGCCTGGCCGAGCTACCCGACGCGATCGTGCCCGAAGAGGTCGTGGACATGATCGCGTGCCGGATCGCTTCCTCGATTCGCGAAGTCGAGGGTGCGCTCAACCGTGTCGTCGCTTATGCCTCGCTCACCGGCGAGGTGATCGATCTCGGCTTCGCGCAGAGCGTGCTCGGCGACACGTTGCGCGGCGTTCAGCGACGGGTAACGATTGATGAGATCCAGAAGCTCGTATCCGAGCATTTCGAGATCAAGCAGATCGACCTGCTCTCCGCCCGCCGCGCGCGCGCCGTTGCTCGGCCGCGACAGATCGCGATGTACCTCGCCAAGCGGATGACGACGCGCTCGCTGCCCGAGATTGGCCGCAAGTTCGGCGGACGCGATCACAGCACGGTAATCCACGCGGTCCGCCGGATCGAGGAATTGCGCGACACCGACCGCGACGTCGACGGTGCGGTGCGCACGCTGATCCACCAGCTCGAGGCCTGACGCGCTCAGGCGGCGCGGGCGAGCGATACTTCTTCGACGTCCTGCTCGGGCGAGGCGACTGCGGCAACGTTCGAGGCAGGCGTCGGGCGCGTCTTGGCATCGGGCGCAGCGACGCGGCTGATCACCACGATCGCACTTAACACTACATAAGCAGCGAGCGCTGCTTCCATGTTCACCATCAGTCCCGCCCCGATCGCGAGGCGCAGCCACAGCGGATTGAAGCCGAAATCGGCGGCAAGCGCGGCGCAGACGCCGAAGATGCTGTCGCGTCCGGGCTTTACGCTAGTCGAGTTCGCCTGATCGGTCATGGTCTTCGCTCCGCATCATGGGAGGCCGCAGCCTCGATGCGGATTGCTGAGCACCAATCGTGCCAAGTCGCTAAGTCATTGACTCACCGGTAATGACAGGCGTTTGCGGAATTTGATGTGGTGCGATGCGCCAATATCTGGCGTGTGGACACGCTCAGATGAGCAGCCCCATCGCCTCCTGTGCCCGCCAAAGCAGCGGTGCGGCCAGGTCCCGCGCACGCTCCGCCCCGCGCTCGAGGATCGCGTCGATCGCGCCCTGATCAGCGAGAAGCCGCGTCATTTCGTCGCGGATCGGTCCGAGCTTCGCCACCGCCAGGTCGGCAAGCGCGGGCTTGAACTGGCCGAACCCCTTGCCGGCATAATCCGCCACGACCTCGGCCGTCGTGCGGTCTGCCAGTGCGGCGAAGATCGTGATGAGGTTGCGCGCCTCGGGTCGACCCTCCAGCTCCTCCCACGTTTCGGGCAACAGGTCGGGGTCGGTCTTCGCGCGGCGGAACTTGTCCGCGATTAACTCGTCCGAGTCGATCAGTTTGACGACGGATTGCTCCGACGGGTTCGACTTCGACATCTTGGCGCCCGCGTCGCGCAGGCTCATGATCCGGGGCGCAGCCTGACTCACCAGCGGAGCTGGCAGGGTGAAGAGTTCGGTCTGGTAATCGACATTGAACTTCGTCGCGATGTCGCGCGCGAGCTCGAGGTGCTGCTTCTGATCCTCGCCCACCGGAACGTGCGTCGCATTGTAGAGCAGCACGTCGGCGGCCATCAGCACGGGATAGTCGTACAGCCCGACGCTCGCGCCTTCACGGTTTTTCCCCGCCTTGTCCTTGAACTGTGTCATGCGGTTCAGCCAGCCGACGCGCGCGACGTTGTTCAGCAGCCACGACAGCTCGCTGTGCTGCGGCACCCGCGCCTGATTGAACAGGATCGAACGTTCGGGATCGATCCCGGCGGCGACCAAGGTCGCGGTCATCTCGATCGTGTTGGCGCGCAGGTCCGCGGGCGCGATCCACTCGGTCAGGCCGTGAAGGTCGGCGATGAAATACATCGTCTCGCCGCCCTGCGACAGGATCTGATCCTGCATCGCGACCCACTGCTTCACCGCGCCAAGGTAGTTGCCGAGGTGGAGGTTGCCGGTCGGCTTGATGCCGGAAACAACGCGCATATTCGTCATCGGGAGGAGGCTCTGCGGCGAAGGAGGGAGCGAAGATCGGCGACGCGGAACGCGCCGGTCGCGAAGCAGGCGAGCGCGTAGACGAGGACGCCCGCGCCGACCAGCACCGCTAAAGCTAGTCCACGCGTCAGCAGGCTTCCCGTCAGATAGGGATCGATCCGCCGCGTGACGAGCAGCAGCGTCGCACCCATCAGCGCGGCGGCGATCGCCAGGCGCGGAGCCTTCCGCCGCACCTGCGCGTCAAGCGTGAAGTGACCGCGTCGCGCCAGCGTGACGTAGAGCGAGGTGACGTTGACGGTCGACGCGATCGCAGTGGCGAGCGGCGGTCCGACCTGCCCGATGTCGTAGCGGCCCAGCACCGGGATCAGGATCAGATTGCCGACCAGATTGATCGCGACCGACCATAGCGCCAGCCGCACCGGCGTCTTCGTATCCGCGCGCGCGTAGAAGCCGGGGGTCAGCACCTTGACCAGCACGTAGCTCGGCAGGCCGATCGAGAAGGCCGACAGCGCCAGCGCCGCGCGCGCCGTGTCGGCGGCGTCGAAGGCGCCGTGCTGGAACAGCCCGCGCACGATCGGCTCGGCCGCGAAGACGAAGGCGGCGGTGGCGGGGAGGGTGAGGAACAGCGCGAGTTCGAGGCCGCGGTTCTGCGTCTCCAGCGCCTCGGCCTCACGCCCCTCACTGAGCAGACGCGATACGACCGGGAGCAGGATGGTGCCGAGGCCGATCCCGATCATGCCAAGCGGCAACTGGTTCAACCGGTCGGCATAATAGATTGCCGAAATCGACCCTGCCGACAGCAACCCGCCTGCCAGCGCGGTGGAAATAGCGAGGTTGATCTGCGCCGCACCTGCACCAGCGGCGGCGGGCACGATCAGCTTCATCAGCTGCTTCACGTCGTCGTCGAGCTTCGGGAAGCGCAGCCGCAGCGACACGCCAGCGCGCCGGCACGCCCACATCAACCAAAGAAGCTGCAGCGCGCCGCCCGCGGTGACCGAGATCGCCTGTGCGCGCGCGGTCTCGTACGCATTGTCGCCGTGAAAGAACAGCAGCCCGGCGATCATCGCGACATTGAGCAGGATCGGCGCCGCGGCGTTGACCCAGAACTTGTTGAGCGAGTTGAGGATGCCGCCCAGCAGCGACACCAGCGAGATCAGCATCAGATACGGGATGGTGAAGCGCGACAGCGTCACCGCGAACGCGAATTGCGCCGAGGTCGGGTGCTGCCGCTCGAACCCACCCGACAGCCCCCAGGTGATCGGGTAAGCGGCGATCAGCATGATCGCGGTGAACGCGACCAGCACCGGGAAGAGCACTGCCAGCGCGCGCTCGGCGAAGTCGACACCGGCCGCGGTACCGCCGCCGTCCGCCACCTTGCGGTTGAACAGCGGAATGAACGCGGCGGAAAAGGCACCTTCCGCGAACAGCGCGCGAAACATGTTGGGCAGGCGGAACGCGACGAAGAAGGCGTCCGACGCGAAGCTCGCGCCGACATAGGTCGCCTGCAACGTGTCGCGCACCAGCGCCAGCACGCGGCTGGCAAGCGTCAGCCCGCCGACCGAGCCGAGGGCACGGGCCAGGTTCATCGCCTACGTCGCTCCCGGCCCGTCAGGAATCAGGCGTGGCCGACCTGACCGTCGCCGAACTGGATGCCTTGCTGCTGCGCCTGCTGCAGGAACAGCGCGTTGAAGTCGATCGGCTCGAGCACCAGTGGCGGGAAGCCGCCGTCACGGATCGCATCCGACACGACGCGGCGCGCGAACGGGAACAGGAGGCGCGGCCCTTCGCCCAGCAGGAACGGCTGAACATGCTCGGCCGGGATGTTGCGCAACCCGAACAGGCCGGCGTAGCTAAGTTCCGTGATGAAGGCGGTCTGCCCGTTCGAGGTCGCCTTGACCTCGATCTTCAGCACGACCTCGTGCACTTCCTCGCCGACCTGGTTCGCACCGATATCGAACTGGACGTTGATCTCGGGCGGGGTCTCGTTCTGGTAGATCGCGGGCGCATTCGGGTTCTCGAACGACAGGTCCTTCACGTACTGCGAGATGAGCCCGGCGGTGGGCGTCTGGTCGGCGCCGTTCTCGAACGGGTTGCCGTCCTGCGTTACGCCGTTGTCCTGCTCGTCCATGATCCTGATCCTTGCGAGAAAAGAGCGCCGTCGCGCCGAATGCCGCGCGCCTGGCCCAGTTGCGGCGCGATTAGCAG
>NZ_CAJYVU010000016.1 GCF_913778135.1 uncultured Sphingomonas sp. | reverse complement strand
AGACCGTCAAGAACCTGAAGGGCGTGTCGGAAGAGACGACCACCGGCGTTCACCGCCTGTACGAGATCGCCAAGAAGGGCGAGCTGCCTTTCCCGGCGATCAACGTCAACGACTCGGTCACCAAGTCGAAGTTCGACAATCTGTACGGCTGCAAGGAATCGCTGGTCGACGCGATCCGTCGCGCCACCGACGTCATGCTGGCGGGCAAGGTCGCCGCGGTCGCCGGTTTCGGCGACGTGGGCAAGGGCTCGGCCCAGTCGCTCCGCAACGGCGGCGCCCGCGTGATGGTCACCGAAATCGATCCGATCTGCGCGCTGCAGGCGGCGATGGAGGGCTTCGAGGTCGTCACCATGGACGAGGCCGTGAAGCGCGCCGACATCTTCGTGACCGCCACCGGCAATGCCGACGTCATCACCGCCGATCACATGAAGGCGATGAAGCCGATGTCGATCGTCTGCAACATCGGCCACTTCGACAGCGAGATCCAGATCGCCGCACTCGACAATTACGAGTGGACCGAGGTCAAGCCCGGCACTGACCTGGTCAAGTTCCCCGATGGCAAGCAGATCATCATCCTGGCGAAGGGCCGCCTGGTGAACCTGGGCTGCGCGACCGGCCACCCGTCGTTCGTCATGTCGGCATCGTTCACCAACCAGACGCTCGCGCAGATCGAGCTGTGGACCAAGGGCGAGAACTACAAGAACGAGGTCTATGTCCTGCCCAAGCACCTCGACGAGAAGGTCGCGGCGCTCCACCTCGAGAAGCTTGGTGTGCAGTTGTCGAAGCTGACCGCGAAGCAGGCCGGCTACATCGGCGTGCCGGTCGAAGGCCCGTTCAAGCCGGATCACTATCGCTACTGATCACCAGTCGATCGGCTGATGCAGGGGAGGGCGGGGCTTCGGCCCCGGCCTTTTCTTTGTCTGTCAAAAGCAAGTTTCGGCGAACAAAGAAAAGGGCGCCGCGGATCAACCGCGACGCCCATCGAAGTGGCTCCTGAGCGCGTCGGCGATCAGAAGTTCAGGCGAACGCCCGCGTAGTAGCGGCGGCCCAGCGGATCGTAGACGCTGGTCGCGGTGTCCTGGCCCGTATCGGCACCGATGTCGGCGAGGTACGGCGGCTTGTTGTTGAGCAGGTTGAACCCGCCGACGTAGAACTCAAACTGGTCGTTCACGTTGAAACGGATCTGCGAGTCCAGGTAGAATTGCGGACGGACGCGGTACAGTGGGTTCGAACCCGGGCGAGCGCCGGTCAGCTGATCGTCGAGGCTCGCCTGGCTCAGCCACGTGCCCGTCATGGTCAGGCCGACACCTTCGATGTCGTACGAACCGTTGACGGTGAAGCGATCGCGCGACGCGCCGATCTCACCCGCGAAGTAATCGCGGTCCGCGTCGGGCAACGGTACCGTATAGCCTGAAATCAGGTGGGTATACGACCCGCGCAGCCCCAGCGTACCCGTCAGGCCGATGTCGGCAAGATTCTGCCGCCAGGTGATGACGGTATCGATCCCCTGCGTCTTGACGCCGCCGCTGTTCAGGTAGGTGGTGGTCAGCTGGTCGATCGATCCCGCGGTGTTCGGACCGATGTTGGCCGGACGGCGCGTGATCTGCCCGCAGTAATCGTTATTCGCTGCCTGGTAGCACTGGTTCAGGATGTACTGCAGCGGCGTCTGAACGATCGCATCCTTGATGCGGATGTTGAAGTAGTCGACCGTGACGACGAAGTTGCGCAGCGCCGGGATCGATTTGGGCGTCAGCACGACGCCGGCGGTGAACGAGTCGCCCTTCTCTTCCTGAAGCAGCGGATTGCCGCTTTCAAAGCTGGTCACGCCCTGAATATCGGCCTGCGACGGCTGGAAGGAGCCGTTGGCGGCGATGTTGGCGGCGATCCCGGCGTTGCTGCGGCACTGGGTGCCCAGCGTGCCGGCGGTGTTCGCTGTGACGCCGATGCAGGGATCGTTGACCGACGGGAAGTTCTGCTGCGGCCCCTGGAACAGCTCGTTGATGTTGGGCGCGCGAACTGAGCGGGCCTGCATCACGCGGAAGCGGATATCGCGGGTCGGCGCCCATTCACCGCCGTAATTGTAGCTGACGGTGGTGCCGACGGTTGAGTAGTCCGACACGCGGATGGCACCACGAACGCTGAGCGCGTGGAAGAAGGGGCGATCCTGCAACAACGGGACGATCGTCTCGCCGAATCCTTCCCACAGGTGGAAGCGGCCGCTGGTGGCGGGCAGCGCGTTGTTGCCGTTTAGACCCTGCTGCGTCAGCAGATCGAAGTCGTTGCGGCTGGTTTCGCGGCGGTACTCGGTACCGACGCTGAAACCGACCGGATCGGCGCCGAACAGCGAGAACAGCTTGCCCGACACGTTGCCGCCGAACACCGTCTGCGTCACCTTGGTCGACAAGGTGGTGGGCACCGCCAGATACCCCTGTGCGGAAGCGAGCGTGCCGGTGCCGTAGATGTTCGCGGGCACGCAGCCATCCGCGCGCGCGGCCGTGTCGGCGCAGACGATCTGCCCGGTCGTCGGATCGCGATAGCTGTTCAGCGCCTGGAAGAAGCGGTTAGTGTTGAACTGACCGGTACCGCTCTGGTTCTCGCTGGTCTGGCCGTAGATGCCGTACACTTCGTAGTTAAAGCGGTCGGCGAGGAAGCTGCCGTTGGCACCGCCCGCCACGCGGAAGGTGTCGCGGCTTGCGCGACTGGTCCGCGGTCCGAAGTCCTGCAGGCGACGATCGAAGTAGATGTCCTTAAGGCCATCGCCGTCGGTATCTGTCGCGGCATTGAAGATCGCGTCGGGCACGAACGGGTTGCGGTAGGTGATGCCGCCGACCACGGTCTGGATCGGGATCTGACCGCTGTTGCGCGGATTGCTGAAGGTCGAATCGAGCGGGAACGGCTCGATCACGGTGCTGACCTTGGTCTTGGCGTAATTGCCTTCAAGGAACAGGTTCAGCGCGGGCGACACTTCGAAGTTCGCACGCCCGGCGGTGACGTAGCGCTCGACCGGAACCGCCAGGTAGCGGAAGTCGGAGCGGTTGAAGCCGTCCGGCCCCGAGATCGAGCCATCTGCATTGACGCAGCCGCCGGTGCCGTTCGGCGAGACGCAGTCGCGCAGTGCGCCGTCCTGGCCATAGGTAAAGGTGGAGTCGCCCGCGTAGTAACGCCCTTGCGGGGCGTAACCCGACAGGTATGGGCGTTGTGGCGTGAACAGGTCGGCGTCTTCGCCAGTCACGGCATAACCGCGACTGCTCGAATCGACCGCGCTCGAACCCGCCTCGGTCGAGCGGTTGCGCTTCAGCACGGTGCCCTGCTTCGAATAGCCGCCGAACAGCATGATGTTGCCGCGTCCGTCGGCGAAGTTCTTGCCCGCCAGCAGGTTAACCTGCCGGTCGAACCCATCACCGTATTGCGAGATGCCGGTCTGCGCGTCGAGCTGCACGCCGTCGAACTTGGTTTTGTAGACGAAGTTGACGACACCCGCGACGGCGTCCGAGCCGTAGACCGCCGAAGCGCCGCCGGTCAGCGTGTCGACGCGCTCGATGAACTGCGTCGGAATGACATTGAGGTCAACCGCCTGGCTGCCGGGCACGCCCGACACGAACCGGCGTCCGTTGACCAGCACGAGGGTACGATCCTCGCCGAGATTGCGCAGGTTGACGGTCGCGACGCCCGCCGACTGCGTCGCGAAGCTGGAATTGGTCCGGCTGATGCCCGGAGCACCGAAGCTCGGGTTCTGTAGCAGCACGTCCTGCACGTTGATGACGCCGGCCTGCTGGATCTGTTCGGCGCCGATGACCTGCAGCGGCGAGGCGGCCGTCGCCGTCGGTGATGCGATCCGCGATCCGGTCACGACGATATCGCTGCCCGACTGAGCTTCCTGGGGATCGCCGTTCGCCTGTGTCGGAGTGCCGGTTGGTGCGACCGGGTTCTGCGCGTTCGGATCGCCGAGCTTGGCGGACACTTCGGGCGCGGCTTGACCGGTCGGCGTTTGTGTCGAGGTGGCGGCCGCGTCCTGCGCGAGGCTCGGCGTGGCGAGCAGCGTCGCGCCGGCGAGAAGCGTGGTGGCCAGCAGGCGCTGGCGCGTCGTCGATGTCATTATAACCCTCTCGATCAGCTATTGAGCAGTCTGACAGCATGGCTGTCTAACTCACCTGTTGGGCGTGTAGGCGGAGGTGTAAGAACGTGATAGGTGGGTAAGCGTCACTGCCTGTAAAAAGTTACTATTGTGACGATCGTGCAACACAGCTGCTGCACGCTTTCTTGCTGGCACTGTTTAAGCGGGATAGTGCAGGCGTTATGCCGAAATGTGCGCCAGTCATACCGTGAGCGAGGGCGTCCTGATCCTCGCGGGTGTGCTGCTCGCGCTCGTGCTCGCGGGTTCGTGCTGGGCATTGTATCGCGGTCTCGCGCTCAAGCAGGCGGCAGCGGGCGCCGTCGTCGAGTGTGACCGGCTGGCCCGCAGGCTGGCGGACTCGCCGGCGCAGGTCCTGGTGATCGCGCCCGATGGCCGCATTGAGGTACCGCACCGGCTGAGTGAGTGGCTGGCGCTGACCAATGGCGTCGGGTCGCTGGCGGAACTGTCGAATGCCGGCTGGGGACTGATAGCCGAGGACGCCGCCGCGATACAGCGCGACGTCGAGGCGACCCGTCGTGCCGCTCGTGCCTTTACCCGCGTGGTGCGAACTAGTGACGGGTCGCGTGCGTTGCGCGTCACCGGCGAGCGCCGCGGGGACGAGACGATGCTATGGTTCGCCGACGTGAGCGCGAGCGAGCAACAACTGTCCGGCTTGCGCGACGATGCGGCGGAATTGAACGAGGCGTTCGCGGCGCTCAGCGCGCTGATCGAGGCAGCGCCGCTGCCAATCTGGTACCGCGACGCCGACCTGCAGCTGGCGATGGTCAATTCGGCCTATGTCTCCGCGGTCGAGGCGCGCGATGCAGCCAGTGTCATGACCCGCGGGCTGGAGTTGATCGAAGGGTCGGGGCAGGGCGGCCCGCGCGCGGGTGCGATTGCGGCGCGCGAGAGCGGACAGGCGCAGGCGCGCGTGCTGCCCGCCACGATCGGCGGCGCACGACGCGCGCTCCGGCTGCACGACGTACCGCTGCCGATCGGCGGGGTGGCTGGCTTCGCGATCGACATCGAGGAGCTGGAGCAGGCCAACGCACGCGAGAAGCGCTTCGCTGAGGCGCAGCGCGCGATGCTCGACCGTCTGTCGGCGGGCGTGGTGCAGTTCGGCCGCGACCGCGCGCTGATCTTCTGCAATCAGCCGTTTCGCCGCATGTTCGCGATGCGGCGCGAATGGTTGTCCGACCGGCCCGAGTTCGACCGCGTGCTCGAGCGGATGCGCGAGGCGGGGCGCGTGCCCGAGGTGCGTGATTTCCCCGGCTGGAAGGCGGAGCGGCGCGGCTGGTTCCTGGCCACCGACGGCGCCGCGGAAGAAAATTGGCACCTGCCCGGCGGCACGCATCTGCGCGTCGTCGCGCAGCCGTTGCCCGATGGCGGCCTGCTGCTGATTTTCGAGGATCGCACCGAGCAGGTTCAGCTCGCCAGCGCGCGCGACACGCTGCTGCGGGTGCGCACCGCGACGTTCGACAATCTGTTCGAGGCGCTGGGCGTGTTCGCCGCCGATGGCCGCTTGCAATTGTGGAACAACCGTTTTCGCGCGCTGTGGAATTTTGAGGAGGAGTTCTTGGCCGGCCACCCCCGCGTCGACGCGATCGCCGAGCGGCTGGCGCCGCAGCTCGCCAATCAGGCACGTTCCGCGCTGATACCCGAGCTGGTCCGCTACGCGACGGTCGAACGCAAGCAGCGCGGCGGTCGCGTCGCGCTGGCGGACGGGCGGCATTTCGAGTTTGCCGCGGTACCGCTGCCCGACGGCAACGCGCTGGTGACGATGCTCGACATCTCCGACAGCCGACGCATCGAGCAGGCGCTGCGCGACCGCAACGAGGCGTTGGAGGCAGCCGACCGGGTCAAGACCGCGTTCGTCGCGAACATGAGCTACGAACTGCGCACGCCGCTCACCTCGATTAGCGGGTTCGCCGAAATGCTGCATGGCGGCTACGCAGGTAATCTGTCGGGTGAGGCGATCGCCTATGTCGACGCGATCCTCGATTCGGTCGAGCGGCTGGGCGTGCTGATCGACGACGTGCTCGACCTGACGCAGGCGGACAGCGCGACGCTGGAGCGCGAGGATGTCGATTTGGGCGCGGTGGTTCGCGCCGCCGCCGACGCGTTGACCGCCTCGGCACGTCGCCACCGCATCGAATTCGTGGTCGAGGTGCAGCGCACCGCCGGGCGGGTCCACGCCGATCGACGGCGCATCCGCGAGGCGGTGGAGCATCTGCTGCGTCACGCAGTCGGTGCGACGCGCGCGGGCGGTCGCGTGCTGCTGCACGTCGACGGCAATTCGAAGCGCGCGCGTATCGTGGTGTCCGACGACGGCGCGGGCATGACCGCGGACGAGGCCGCGCGCGCCTTCGACCGCTTCGCGCAGCCGGGGATCACGCCTGGGCAGGAGCGTGCACTCGGGCTCGGCTTGCCGCTCGCCAAGCAGTTCGTCGAGGCGCACGGCGGCACGATCTCGCTGGTGAGCGAGCAGGGGCAGGGCTCGCTCGTCACGGTCGAACTGCCGCGGCGATGAGCGGCGAAATCCACCTGCCCGATGCCGCGGCAACCGCGGCGCTGGGGCGCAGCCTCGCCACCGTGCTGTGCGCGGGCGACGTGGTGTTGCTGTCGGGCGGGCTTGGCATGGGCAAGACCAGTTTCGCGCGCGGCGTGCTGTCGGCGCTCGGCCTCGCGGGTGAAGCGCCGAGCCCGACCTTCGCAATCATACAGCCCTATGCGCCGCCCGAGGTCCGCCTGCCGGTGGTGCACGCCGATCTGTACCGGATCGAGGATGCCTCCGAGCTAGAGGAACTTGGGCTCGACGACGCGCTGTACGACTCCACCTTGCTGGTCGAGTGGCCCGAGCGCGTGCCGGCAAGCTACTGGCGCGATCCCTTGCGGCTCGCCTTTGCCAACGCACCGGCGGGCGGGCGCGCCTTGACTTGGGACGCGTCGGCGGCATGGGAACGGCGATGGCGACCGACATGACACCGCCGGCCTATGCCGGAGCCTTTCTCGACGCGGCCGGGTGGATCGGCGCGCGCGTTCAACCACTTGCCGGCGATGCCTCCTTCCGCCGCTATTTCCGCGTCGAGGCGGGTGATCGCCGCGCGGTGCTGATGGATGCGCCGCCGCCCCACGAGGATCCGCGGCCATTCATCAGCGTCGCCGGGTGGCTGCACCAACGTGGCTTTGCTGCGCCGGCAATCCACGCGGTCGATCTCGAGCGCGGCCTCGTCCTGTTGGAGGATTTCGGCGACGTGCGGATGCGCGAAACCGTCGACACCGACGCCGACGCGCTGGTGCCGCTCTATTCCGCCGCGGTCGACGTGCTGGTCGACCTTCACCGCCATCCCGCCGGTGCGTGGCGCGTGTACGATCTGGCCGAGTTGCAGCGCGAGGCGGGGCTGCTCGTCGACTGGTACTGTGCGGCGATCGAGCTCGACGTTGATGCGGCGGGGTACCGCGCGGCGTGGGACGAGGTGCTGCACCACGCGCTGACCGAAGCGCCGGTCACGGTCCTGCGCGACTATCACGCCGAAAATCTGATGTTGGTCGGCCCCGAGCGCGCGCTCGGGCTGCTCGATTTTCAGGACGCGCTCGCCGGACACCCCGCCTACGACCTCGTCTCGCTGTTGCAGGACGCGCGGCGCGACGTGGAGCCGTCGATCGAAGAGGCGATGCTGGCGCGCTACACCGCGGCGACGGAGGCAGGTTCGGCCTTCCTGGAGGCGTATCACGTGCTCGGCGCGCAGCGGAATGCCAAGATCATCGGCATCTTCACACGGCTGTGGCAGCGCGACGGCAAGCCGCGCTACCCGGCGCTGTGTCCGCGTGTCTGGGCCTATCTGGAACGTGACCTGAGCCACCCGGTGCTCGCCCCCGTGGCGCGCTGGTTCGACGCGAACATACCGCCGGAATTGCGCGGCGATCCGATGCTGGTCCGCGGGCAGCCGGCGTGACGCGTCCGCGCTACATTCGTCCGGTGCCCGCAGGCGGCGTACCGAAGACCGCGATGGTGATGGCGGCGGGGCTGGGCAAGCGGATGCGCCCGCTGACTGCACTCCGCCCGAAGCCGCTGATCGCCGTCGCGGGCAAGCCGTTGATCGACCACGTCTTCGACCGGCTGCGCGATGCGGGCGTCGAGCGCGCGGTGGTCAACGTGCACTATCTGGCCGACGCGCTGGAGGCGCACGTCACGCACCGGGTGTCGGGGTTGGACGTGATCGTGTCGGACGAGCGCGCGCAACTGCTGGAAACGGGTGGCGGGCTGGTCAAGGCGCGCGACCTGCTGGGAGATGCGCCCTTCCTGGTGGTCAACAGCGACAATCTGTGGCTCGACGGGCCTACGGACGCGATCCGGCTGCTCGCCGCGCAGTGGGACGACGCGACGATGGACGCGCTGCTGCTGCTGGTGCCGTACGCGCGCGCGCACAATCACCGCGGGCAGGGTGACTTCCACCTCGATGCCTCGGGCAAGGTCACCGGCCGGCGTCGCGCCGGGCGGGTGGCGCCTTTCGTCTACACCGGCGTGCAGATCCTGTCGCCGCGGGTGATCGCCGACTGGCCCGAGGGACCGTTTTCGACCAACCTGTTCTGGGACCGCGCGATCGCCGCTGGGCGCGCGTTCGGCGTGGTACATCAAGGCTTGTGGTTCGACGTCGGCACGCCGGGCGCAATCGCGAGAACCGAGGCGATCCTGTCGGATGGCTGAGGAGCGCGGGCTCCACCTCTATACCATTCCGGCACACCGCGCGATCGCCGATGCGGCGGTCGCGGGGCTGCTGAGGCGGTTCGGCGGCGATCGGTTGACGCTGGCGCGTGGACTGGTGCTGGTACCTAACAATCGTGCCGGCGTGGCAATGACGCGCGCGTTCGTGCGCGCGAGCGGCGGCGCGCTGCTGCTGCCGCGGATCGTCAGTCTCGCCGGCGACGATTTGGGCGAAGCGCTGGGCGCGGCGCTCGACCCCGCCGGTGTCACGCCGCTGCTGCCGCCCGCGATCGACCCGCTCCAGCGTCGCATGGTGCTCGCACGCATGGTCGAGGAGGAGCGCGCGCGTGCCGGTCACCCGGTCGACGCGGCGGAGGCGGTGCGGCTGGCAGGCGATCTCGCGCGCACGCTCGATCAGTTGATCGTCGAGGAAATAGACCCGGCGCGACTGGCCGAGATCGATCCGGGCGAGGGGTTGACCGAGCATTGGCAGCGCGCGTTGGAGATGTTCCGCATCGTGCTCGACCGCTGGCCCGCCGAGCGCGAACGGCTGGGGCGGATCGAAGCGGGCGTGCGGCGCATCGCGCTGCTCGACGCGCAGGTGGCGCGCTGGCGCGAGATGCCACCTGCCGGGTTCGTCTGTGCGGTCGGCATCACCGACCCTGCGCCGGCCATCGCGCGGCTGCTGCGCGTGGTGGCCGGTTTGCCGCAGGGGATGGTCGCGTTCGCCAACCTCGACACGCGGATGCCGCAGGAGGAATGGGACGCGCTCGGTCCGCACGACCCTGATCCCGTGACCGGGCTGCGTCGTCGCTCGATCGAGGTACACCCGCAATTCCACCTCAAGCTGATCCTCGATCGCATGGGCGTCGGGCGTGGCGAGGTGCGGACCTGGGTCGGCGGCAGCGACCATGACGCGAGTGCGGTGCGCGGCCGCGCGATCGCCAATGCGCTGGCGCCCGCGGACTTCACCGGCAAGTGGACCGAGCTGGACGCATCCGAGCGGCGTTTGACCGGGGTGGAGGCGGCCGAGCTCGCCACGCCGGCAGAGGAAGCGCAGGCGATCGCGCTGGCGATGCGCGAGTGGATCGAGCAGCCGGGGCAAACCGCCGCGCTGGTCACCCCCGACCGTTCGCTCGCGCGGCGCGTCGCGGCGCATTGCGCGCGCTGGGGGATCCCGATCGACGACAGCGCCGGGCGCGCGCTGTCGATCCTGCCGCCGGGCACGCTGCTGAATGCGATCGTCGAGGCGGCGGCGCAGGATTTCGCGCCAATGGCGCTGTTGACGCTACTAAAGCATCCGCTGGTTCGGAGCGGCGAGCAGCGCGGACACTGGCTGGAGGGCGTGCGGCGGCTCGATCGTGCGCTGCGTGGGCCGCGACCCGCACCGGGGCTAGCGGGGATCACCGCACATCTGGAGGGCGGTCCCGAGCGCGAGCAGGAGCTGCGCCGCGCGGTACTGCCATGGTGGGCGGAGGCACGTGCGCTGCTGGAGCCGGTCGCGGCGGTGTTCGGGCGCGGTAGCTCGAGCCTGCCCGAGCTGGTCGCGGGCCTGCGCGAGTCGGCGCAGGCACTCGCCGGTGACGAGGTGTGGCGCGGCCCGGCCGGGCGCTGCGCGGGCGAGTTGCTGACCAACCTTGAGCGACAGGCGCCGCTCGGACCCGCGAACGCGTCGGCGGCGGGGTTCGCGCCGCTGCTGCGGCTGCTGATGGATGAGGTCGCGGTCAGGCAGATCCAGGGCGAGCACCCGCGGCTCGCGATCTACGGCCTGATCGAGGCGCGATTGCAGACCGCCGACCTGATGATCCTGGGCGGGCTGAACGAGGGGGTGTGGCCGGGCAATCCGCCGCCCGACCCGTGGCTCGCGCCGCGCATCCGCGCCGAGCTGGGCCTGTCGGGATTGCAGCGCGCGATCGGCACTGCCGCGCACGACTTCGGGCAGGGACTGGGCGCGCCGCGCGTGCTGATTACGCGCAGCCGACGCGACGCGCGCAGTCCGGCGCTCGCCTCGCGCTTCTGGTTGCGGCTGGAGGCGATGGCGGGCGAGCGGTTCGTGCGCGCGCATCGGCTGGAGCGCTGGACACGGTTGCTCGATGACGGCGCGACGCCGAAGCCGGCCGAGCGGCCTGCGCCAGTGCCGCGGGCGGAGCTGAGGCCGAAGAGCATCTCGGTCACCGAGGTCGACCGGCTGAAGGCCGATCCGTTCTCCTTCTACGCACGGCGCATCCTGAAGCTGATGCCGCTCGACGCGGTCGATGCCGATCCGAGCGCGGCGTGGCGCGGCACCGCGGTTCACGGCGTGCTGGAGGAATGGGCCGAGCACGACGCCTGTGCCCCCGACCGGCTGGTGCCACGCGCGCTGGCGATGCTCGACGATCCCGCGGCGCACCCGCTGCTGCGCGCGCTCTGGCAGCCGCGGCTGATCGCCGGGATCGAGTGGATTGTGGCGACGATGCAGGCGAACCGTGCCGAGGGTCGCGACATCCTGGCGGCGGAGGGGCAGGGCAATGCGATGCTGTCCGGCATCAAGCTCACCGGCCGCTTCGACCGCGTCGATCGTGCCGCCGACGGATCGATCGTGGTGGTCGACTACAAGACCGGCAAGGCGCCCTCGGTCGCGGCGGTGCGCGGCGGGTTCAACCTGCAGCTGGGTCTGCTTGGCGCGATGGTGGAGGAGGGCGCGTTCAAGAACGTAGATGGCCGTGCCGGAGGCTTCGAATATTGGTCGCTCGCCAAGGGCCGCGACGGCTTCGGCTCGGTGACCAGCCCGGCCGATTCGGCGGGCAAGAACGGGCGCATCATGACCGACGATTTCACCCGCGCGGCGCGCGACAGCTTCGCCGATGCCGCGGCTAAGTGGCTGACGGGCGAGGAGGCGTTCGTCGCCAAGCTCCATCCCGAGTTCGCGCCGTTTGCCGAATATGATCAGTTAATGCGCCGCGACGAATGGTACGGCCGTGAACGCTGACGCGCTCGCACCGCTTCCCGCGCTTCAGGGCGACCAGAAACGCGCGAGCAACCCCGACGCGCACGTCTGGCTTTCCGCCTCGGCGGGGACGGGCAAGACGCAGGTGCTCGCCGCGCGCGTGTTTCGCCTTTTGCTGGGCGGGACCGATCCCTCGGCGATCCTGTGCCTGACCTTCACCAAGGCCGGCGCGGCGGAGATGACCGCGCGGATCAGCCGGCGCTTGGCCGCGTGGGTGCGGATGGACGACGTCGCGCTGTTCGCCGACCTTCGCGCGTTAGGTGAACCAGGCAATCCGCCACAGATCACGCGCGCGCGCACCCTGTTCGCCAAGGTGCTCGACGCGCCGGGCGGTGGCCTGCGCATCCTGACGATCCACGGCTTCTGCCAAAGCCTGCTCGCATCCTTTCCGGTCGAGGCAGGATTTGTGCCCGGCTTCCGCCCGATCGAGCCGCGCGAGGAAGCATTGCTCCGACGACAGGCGCTGTCCGACCTGCTGGTCGCGGCCGAGCGCGACGGACGCGAAGGACCGGTCGCGACGATCGGTCAGCTCAGCGTTCGATTGGGCGAGCAGGGCGCGGAGCAATTCCTGCACGAATGCGCGCGCGCCGGTAGTGCGCTGGAGTCATTGCCGAGCGGGGTCGGCGCGTTCGTCCGGGCTGCGCTGGGCGTGCCGCTGGGCGACATCGACGTGCACGTGCGCGAGCGGTGCGCCGGGCTGAACGAGCGCGCGATCCAGCGGATCGCCGCCGCCAACGCCAGCTGGGGCACGGCAACGGGTCTGAAACACGCCGATGCGATCGCCACCTGGCTCGCCGCCGATGAGGCTGGTCGGGTCGAGCGCCTGCCCGAGTTGATGGCGGTGGTGCGCACCGGCACGGGCGAGCCGCGTAAGGCGTCGGTGAAGTTGATCGCGGCCGAGGCCGATTATGTCGCGCTGTCGGAGGAACTGGGCAGCGCCTGCGCCGACCTGCTCGGGTTGCAGGTGCGCGCCGCCTACGCCGATCTGCTGGGCGCCGCGCTGGAGGTCGGGCGCGATTACGCGCGCGGCTACGCGGCGGCGAAGCGGCGCGCGGGGGCGGTCGATTTCGACGATCTGATCCGCGCCACGGTCAACCTGCTCCGGCAGGACGGCATCGGCGAATGGATCCGCTATAAGCTTGATCAGATCACCGAGCACGTGCTGGTCGACGAGGCGCAGGATACTAACGTCGCGCAGTGGATCATCGTGCAAGCTCTGGTTGACGAGTATTTCGTCGGTCGTGGTGTATACGCTCCGTCGGTGCGGACGCTCTTCACCGTTGGCGACACCAAGCAGGCGATCTTCGGTTTCCAAGGTACTGATCCACGTACCTTCAAGTTGTTCGCCGACTACTTCGAGGCGCGCGCGGCGATAGTCGCGGGTGACGACGACATGGAGGCGGGCGAGCGCGGGCTGCCGTTCGACCGGCTCTCGCTGGTCGACTCGTTCCGCTCGACCGCGCCGGTGCTCGAGTTCGTCGATGCCGCGATCGAGCATGTCGGTGCGACCCACTTCGCGGGCGAGGACATGATCCCGCCGCACGGCAGCCGCATCGCGGGTCCGGGGCAGGTCATGTTGATCCCGGCGGTGGCCGCTGGTGTGGAGGATATATCGGAGGGCGGTGAAGAAGGTTGGGTTGACGACGCCGTTCGCAAAAACGCCACTGACATAGCTCGGTTGGTACGTAGCTGGCTGGACGATGGCCTGATGCTGGAGAGCAAGGGCCGCTCACTTCGGCCCGAGGACGTGATGATCCTCGTCAAGCGCCGCGGCGAACTGGCGCAGTTGCTCGTCGCTAGGCTCTATGCCGAGGGCGTGCCGGTCGCGGGCGTCGATCGATTGAGGCTGAGCGCGCCGCTGGCGGTGCAGGACCTGCTCGCCGCGATCCGCTTCGTGCTGCAACCCGATGACGATCTGAGCCTCGCCAGCCTGCTCGTCTCGCCGCTGATCGGATGGACGCAGGTTGAGCTGCTCGCGCGCGCGGTACCGCGCAAGGGAACGCTCTGGCGGCACCTGTCGGAAACGGTGCCGTCGCTGCTCGGCGACCTTGAGACGATGCTGGCGCGCGCCGATTTCCGCACTCCGTATCAATTCCTGGAGATGATCCTGTCGGGGCCGATGCAGGGTCGGCGCAAGCTGCTGTCGCGGCTGGGCGAGGAAGCGCGCGATCCAATCGAGGAGCTGCTCAACGCCGCGCTCGATTTCGAGACAACGACGACGCCAAGCCTGCAACGCTTCCTCGATTGGTTCGAGCGCGATGAGGTCGAGATCGTGCGCGATGCCGCCGCGCCGCTCGATGCGGTGCGCGTGATGACCGCGCATGGGGCCAAGGGATTGCAGGCGCCGCTGGTCATCCTGGCGGACGCGACCGCCGACCCGGACTCCGCCCCGCGCTCGACCGTGCTGTGGCAGCCGGACGGGCTTGATGAGGGCATCCCGGTGTTCCGCCCGCGAAAAGCGGAGCGCGCCGGTGAGATCGATGCGGCGCTCAGCGAGACCGAGCGGCGTGAGCGCGAGGAGCATTGGCGGCTGTTCTACGTCGCGGCAACGCGCGCGGAGGAGCGGCTGGTCGTGACAGGCTCGCTCAGCGCTAAGTGGAAGGGCGAGGCTCCACCGTCGAGTTGGTATGCGGTGACCGAGCGGACGCTCGATGCGCTGGGCGTGGCCAAAGTGGAGGGCGAGCCACGATTGTTCCACGGCGTCGAGCCACGCGCGCCGGTACCGATGCGCCGCGCTAAGGCCTCGGACGTGGCCGACGAGCTGCCACTGCCCCCCTGGGCACGAGAGATGGCGCCAGAGGAACAGCGCCCACCGCGCCCGCTCGCGCCCTCGTCACTGGGCGAGGACGACGCTGGCGACGCGCCGCCCACGCCCGAGATGCAGGCCGC
>NZ_CAJYVU010000015.1 GCF_913778135.1 uncultured Sphingomonas sp. | reverse complement strand
TCCGGCCGCCCGAACACCGGGGCGGAGACATAGCCGAGCCCCGCTGCCTCATGCGCGGCGGCCAGTTCGCGCGCGAAATCGACCGCGATCGTCGCGCTCACCACGTGGACCAGCCCCGATCGCGCGCGTGACAGGAGCCCGGCATCGAGCACGACCTGCCGGATCGCGGCATCGTCGGCGAGCATCGTGAACACGACTTCGCTCTCGAACGCGTCCGCAGCCTGATCGAGCAGTTCCACACCCGGCAGCTCGGCCGTAACGACCGGAGAGCGGTTCCACGCGCGCACGTGATGCCCCGCCGCGGCGAGGTTCCGCGCCATGCCGATCCCCATGCGACCGAGCCCGACGAAACCGATGTCCATGTTCGTTCTTCCTGCGCCTAGTGTTCTTCGTGCGTGAACGCGCGGGCGCGATGCCGGGTTCTATGGACCGCCGGGCTCGTTCAACGCGGCGGCGCCTCCGGTTGCGGCACGCGGTCGCGCGATCAGGTGCCATGCGACAAGCACCGGCTCCAAAATCGCCAGTCCGACTCCGATACCGGTGAGTCGCGCCAGTGCGGGCGCGACTGCGGCATCCTCAACCCGATCGGGAACGAGCGTGACCAGTACGGCAAGCACGAACTGCGTCCCGACGTAGCTCCGCGTGCGCCAGCCATTCTCCGCCATCCGCCCGAGCGCGACGCCGAGTGCGACCGCCAGCAGCAGGGCGCCGGTCGAAACGTGGAGCAGCAGCACCATGCCCGCGTAAGCGCCGCCCGCGACGCAGCCGATCACGCGCTGCCACAATCGGGCCGAGACCGGACGTAAGCCACCCGCCGCCAGTCCTTGCAGCGGCACCATCATCACGGCCAGGATCGTGACCGCGCCCTGCGCGATCTCGGGCACGTCGACGATCTGCGCGATCCACGGCAGCAGCATGACCGCCAGCGTCCCCTGCGCGGCGTGGCGCAGCGCATCGGGATGCCAGCCCAGCCCCGTCGCGCGGATACCCGCCGCGGCCGGCCACAGACGTCGGAGCGTCAGTGTCGAGGCGAGGCTCACCGCGACGCAGGCGAGCGTACCCACCGTAACTTCCAGCACGCGCGTCGCGATCAGGGCCTGCAGCGCCGTGCCCGGATGTTCGGCGGCGTCGAGCACGATCATGGCGAACGTCAGCGCGACGAACAGCCAGGCGTATGCGCGTTTCGCCGTCAGCGCGGCGTAGAGCGTCGGCAGCGTGACGAGGCCGAGCAGGAGCGACATCGCGGGCGCGCCCTGCACCGCCCACGGCACCAGCAGCAGCGCCAGCACCGCGCCGACACCAGTGCCGACGATGCGCAGCAACCCGCGCAGCATCGTCTCCGACACATGGCCGCGCATCACCATATAGCCGGAAAAGGCCGCCCAGCTGACGTTGCGCGCGCCGGTCCAATGCGCCAGCGCGATCGCCAGCATGACCGACACGACGCACTCGATCGCGTCCACACGCCGCGCGTCGAGCGGCACGCGAGCGTACGAACGGTTCATGCGCAGGAGAGAGGCAAAGGGTTCACTGCCGCTATAATCACTGCCGCCGTCGAGTTTATCCAGCGACGTGCCTTGTTCGTGCATGCCGGCGAGAGAAGGTAGGTGGCCGGTGACGTGAGCGAGAACGAGGTGGTGACGATCGTCGTCTGGCAAATCGTGCCGCGTTGATCGTGGAGCCGATCATGTCAAGGTGCCGATGGCTTCGGCGGCGCTCCTCTTGACCACGCCGCTGATCCGGTGTGCCCTGCCTCGACGCGTCACAGGGGTGACCCTGCAATCAAGCGTTCAAGCTCGACCGGATCATGCGTGCAGGTGACGGTCAGTTCGTCACGGCGCGCCATCGGCAGCGCTCGCAACCTCTCCTGATTGTTCAGCCGGCTTCGCGCGTCCATTTCCATCAGAAGCTGGCAGTCGCGATGTGCTGGTGTGCAGTGGCGCTTCGACGCGCGCATGTCGTCGTGGTAGAAGTAGGCGTTGCATGCATGGAGCAACCAGCGGCCATGACCGCCGCGGATCGCGCAGCCGGCGTATGTCTGAAGGTGCCCCAAGAGCGGCACCGTCAGGATCTCTGGCAGTAGTCCGTCGAGATCGCGCCCCGCATCGAACCCGAACCACGGCTCGCCTCCGGCCCCGAAGCGCCGCCAGTCGCGAACCTCGTTCAATTAGCGTTCACGACAGCGATTGCGCGCGAACAGCCGAGTTTTAGGGCCAGTAGCGTCGTCAAACTCACGCTGCATGACGTGGACGGTTGCTTGCTCGCTGCTTGAGCGCTTTGATCTGTTGTAGAGCGGTGTCTTGCTTGGCGGATGTGGAGCGTGACATGCCAAGGCGCAAACTCAATCAGCGGGTTGAGGCGGAGCGGGTTTCCTCTATCGCCGTGGCGCTGGATCGAAGAAAGCTGGGCATGGCGCTATTTTGGCTGTCGGGCGAGGTATGGGCGTCGATCAAGCCGCACAAGTCCAAGAACCAGCCTGGAGTGCGACGGGTGAACGACCGGCGGGTGATCGCGGGCATTCTGCATGTGCTGACCGCGCCGGCGGTCGCTGGTGCGACGGCTCGGTCGAGGACAGGCCGTTTACGACGATCTGCAACCGGTTCAACCGAAGGTGGCACGGAGGTTTCTGGCTTAACCTACAAGAAGCGCTGATGGACGCGGGCGCGGCGGCGAGGAGCACCGCCAACGAAAGCACCTACGTGAAGGCGCATTGGGCTGCATCTGGCGCAAAAATTTTGAGTTCGGCCCAGGTGATCGGCCGCTCTCGCGGTGGCTGAACGACCAAGGTCCACGCGCTCACCGACGTCACTCTCCCTCCGCCTGCGCTGATGCTGACGCTCGGCACTGTCAGCGACGTGAAGGCTGCACACGCGCTCCTCGCACGAGCCGGGCGCCCGCGCTACCTGCCCGATCATCGGCGTCGGACAGGAACGATGGGCGCTGGTGTAGCCTGCGTCTTTTCTCTTGGGTTAGTAACGATAGCGGCGACCATAATAGCCACGTGGGCCGCGATACCCGCGATACCCGCGATACCCGCGATACCCACGATAACCACGATAGCCGCGTCGCGGCGCATAATAGCGCCCACGGTTGAAGCCGCGATTGCGGGAGTAGCCTCGATCATAGCGGTACGACTGGGCCGATGCCTCGGTCGGTGCGACGGTCGCCCCCAAGCCCGTCAACACCATCGCCAAAGCGGCGAAGATGGCCATAAATTTACAACGCATCTACGAATCTCCCGGCAACCGTTGCTCTGGTGATTGAAAACGATCGGTCGAATTTCATCGTTCCCAAGGCAAGCGGCTGGTCGTGATGTTAGCCACCGCGGTCGGGGACCACGGCAACGTTGCCCATGATCCACGGTGACCAAATCCTACGAAACGGATAGCTGGCATCAGACCTGTTGATCACCGCCCGAAGATGAGCGCGGCAGTGAGAGACACGTTGGACAAGGCCTGAGGGCTGCAATCGTCATAGTAAAAGGCGACGCACTGCCATTCCCTGCGACCGCCACATGTGAGGTCCATGCGGACTGCACCACCCTAAGCGTGGCTTGTCACACTTCATCGGTCCAGTTTGGGAGTACTGCCCGGATATGCAGGGCAGGGTGTTGTCGACCCGATGACTAGTGCGGCCAGCTAAGGGTCGAGCTTCCTGGTCCCACAGCTGCTGTCGTCGCTTGCCATTGCATCGCCTGTCAGCGGCGCACCGGCTCGCCGATTGGCTTAATGGCTTATTATGCCGCCGATCAATTGACCATTGTGGGAGACGCTCAACGTTATGAGCGACCTATCGTTGAGGGCAACACCTTCGAGACGTTCTTCTACTCGACATGCGGATCGACCATCTATGCCCGGGCGGGCAAGCACCCGACGATGATTGGCGTCGCGGTCGGAACGATCGCTGATCCTGAGTTCCAGCCACCTGTTCGGTCGGTTTGGGAGCAAACGATGCATCGCTGGATCACGATGCCCGGTGATGCGCAGCATTTCCCCAAGGGGCGAGGGTAGCTTTCCCGAAACTCGATCCCATAGAGACGGCCTCGTATGTCCCGATCGCCGTTCGTTTTTAGGAAGGGTAATGAGACCGCCTTCGCAAAGATTAAGACGTTTGGCTCGATTGAGGCGAGCCCGGAACCGAGACAGAAGCGGAACGATTCAATGTCCGGGTAGAGGTGTCGGCTCATGAAAAGCTGACGGTTGACAGGTAGCTCTTGCGCTTCGTTTCACCGTTCCTAGAACTTGTACGACCTGATCGTCGGCAAGAAGCCTGCTCTTGCGGCTAAACGTAGTCAGTCTGGTCTGGTTGCCCGCATGTACATCGGCCAGCTTGATTGGGTCTGACAACCAATCTCTAATTGCATACGTCTGCTCCGGCTTACATTCCGCATAGCAGTAATAGCCCGATTTGAGGTCCATGCTAAACGTCAGCGAATAGGGCACGGTCGTGGGGGCGCTTGTACCCGCTTCGATTGTTTCCGTCCCGCTGCATGTCTCACTGATGCGGTCTTGCCCGAAGGCTGAGGTCGATAGGAGAACCGCTATAACTAGACCAGCTACCAAGCGCGTCACTGCCCTGTCCTCGCCACGACATTGATGGTGCGTCTTACCTGCGTCGCCGCTGTATCCGTTGATTACAGTTTGGTCATCTATGATAGAGGCATCGCTTGCCATCATCGAAGCCCCATTCCCAATCAACGATCCCAGTGGGAATGACCTTGGCGTCTCGCTGGCTGTTCCTAATTGTGAAACCTGGGTCGTGTGATGCATCGTTGTCGAAATCGGTCTAGGTGCGCATGATGCAGCGATGATTGGTACCGTACGCCTCACGTTAGCGAAGCCAACGCTTGCGGACTTTGATGATTCATTCGCGATGAGCAGCGACGCCGGGGTGGCGGAGTTCATCGGCGGCAAGCCCGCGAGCCGAGAAGATGTTTGGAACAAACTCTTGCACAACATCGCGCATTGAGCGTCATACGAATACGGCGTCTTTTCTGTTCGAGAGAAGGGCGGCAGTGCCTTTGTCGGTGAGGTCGGGCTTGCTCACTTCTCGCGCGGGCTTGGTGAAACCTTCGACCCCTTTCCGGAAGCTGCGTAGGTTCTAGCAATCAGCTCGCACGGCAGCCACCGAAGCAGTCGCCGCCGCGCACACGTGGATGGATCGGAGCCGGAAGTCGAAGCGCACCGTTTGCATCATTCACCCCGATAATTGACCTTCCATCCGCGTTGCCGAGAAGCTCGGATATGCGGCTTTTGGCAAAACCGAGTATCTCGGTGCGTGCCCGACTATGTTCGAGCGCCGGTAATCCGGTACCTGAAACTCTACCGTTTTTTGGGAGAGCGGTTGGGTCGGCGCTGGCGATGCAGGTCGGCGTTCTCGGCAGGCAAGTCGCGCCGGTCGGTCCTCTGTCGCAGAGTTCTAGCACACAGTTCGCCAGTCCAATGCCACTTCGCGAACAATTTTTGGTCCTTCAACGTTCAACGACCTCCCGCTGCATCGGCGCGAGCTTGGCCAGCAGGCGGTTCTGTGATGCGAAAGACACGTGCTCTGCACGCATTGCCGCCTGCAAGTTCTCGACCAGCGCGGTCATGTCTGCGCGCTGGATGCCCATGTCCTTGTGCGCCGCTCGCATATCCCGGCCGGTGTAGGAGCAACCGCCGCCCAGAATGAAGCAGAACTGTTCCTTCAGCGTTCGCCTGAGCCTAACGAGATCCTGGTTCTTGAAGATGTCACTGATTCGCGGATCGCTCTGGTTACGCGAAACCAGATCGTCGACGATCCGCGACACCCCCGCTTCCTCGTGAAAGTCACGCCAGAGGCGGTCGTCCTTGAATGGAGTCGCGCCGGCATTGTGGTCGGATTGCGTGTACGGCGCGACCGGATCCTCGCCCGCAGGCACGGCAACGCTCGCCTGGAGCAGCAGGATGGCGGCAATCAGCATCTTAGAACGATCCTTGTACTGAGAGAAACGCGCCGCGCTGCCGGCGAACGGTGGCGATGTCGCCCAAGTCGACATAGGCTGCGGTGAGCGACACGTTGCGCGCCACCGCCCAGGCCGCGAACGCGTCCACTGCTTTCTGCTCGCGCGCGAACCGGAGGTTGCTCGGCTTGCTGCGTCCCTCGACACCGATGACAAGCCGCCGCGACAGCATCACCCCCGCGGAACCTTCGAATTGCGCGCGATACCGGTCGTGCCGATCGCCGCCGAAGCCCAGCAAACCGAATTGGTTCGCCTTGGTCGCGCGCATCGTGGCGTTCAGCACCAGCCCGCGCGATAGGACGACCTTGGTCGCGGCGACGTAGAAGTCGGTTCCGGCATCGTAGCGTCCGCCGACCGCGCGGATGACCGCGCCGCGGTTCGCGCGCTTGTGCTGCACGCCGACCGCGATCTGCGGCAACCAGCTGTCCTGATCCCAGACCGCGTCACCGATCACGCGCAGCTTGGCGCCGAACACGTCCTGTCCGAACGTGAAACCGCGCCCGAGCCCCAGCGCCGCGCCCGCGGCGCGCGTATCGAAACGCTGCCGCGTGTACGACAATTCGACCCGGTCGTTGATCCCGACCGCCGCGCCGAAGCTCGTCAGGTCGAAGTCGGGCAGCGCGACCAGCGTCGCGTTGGCCTTGCCTCCGATGCCGTCGCGCGTTTCGTTGCCGGCGATTACCGCCCAGCTGGCAAGCCCGCCGCCCGCCGCGCCTTCGACACTGGTGACACCGTTGGTGAGCAACAGCTTGCCGCCCGCGCGGCGATCACCGGCCAGAGCTGGTTGCGAGACGGTCAGAAGGGTCAGAACGGCGGTCGCGAACGATCGAATCATGCTGCGTATTTCGCGCATGATGTTCGAAAACGAAGTTAACGCCGGAGTTTACCTGCCGGCAACCTTCAAGCAGCTAAGCCAGCCATCATGCGCAATTTCCGTATCGTGATGCTCGCTCTGGTTGCATTGCCGATCGCTACCACTGCCAAGGCAGCCCCTGTGCTGATCCAGGTCGTCGGCGTCGACGGTCGCCCGCTATCGGGCGCCGTCGTGACCGTCACGATGCCTGGTACGGCTGCGCCGGCGCCGCGCGGCCCCTACGTGGTTGCACAACGCAACATCCAGTTCGATCCGCGCGTCCTGATCGTACCGGTCGGTGCCACGGTGAGCTTCCCCAATTTCGACAAGGTACGGCATCACGTCTACTCCTTCTCTAAGCCCAAGAAGTTCGAGTTGAAGCTGTTCGGCCGGGACGAGAGCCGGAACGTCGTCTTCGACAAACCCGGTGCCGTGGCGTTGGGGTGCAACATCCACGACACGATGAACGGCGTCGTGTACGTGACCGCAAGCCCCTACACCGCGCTCACCGATGCCGCAGGGCGCGTGCGGATGAACGTGACACCGGGATCAGGCCGGGTTGCGGTGTGGCATCCATCGATCCGTTCCGCCGGCAACACGCTGGAGCAGCCCGCCTCCGTTGCGGCGACGGGTCTCACCACGACGCTTCAGCTACATCGATGAAACTGGCGCTGCCACCCTTCAGAACCCTGCGAACGCGACTGACGGTACTCTACGCCGGGCTGTTCACGGTCGGACTGGTGGTGCTGGCCGTGCTCGCGCAGGTGATGATCGAGCGCAGCGCCCGCAGCGCGGCGACCGATGAGCTATCCACCAGCGCCTCGGTCTATGACCGGCTCTGGCAGGAGCGCGAGCGCGCGCTGACGGGGGCCGCCGACGTGGTCGCGCGTGACTTCGGTTTCCGCAGTGCGGTTGCGAGCAACGATGTCGCGACGATCGTGTCCGCACTCGACAGCCTGCGTGTGCGTGCCGACGTGCCGCACGTCGTCCTCGTGACCGATGCAGGTCAGGTGATCGGCGACGCGGGCGAACTCGGTGGCAAAGTGGCCGGGTTCGTCGATGCGATCGAAGGGGATCGCCGCGACGCGGTTGTTGCAAGCGCGGGCAAGGTCAATCGGATCGTCACCGCGCCGATCCTCGCGCCCAACGAGATCGGCCGCATCGCCTTCGTCATGCCGCTGGATGCGGGTGAGATGCGCGACTTGGAAAAGCTGTTTGCGATGCCACTCACAGCGCAGATGCTGACGCGCACGCGCGATGGCGCGTGGACCGATGGGCATCTCACGCTACCAGCCGCGACCAGACGCGCGGTTACCAGCGTGGTGACGCGCGGCGGCAGCAGTTTCGCCATTCTGCGCCCGCTCGCTGCTCCGAATGGTCGCGCGCAGGCAGCGCTGCTGCTCAGCTATCCGATCGCGCGTGCGATGCAATCGTATCGTTCTATCCAGATTGGCCTCATCGCAGCGGGTCTAGTGTGGCTCCTCATAATCGTCCTCGGAACCGGCCGACTGGCACGCGGTATCGCGCAGCCGATCGTTGCACTCGATGCGGCGTCGAGGCAGCTGGAAAATGGCGAGCACGCCGAAGTTGCGGTCTACGGCGATGACGAAGTTGGCCGGCTGGCGCGCTCGTTCAATCGCATGTCGCTCGGCATCAAGGAACGTGAGCAGCGCATCACGCACTTGGCGTTCCACGACGGACTGACCGACCTACCGAACCGCGTGTTGTTCCAACAATCGTTTGAGCAGGCGGTCGCGCGTGCGGCGCGCTTGAACGAGAAGGTCGGCGTGCTGTGCCTTGACCTCGACGGGTTCAAGAGCATCAACGATACACTCGGACACCCGGTCGGCGACGCCTTGCTGCGCCAGGTTGCTGAACGCCTGCTCCGGGTTGCGGACGGCGCAATGGTATCGCGACTTGGCGGCGACGAGTTCGCCATCGTGGTGCCGGAGACGGGTGACAGCGGTCGCTCGCGCCTGCTGGGTCGTACGATCCTCGAACAATTCTCAGAACCGATGGAGGTCGCGGGCCACACGATCGTGACGGGGAGCAGCATCGGCATCGCCATGTTCCCCGCCGACGGAGCGGATGCAACGGTATTGCTGAAGAATGCCGATCTGGCGCTTTACCGCGCCAAGCACGACGGTCGGGGTGAGCTTCGCTTTTTCGACCAGTCGCTTGACGAGGCGGCACGGCGTCGGCGTCAGATCGAAACCGATCTGCGCGTGGCGATCAGGACTGGACAGTTCAGGCTCAACTTCCAGCCGATCGTCGCGAGTGACGGCGAGGCGATCAAAGGGTTCGAGGCACTGCTGCGCTGGCCGCACCCTGATCACGGGCTGATCTCGCCGGTAGAGTTTATCCCGATCGCCGAAGAAACGGGCTTGATCACGCAGATTGGCGAATGGGTACTGCACGAAGCATGTCGTGTCGCTGCGGGGTGGCCCGAGCATGTGCGCGTCGCGGTCAATGTGTCTCCACTACAATTTCGTTCCGCAGGATTTGGGTCGATCGTGCTGCAATGTCTGACATCGAGCGGGCTGACGCCCGACCGGCTCGAGATCGAGATCACCGAATCTGTCTTCCTCGACGGCGAAACCGGCGTGCTTCAGATCCTGCACATGCTGCGCGCATTGGGCGTGCGCGTGGCGCTGGACGACTTCGGCACCGGCTATTCGTCGCTCAGCTATCTGCGGTCGTTTCCCTTCGACAAGATCAAGATCGATCGCTCGTTCATCACCAATATCGCGCACGATGCCAGCGCCGCCGCCATCGTGAAAGCAATCGTCGACCTCGCAACTGCATTGCACATGGAAACTACCGCTGAAGGTGTTGAAGACGCCGGACAGCATGCTGAGCTCCAGGCCCAGGGTTGCAGCACGTTGCAAGGTTTCTTGTTTAGCAAGCCTTTGGACGAGATAAGCGCGAGAGCAGTGCTAGAAAAAGCAAGGCATCTGCGAGCCGCTTAGATGATCATGAGCTAAGATCGTATTCACTATCCCAACCTGATTATTATCAGTAATTACCGCTCGTGTTGTCCGGTTGGCACCTGAGTAAACGCTCATCACGCGCTGTTGCCGATTTGAAGGCGCTTTCCGTTTTCCGCCCGACCGCGCACGTCCGAAGCGTACGCCCTGCCGACTGAACAAAGGGCTGCAGTTCGCGATTAGGGCTAGAAAGCGGACCGACCGCTTTCCACCGTCCGCGGGCACTAAGGCCCCTCCCGTCGCCTAGGCGAACGGCAGCTTACCCCGATGGGTCGCCCGAAAGCGGACTGGCCGATTCCCACCAGAAGCGGACATTCGGACGCGGATACAAGCTGGGTACTTCCAGTCGGCCACGATTGAGAAATCACTTATTTCTGCGACTTTGCAAGCAGCATGGCGGAGGGTCTGTCCACCGCGCCGCGTCCGATTGACCATATGGCCGGATCGCCTGCTGGGGGCGCTAGAAAGCCGCTATACTTCCGAAAGCGTTCGATAGATTGTTGCTGTCAGGCTCAATCGGTGCCCCACAAGCCTAGCCTTTTATCGGGCAATCCTGAGACTTTCGGGGCTGCGGCGAAATGACGGGATGACCGGTTTGTCCCACTTCTCGCCAATTTCGACATCGCTGGTCGAGGCATCGGGCAAACATGAATGAACGATCGAAGCTGGGAAGCGAACAGGGTGGTCTGAACGTGCACTTGTGGGTCTTGTTGAGCAAGGTAATTGGTTGCCGACGCTCAGTTTCGCCGGCGCCTCCGCATACTGGATGCGAAGGCCAGTTTGACCGCTCGGTTCTGACGCTCCTTACCGGAAGACGTCCCAGCTAGAACCCACGTGGGTTCCCAAGCTAACGCTCTTACCCTCAGCCGCAGCCGCTTCCCTCGTGGACGCACATAAAGAAGGATGGTGCCGCTTACAGGACTCGAACCTGTGACCCCCGCATTACGAATGCGATGCTCTACCAGCTGAGCTAAAGCGGCCTGGTGCGCCCGTGTCGGGGCGAGGCGCGGCGCTTAGCAGGGGTGTGCGGGAGTGGCAAGCGGGATCGTTGCTGGCGGCGCAGATGCTTTAAGCTGCGCGCAAGTAGACGCGGGGCTGATCCGGAGTTTACGCGGCGTTTACGGCCGATGGTGCAGAGCTTTCGCTGAACGGGACGCGTCGCATGCTTGGCGAACCCGTCGGGAAAGAACAGGTTATGGACAGCGCGCGCGGCAGTGATGGTTCCGACAAAGTCGGCATCCGGCAGGACAATGATCCAACCGAGGCGGGGGTCGGCGAGCCGCAGGTCAAGATCGGCAGCGACGAGCGACGCATGCACGTGCGCGCGTACAATCACTGGGTGTCGTTGCTCGCCGAACGGCCGTTCCCGACGATTGCCGACCTGGATCCCGCGCACATCGCCGATTTCGGGCCGCATAGCGTACTGCTCGATTTCAGCGAAGGGCTGGAAAACCCCGCGATCCCGTTCCTGGGTGCCGCGTTGCGCGCGGAGTGCGGGGTCGACCAGTCGATCACCAACATCGCGCAGGTGCCGCCGCGCTCGCTGCTGTCGCGGCTGACCGATCATTACCTACAGATCATCGCCAATCGCGCACCGGTCGGGTTCGAGGCCGAGTTCGTCGGCATCCGCGGGCACAACACCTTTTACCGAGGCATCCTGATGCCGTTTTCCTCCGATGGCGCGGCGATCGATTATATCTACGGCGTTATCAACTGGAAGGAGATGGTGAGCAGCGATACGCAGGCGCAGCTCGACGCCGAGCTGGCGCGATCGGTACGCAGCGCACCGCGCGCGGCCGATCTTTCGTCGGTGTGGGCCGACGGGCCGAGCGCAGCACCCGTGGCCGAGGCGAACGACGATCCCGATCTGCCCGAGTTGCTGGAGCTGGCGCGTGAGAGCGCGACGGGCGCGCGCACCGCGCAGTCGCGGAGCGCCGCGGCGATTGGCCGCGCGCTGGGGCGTGCGCACGATTTCGCCTGTGCAGCGGAGCGCGCGCCGCTCGCCTATGCCGCGTTGCTCGATGAAAACGGCGTGAATGCCGCGAGCGTCACCGAGAACGAGAGCATGACGACGAGCACAATCGCGCGTCTGATCTTCGGCGACGATATCGCGACCGTCGCACAGGCGCGCGCGGTGCTTGCCTACGCGCGTCGCCGCGACGTTCCCGAGGGCGGACTGGCCCGCGCGATCGAGGCGCTGCCCGGCGGGATCGCCGACATAGTGGCCGCCGAGCGCGTGAGGCGCGTCGGTGCGGCAGCCGGCGGCGCGACGGAGTTCGCCGATCGCGCGGTGCTGGCAAGTGTCGCACCCGACATGCTCGATATTGCGGCGGCGAAGAAGGGCGATGCCATCGTACTGCTCGGCCGTGTGGCGCAGAACGGAATGATCGATGTGGTCGATGCCAGCAGCGATCGGCGGCTGGCGGAGCGGGTGCTGGCGCGGCTGCGGTGAAGCCTTAGGGCACGCCGCGCACGAGGGTGAGCGATACAATCTTTCGCGGGGTTGAGGATTGATCGTGACGGGCGCATAGCCCCGCGCATGGCGAGGAAGTTGCAAACGATACTGTCGGACGCGCTGTCGGCGCGGCTCACCCACCGGGCATTGCCGGACGAGCTTCAGGGATTTGCCGAAGCCGAGCAGGCGAGTGCGGCCGAGTTCCTGATCGCGACCGGCGAGACCCGCGCGGCGGAGACGCCTGCGATCGCGCTCGAGCCGCTGCCGGGCGACGGCGGACCGCGCCGGATGCGCGTCGCGATCGTCAACGACGACATGCCGTTCCTGGTCGACTCGATCGCCGGCGCGATCGGCGCGCGCGACATCGCGATCGAGCGGATCATCCACCCCGTGGTGCAGGTAATGCGCGACGAGAACGGCACGCTGATCGCAATCGACGCGGCTAGTGGCGAGCCGGGGGCGCGACGCGAGTCGATGATCTACCTGGAAATGGACCGCGCCGACGCGCGCGACCGGCGCGAGCTGATCGAGGATCTGAACAACGTACTCGCCAACGTCCGAGCGGCGACACGCGACTGGCGCACGATGCAGGCAGCGGTGGCGCACGACGCGGGCACGCTGGACGACACTGGCGGTGACGGTGAGGGTGCGAACCTGCTGCGCTGGTTCCTCGA